>NZ_CP113343.1:4438644-4755690 GCF_026683955.1 Arthrobacter sp. MMS18-M83 | reverse complement strand
CCCGACACCTCGCTGCTTTTCGCCGCCTACCAGGAGATTGCATCATGACGACTGAAACTTTCAGCAGCGTCAGTGATTGGCCCACCGGCGGATTCCCTGGGGTGCGCACCAACCCGGACACGCTCCTGCCGCATATTGTCAACGAGGAAGCCATGCAGTCTGCGTTGGCTGAGTCCACCGATCCCGCCGACCGCATCATGGCGCTCATGCTCGAAGGCCACCCCGGCGAAGCAGCCGAGCTGCTGGCCGAGGCCCGCTACAAGGATCCCGAGTCCTTCAAACTCAGGATCTTCGAGGCTGAACTGCACCGTGCCACCAACCGCTTCGACCGCGCCGTGGAGCTCTTCCGCCAATTGCTCGGAGAAGTCCAGGGAACAACCAAGGAACCGATCGTCCACCAATATTTGGGGCGCGCCCATTTTGTGGCCGGAAATCCCGTTGCCGCAGCGGAATCGTTCACCAAGGCCCTGGACCTGCGGGTTGCCCTGGCAGCCGATGCTTCCCTGATTTACTCCTCCGCTGTCGCGTTGCAACGTGCCCGTAACGTCCTCGAGCTTGCCTCCTGAACGGGGGGACCTCCAGGGCCCGTTCGCCTGTTGAACAGCGGGCGCGGCGGGCGCGGCGCAATTTGCCGGTAGAATGGTCTTTGGATTTTTGATAAATACGCGCTGGCGGCCGTCAAGGCATGCCTGCTTGGCATAGTCGGCTGGAAGCCAGAAGGCGTAGCTAGAACCAGTGAGAGAAACCAGAGGATACTAGTGGCAACCACAAATGACATCAAGAACGGTACCGTGCTGAAGCTCGAGGGACAGCTCTGGAACATCATTGAGTTCCAGCACGTCAAGCCGGGCAAGGGCGGCGCGTTCGTGCGCACCAAGATGCGCAACGTCATGTCTGGCAAGGTGGTGGACAAGACCTTCAACGCCGGCCTCAAGATCGAAACCGCCACCGTTGACCGCCGCGACTACCAGTACCTGTACCAGGACGGCGCGGACTTCGTGTTCATGGACACCCAGGACTTCGACCAGATCACGGTTTCCGGTGCCACGGTAGGCGACGCCACCAACTTCATGCTGGAAAACCAGATGGTCAACATCGCCATCCACGAGGGCACCCCGCTCTACATCGAGCTTCCCCCGAGCGTAGTCCTCGAAATCACCTACACCGAGCCGGGCCTCCAGGGCGACCGCTCCTCCGCTGGAACCAAGCCAGCCACCCTTGAAACCGGCTATGAGATCCAGGTGCCCCTCTTCGTTGAGAACAACACCAAGGTCAAGGTCGACACCCGCGACGGCAGCTACCTGGGCCGGGTCAGCGACTAGTGAGTGCCCGTGGTAAGGCCCGTAACAGGGCCCTCGAAGTACTGTTCGAGGCGGAGCAGCGTTCCGCCTCCGCATTCGAGGTCTTGAAGGCCCGCCGGGAAATGACCGACCTCGTAGTCAACCCGTACACGACCGACATCGTGGAGGGCGTGGTTGCCATGCAGCCGACCATCGACGAATTCCTTCAGACCTACGCCCAGGGCTGGACCCTTGAGCGCATGCCGGCGGTTGACCGTATCATTCTGCGTATCGGCGCCTGGGAACTCCTCTACAACGACGACGTGCCGGACGGCGTGGCGGTCAGCGAGGCAGTGGCGCTGGCCAAGGTCATGTCCACCGATGAATCGCCTGCGTTCATCAACGGTCTCCTCGGACGTCTGCAGAAGCTCAAGCCTTCCCTGCTCGCCTAGGCAGGGGCAGTAGTAATCGCCAAAACCCCGGCTGGGATTCCAGCCGGGGTTTTGTGTTGCCGGGCCAAGGAGATCCACCGCGCTCCGGATCCTCAGTACTGGTCGACTTTGGGCTGCTCACTTGTTGTCCCCGACTTACCGAGCGTGTCGTTGTAGATCTTCTTCCAGATGGCGCCACCATCAGTAAGCATATTTCCGATGAATGTCCGCAGGGCCTTGTCGCCCTTCGGAATGCCCACGCCGTACTTTTCGGTAGTGAACGGCTGACCGACCACCTTCAGATGGTCCGGGTCCTGGGCGGTGTAGCCCATCAGGACTGCTTGATCGGTAGTAACTGCGTCCACCTGCCCGGCCTTGAGCGACTCGACGCATTTGGCGTAGGTGTCAAGCTCAGTTGTTTGGGCGGCTGGGAAGTTGGCCTGGATGTACTTTATCGAGTCCACCCCGGTGGCGGAGCAAACGTTCTTTCCCGCAAGGTCCTTTTCGCTGCCTATGGATGCGTTGTCTTTCCTCACCATCAGGCCCTGGCCCGTGACCAGGTAGGGGCCGGCGAAGTCGATCGTTTTCTTGCGGTGGTCTGTGATCGGGTAACTACCCACATAGTAGTCAATGGCTCCGGTGGTGATAGCGGATTCACGCGTACCCGAGAGAATCGGCGTGAACTCGATCTTGTCCTTGTCGTAACCCAGCGATGCTGCGATCCACGTGGCGATCTGAATGTCGAAACCACTGTATTCAGCGGTCGTTGCGTCTTTGAAGCCCAGGCCCGGCTGATCCTGCTTGACGCCGATTCGGACTTTTCCGGAGGATCTGATCTTGTCAAATGTCGGGCTGCCAGTCAGGGCAACATCTTTCGCGACGGTGATCGCCGTGGGTGCACGGCTTGCGGGCGCTGTGCTCGTCGCGGGTCCAGTACTGCCGCAAGCGCTGAGGGCCAGGGCCGACGCGGCGCAGATCCCAGCCACTCTCAACCGCGTGCGTGCAAAGATCGCCATCATGATGCTCCTTTTATCATGCGCCGCATTGGCGAGGCCCTCGCGTTGACGGTGGCGAAACTCGACTTCAGCCAAGTCATTCCCAGACGCATCCCTTCGATGCTTTGCCGACCTCAACGGCCCCCATTCTGTGAGAATACGGCCGCTGAACCTCTTCTAGCTTGAGTGCCAGCCACTCGTTTGAGGGCCGCTCCGGTCCCCTCCAATCGGGTAACCACTTGGAAGGATTCGGGTCAGGCCGCCTAGCCGTCATCGATCTAACGGGTATCTCGGGTATAGCCGGATTCGCACACCGCGCATATCATCAGGGGATGCGAGCCAAGAGCAGGCACCATCTTGCGGTCGTTGGTCTTCTCACGCTGGTGCTGACGACCGGATGCCAGCCCCAAGGTCCCTCAGCCGGCCCCTCGGGTTCGGACTCAGCCTCGCCGTCAGTTCCCGACGTCGGTCGATCAGTCTCGCCGACAGTCCCCGACGTCAGTCGATCAGTCTCGCCGTCAGCGCCAGCTACCTCGCAATCGAACGGCACCGTCGCTGCCGGCGCAGGCGGTTTCGATCACGTTGTCATAATTGTTGAGGAGAACAAACCCGCCTCGGACATCCTCGGCAAGGCTGCCGCTCCCTACATCAACAAGCTTGCCGCCGAATCGGCCCTGGCCAACAACTATCAGGCCCTCGCCCATCCGAGCCTGCCCAATTACCTTGCCCTCACGAGCGGCACCACCGCCGGGATAGCGGACGACTGCAGTCCGGGTGGTAACTGCACGGCGGCCGTCCCGAGCATCGCTGACCGGATTGAGCAATCGGGCCGGAGCTGGAAAATGTACGCCGAGGGCATGCCGGCCCCTTGTGCGGCCAGTAACTCGGGCAAATACGCAGTGCGGCACAATCCTTTCATGTACTACCCGGGCGTCACCGGCGACAGGAACAATTGCGCGGCGCACGTGGTCCCGTTCACGCGGTTCACCGCGGATCTGGCCTCCGCTTCCACCCTTCCGAACTATGTGTTCATCAGTCCGAACCTATGCAATGACATGCACGACTGCCCGGTGGAGACCGGCGATGCTTGGCTTGCACAGCAGGTTCCCCTGATCCTTGCTTCACCCGCGTTCGTGACGCAGAAGTCCCTCCTGGTGATCACGTGGGATGAAGGCAGCGACGAAAGCAATGCAGTAGGGGCGATTTTCGCCGGACCGGCCGCAAAGAAGGGCTACCAGTCGGGGGCCCCGTATGGCCACTACTCCCTCTTGCACACGATCGAAGCTTCCTGGGGACTCGCGCCGTTGACCAACAACGACAAGGGCGCACCTGTCATGGACGATCTATTGAACTGATGCGGTGTCATGAACGAGGCCGGGAATTGTGGCCGGCAGGAGGGTAAGGGAGTTCAAGGGAGAAGGCACGCCCAGCGCACGGTAGTCCCAGCCTGCCGCCCGGTAGGCGCTTGGGTCAAGGACGTGCCTTCCATCGACGATATTTCGCCGAGCGACGAGTTGGCCGAGCCTGACGGGGTCGGCTTCCCGGAAGATCGCCCATTCGGTGAGGAGCGCCACGACCTCCGCGCCGGTCACCGCTTCTTCGAGGCTGGCTGCGTAGCTTAGTTCGGGGTACTTCCTCCGGGCGTTGTCCATTGCCTGGGGGTCGAAGACAGTGACCTGGGCGCCGGCTGCGTAGAGCATCCGTGCGACGTCCAGGGCAGGGGCGTCCCGGATGTCGTCGGAGTCCGGTTTGAACGCCGCGCCGAGCACGGTGACTTTGACGTCGTCGAGGTTTCCGTAGGCGAGATCGGATATGAGGTCGACGGTCCGCTGCCTGCGGCGTCGATTGATGTGGTCGACTTCGTTCAAGAAGCTCACGGCCTGTCCGACGCCCAATTCACGCGCCCGGTAGGCGAACGCTCTGATGTCCTTGGGCAGGCACCCTCCGCCGAAACCCAATCCGGGCTTCAGGAACTGCCCGCCGATCCGGGTGTCGTAGGCGAGCGCTTCCGCCAGGTGATTGACGTCGGCGCCGGTGGCCTCGCAGATTTCCGCCATTGCGTTGATGTAGGAGATTTTTGTGGCGAGGAACGAGTTCGCTGCGGCTTTGACGAGTTCGGCGGTTGCCAGGTCGGTGGCAACCACGGGAGTGCCGGTTTCAATCAGGGGAAGGTAGCAATTGGACAGCTGCGCGAGGGCCCACTCACTGGCAGTTCCGAAGACAAGGCGGTTGGGTCTGAGCGTGTCTTCGACGGCGTGCCCCTCCCGGAGGAATTCCGGGTTCCAAGCAAGTTCCACTGCGTTGCCTCCGGGCGACAACGAACGTACCAAGGACGCCAGCCGTGCCGCCGTCCCGATGGGCACCGTGGACTTCCCGACGATCAGGCACCTGCGGCCCAGATGTTGGGTAAGCCGGCGAACAGCGGCATGCACGAAGTGCAGATCAGCGGCGTCTGAGTCGGGCGCCTGTGGCGTGCCGACACAGATGAAATGAAGGTCCGCTGGCCCCGCGGCAGAGAAATCGGTGGTGAACTTCAGCCGTCCGGTTGCCAGGGCCTGGCAGAGGAGGTCGCGCAGCCCGGGTTCGAAGAACGGGAGCTGCCCTCGCGAGAGGGCGTCGATCTTGCTCTCGTCCACGTCTATTCCGATGACGTCATGGCCCAAGATGGCCATGCAGACTGCATGGGTTGCACCCAGATAGCCGGTGCCTATGACGGACACGGTAAGGTTCGAGGCCCGCGTCGGCGGCACGAGAACGCCAGCCTTCGGTTGGGTGCCGATGGTTTCCATAAGTCTCTCCTTCGTGTCTGTGGCTTGACCTCTGATTCGGTGTGGTGGCAGTGAAGCTGGCTGAGGCGTCCCCGTACTAAAGCGCTCTTTCCGGCGTGGTCGGTTCGCTCAGGTATTTCGTGGCCTCGGCTCCCCAAGGAGGGCGGAAGGAATACAGGCACGCGAGGCGAAGCCTGGTGCACGCAGCGTAAGCGGCGAATCGTTCCGGGCTGACGTGTAGTTTTTCTGCGGTGGCCACAATGCGGCGGTGGGCGATGACATACCGGCGCGTTGTCAGGAGCTTTTGGCGGAGCCGCAGTTCCACGTGGACGTTGAGGTTCGCGAGGTCCAGGGCGGCCTCAGCACGGCAGTCCTCGTCGAAGTCCAAGAGCCCCGGCCCGCAGCTCTCGTCGGACCCGAATATCTGTTTGTCATGCAAGTCGCCATGCGCCCATCCGAGTGGATCGGCGGGCGAGCCGCTGAGCCCGCAGATGGCCGCCTCCGCGCGCGCAAGCAAAGCAGATCGTGCCGTGGCCGCTTCCGGAACCCCCTGGCTGTGCCGTAGCCAATGATCGATCCAGCGCTGGAGATTGGCCACCTCTGTCTCCGGCGGGTGGGCCGGCAGGCTGTCGAGGCTGTCGCGGAAGCCAGCGCTTTTGGCAATGGTTGCAGTTGTGGCCCAAGCCTGTGACCATTGCGCCCAGGCGGCATCAAAAGCTGCGTCGGTGACCGTGGCGTGATCCTGTCCGAGTTCGTAGTAGGAGCGTCCGCCAAGGCTGCTGAAGACCATGACATCGGTCCCGGCCTCGAGGATGCGCGGGGTATTGAACGAACTGCAGTCCAGAAGGGAGGCTGCGATGCGGTGCTTGCTCGCGGCATCCACAGCCCGGCCCGGCCGGAATACTTTGACGTATTTGTCACCGGCATGGATGACGGCGCGTTTGTGGGCACGGTGGACTATGACATTGCCCTTCGCGGCTTCCCGCGCGAGGGATGGAATCAGCGGATCATCGCGGGGCACAGGATCGAAATTCCCCCGCCGGAAGTGGGCGGCCCGTACTCCGGGCCCAACTGGGTCCCGTACTTCGAGGACGAACTCGCCGGCCAAGGATCCGGGCCATGCCCTGCGGACATGCCATGTGACGCCTGCGCCATCGCTGACCTTAGCCGGCACGGGAGGGTGCCAATTCATATGATCATCTCCCGAGCCGCCCCGGAACTGCCCGGAGTGTTGAATTCGGAGAATGGCCTTTGGGCTGCCTGTTCGTCGAGAAGACCGGACGCCACGGATCCAAGCCCCGGGCGGAAGGAGTAGAGGCAGGCTAGCCGGACGCGAGTGGCGTCCGCATAGGCGTGAAATCGGGCCGGACTCACGTGCAGGTCTTTCGAGGCGGCCAGTACCTGTGTGTGGGCTACCAGGTAGCGTTCAGGAGTCAGCAGGTGCAGTCGGAGCCGAAGCTTCAAGTGGACGTCAATATTGGCCAGATCCCGGGCCGCCTCAGCTTGGGCGGCTGCGTCGAAGTCCAGCAATCCGAGCGGGGATTCTTCTTCGGTCCAGATGACTTGCTTGTCGTGAAGGTCTCCATGTGCCCAGACCAACGGATCCGGTGTTGACCGCAGGAGGTCTTCGGTCACCTGATTCGCCCTGGCGCGTAGAACGTCACGTTCCGGCCACGACTCGGGGGAGCTTTCGTTGTGGTGTACCCAGCGATTCACCCACAGCCAGAGATTGGACGCTTCCTTCTCCGGCGGATGGATCGGCAAGGCCGCAATGAGGTCATGCCGCGCCCCACCATGCGGCCCGACGATTTGCGAGACCCATGCACGCGACCATTGCGCCCATATGGCGGCGAACGTTTCATCGTTGACGTTGGGGTCCTCGCCAAGTTCGCGAAGCGTCCGTCCGGGGATTGAACCGAAAACCATGACGTCCGTGGAACTGTGGTTGATCCTGGGCGCGATGAAACTATCAGCGAGCAGAAGGGCACCCATTTGTTCACACCGTTCGGCCGACACGACGGCCCGCCCGGGCCGGAACACCTTGATGTACTGCCCCTTGGCCCGGATGACCGCGCGCTTGTGGGGTCGATGGGAGATGACTTCCCCTCGGCTCGCCTCCACCAGCAAGGCCGGCAGTCCAGGATCGTCCCGAGGCACCAGTTCAAAGTGGCCGCGCCGCACGTGGGCGGCTCGGACGCCCTTGCGTCCCGGCGTCAGGACTTCAAGGAGATAGTCTCCAGGGGCTTTATCCGGCCAGGCCCGCACGGTGTGCCACGGAGTCCCGGAATCGTCCACTGCGTCCGTCGGGACGGGAGGCTGCCAATTCATCTGGTCAACTCCAGTGCCCGGTCGATCTGCCACGCCGCGTCAGCGGCCCAGTCGGCAGCACGGTCCCGGAACGGATCGACGCTGCCGGTGAACAGCCTGAATGCCGCCCAGGTATTGAGATTTGCCCGCGAGAACCTGCCTCCGGCCTCGAGGTAGCCTTCGATCAGGTGCGCCGTTTTTGAACCGCCCGCCGTCTCTGAGCCCGGCGTCCGGGCATTGATTTCTTCGACGGCGGCGAACGAACCGATGTCCGCTTCCGGCACGCCGGAGTGGGCCCGGTCAAAATCGATGATCCGGACGTCCTGATCGGCGACGAGGACCTGGTCCGGAGAGAAATCGCCGTGGAGCAGGGTGTGGTGTCGGTGGCTTGTTTGAGCCCGGAGCTGACCGCTGAGCCTGGCAGCGAGTTTCATGGCGGGTTCTTCAAGTATTGGCAGGAGTGTGGTGATCATCGACGTGGTGGCCATGAGCTGGCCGAGGAGGCTCGGCTGCGGATCGGCGGAGTAGCTGCCTGCGTATCCCGGGGCGTTGTGGAGCCTGGCCAGGGCCTCGCCCGCGTGGCGGGACCCGTCGTCGTCGTCGACTGACCCAAGATCCCCGGCGCCCCAGAAGGGGCTGGCGCTGATGCCGTGATCTGCGCACCCCACGTCTCCGAGCCACGGAAGGACAGGCACCCCGTGCCGATGCAGCCACTGCCAAAAATGCTGTTGCCTTGCGTTGTTGAATGACTCGGCGGCGGCTTTGATGACGATGGAGCCAGCGGGGGAGTGGTCCATGAGGACCAGGCGCCGTTCGGGCTTGTAGCGGACTATGCTTGCCGCACCGCTCACCAGCCTGTCTCCTGTTCGGGGGAGGGCCCCAAGCCGTTCCAGGCCGTGGTCCCGGAGCCAGAGCAGGTTTCCGGTGAGTGCCCAGTCGTCTTCGAACCCGCCGACGGCGACAAGTGCGTCCGGTTTTCCACCGTCGGGCTGCAGGAGCCGGATATCCCCGCCGTGGGTGCTGGAATAGATTTCCCGCCGCCGGAGTTTGGAATTGCCGGCCGCGGTTCGGGTCATCGCCCAGCCGTAGTCCGGGTGGCCATTGCGGGTATGGCGAAAGGCGGCCAGCACGGACGTCCCTGGCTTGTATCTGACCCTTGTGATCCGTACCGGCTCTCCCAACAACTCTGACAGCCGGTGATTGTCGAGCAGGTCAGCTAAGCAAGGAAGGGCGCTGTCACGCAGTGCGAGGGATTGGTCGGCGCCTGGCCGATTTAGCGCTGTCATGCTCATGCCGTCACCTCCATTCTGTCTGGTCGCGTGTCTCGTTGCTGCTCAACCCATGTAGCGAATCGGCTCGCCGGGTCCTTCAGCAGATCGGCCGGCTGGCCTTCTTCGATGATGCGACCGTCCTCGAGCCAGATAACCCGGTCGCAGTTGCGCGCAGAGTGTGCGTCGTGGGTGATGGTGATTGACGTCCTACCTCGGGTGAGGGCTTCAAGGGCATTCAGGATCGATTCGCGGGAGGCGGGGTCGAGTCCGGCGGTGGCCTCATCCAGGATGACGATGGGTGCCTGTCTGAGGATGGCCCTGGCAATCGCGAGGCGTTGACGCTGCCCGCCGGAAAGATCCTTCGCAGCATCGCCCAGAATGGTGTCGTAACCATCGGGGAGCTCGCGGATGAAGCCATCGGCTTGGGCGAGGGCGGCTGCCCGTTCGATTTCGTCGTCGGTCGCGTCGAGGCGGCCGAACCGGATGTTGTCCCGCACCGTGGTTCCGAACAGGACCGAGTCCTGCAGCAGGATAGACACGTGGGAGCGTACCGAAGCGATCTGGAGATCCTTGACGTCCGTGCCTCCCACCCTGACCGTGCCGGTGCTCGGGTCGATCATGCGAAGGACAAGGCTGGCAAGGGTGGATTTGCCGGCACCGGATGGTCCGAGGATGGCGAGGTGCTCCCCGCAAGGAATCGTTAGATTGATCCCGTGCAGTACCGTCGTGCCTTCGCCGTGGCCGGCGAAGACGTTTTCGAAGACGATGTCCGGGTTCCGGCTCTTCAGTGCGCGGGCGTTGGGCGCCTCGGGAAGATCGGTTTGCGCATCGAGGAGGTCCGCGACCCTCTCGCCGGAGGCAGTGGCGCGGGCAATTCTGCCCGTCTGCTTGGCCAGGTCCTTCAGCGGTTTCATTCCTGTCTTCAAATACGTGAGGAAGACGATCAAATCTCCCGGCGTTATTGAGTGGTCCAATGCGCGCCAACCCCCTCCGGCCAATACGACTGCCGTTGCCAGGCCGATCAGAACATCGGTCCGACGCTCAAGACTGGCGGCGAGCCTGAGGGCGGCAACCCCCGTTCCCAGCGTTGCCTGGTTGCTGGACCGGAAGCCCGCGCTGATCGTGTCCTCAAGTCCGTAGGCCTGGACTTCCCGGATCGCGCCGAGCGTCTGGGCGGCCGTCGTGGCCAGGGTTCCTTCACCTTTTCGGGAGTTGCCGGCGGCAGCGGTGATGGGTCCGGAGCTTTTCCGCGAAAGGAGACCAAAGACGCCGGTCGCTAGAAAGACGACGAGTGCCAATGGCGGGTCGAGCCATAGCAGGATGATCGTCATGGAGATGAGCGTGGCCACGTTGCCAAGCAGCGGCAACCCGGCGGTGACGGCGACTTCCTGAAGACGCGAGACATCTCCAACAAGGCGTTGGACGGTGTCGCCGGTCGAAGCACGGGTATGGTGGCGCATGGATAGGCTCTGGACGTGACGGAAGGTCTCGGCTCGAAGATCCGCGGCAATCCTTGAGCCGACAAGGGCGAACGATATCGCGGACCAGTAGTTGGCGATGGCACGCACGATGGCGATGACCACGATCGCTCCACCGCACAACAAAAGAGTTTCAAGACTGGCGTCCATGCTGGGGCCCGGCCTACGCAGAGTCGCGCCGAGGGAACGGGAGACGGCGTCGATGACCAGCTTCACGGGCCATGGTTCTATCAGGCGGAAGAGGACGTCTGCGGCCAAGGCGGTGAACCCTCCGACCATCAGGAGTCGATGGCCGTGAAGATGCGGACGCACGCACCGCAACGTCCGTCGCAAGCCGGATTCGGCCTTGCCGCTGCGCGGGGGGCGCGCAGGCTGCATTCCAGGTCTTGGACGCCGATGCCTGGGTGTCGTGGTCATGATCATGCCACCTTTCGCGGGGCTGGCAACGCCGCGGTGATGCGCGAGAGCACGCCGTCCCAGCTGAAGCGCATTTCAGCCTGCTCACGGGCCTGGGTTCCCAGGCGATCTCGCAAGCCAGGATCGGCGGCAAGGACGCCGAGGGCAGCGGCGAATGCTGCGGGATCGCCGGCCGGAACCAGCAGTCCCGTGCGTCCATGGTCAAGAATGGACGGGATCTGTCCCACCGAGGTTGCCACGATGGGCATTCCGGCAGCCATGTATTCATAGACTTTCAACGGCGAAAAGTAGTCGTCGCGTCCGGGCTCCTCAACGGGGTAGGGAGCTGCGGCCACATCGCACTCGTGAAGGAGCCCTGGCACGGATCCGGGTGCGACGGCCCCGGTAAACTCCGCTTCCAAGCCCAGCGAGGTTGCCAACTCTTCAAGTGTGGTCCGGACTGGACCATCGCCTATGACTTTCACGGCCCAGCGGTTCGGTCCGCTCGGGCGGCGGGCCTCGCGCATGTTGGCCAGTGCGACAGCCTGAAACAGCTCGGGAACCCCGTGCCAGGGTTTCAAAGTCCCGACAAACGCAACCGTGAGGTGGCCGTCGTGGTGACGTCCGCCCGTACGGGCGGCTATTCGTTCGACGTTGACGCCGTTCGGAGTCAACACAGTCCTGGCGGTAGGTACCCTGCCGTGGACCCAGCGGACCACGGGCGCTGAAACGCAGGCCACGACGTCCGCCGCCCGGGCGTTGCGTCCAAGGGCACTTTCGGCCCGCTCCACGTCAAAGAGTTGCCGGTACCGCGCTTGTTCTTCAATAAGAGGGGCATTGACTTCGAGTACGGCCGGGACGCCGAGGACGCTGGCCACGACAGACACCACCGGGCTGAATAGCGAATAGCGTTCGTAAACCAGTTCGCAGCCGTCGTGAAGGATCCTGGCGGCGAGCGCGAATGCCGCGTCTTCCAGGGCCAGCTCGCGCGCAGGTCCTTCGGCGCACCCGGCGGCAACTTCGACGACGTCGAGATCGGCCAGATCGTCTGGACGATCGGTGCCCAGCCGGGTGCAGTAGAGCGTTACCGTCGCCCCCTTCTTGCGCCAGGCGCGTACGATTTCCTGGACATGGACAGACGATCCTTTGGTGCCAAACACCGGCACGCCTTCGTCAGCGCAAACGTATGCCACATGCATCAGGCAACCTGCTTCCGCGCCATTGACAGCGCACGAAGCTCGACTGCCTGCTGCCTCGAATCGTAGTTCTGTTCGATGAGCCTGCGTGCGTTTCGCGTGAGGGCCGAACGGTCAATTTCAGGTCCACAGATCTCGCGTACGGCCTCGGCCAGCCGGTGCCCATTGCCTGGGGGAACCAGGATCCCTGTGTGGCGGTCCCTGATGACCTCCGGGATTCCCGTCACATCGGTGCCGATGCACGGCACACCGATGGCCATCGCCTCAAGGAGGACGGTGGGCAGCCCATCCACGTTCCCGTCCTGGCCGATGACGCAGGGTGCGACAAACACGTCGGCGGATCTTAGGAGGGATCTGACCTGATCCTGGGTCTGGGCTCCCAGAAGGCGGACCGACGCGCGGAGATTGCGGTGGTCGATGGTCCGTTGAAGGTCGTCGGCGAGTTGCCCGTCCCCGGCGATCCTCACCTCCAGCCGGAAGCCCCCTTCCAGAAGCTCGGCGGCAGCGGCCAGCAGATATTCAAAGCCTTTCTTTTCCACCAGCCTTCCGACTGCGGCGATCCGGACGATCTCTCCTACCGGACGTGGTGCCTCATAAGGGAAGCGCTCCAGTTCCAAGCCATTGCGTACCAGATGCAGGCGGTCCGTTGCCCCGGGGAAGCGGCGCCGCAGGTAGCTGAGATTGTATTGACTGATCGTTATTGCGTGGTGGGCCTGTTCCAGCTTGATCCGCAAGTGCTCGCCGTCGTTCGATTCACGGAAGATGTCCGCTGCGTGGGCGGTGAACGAGTAGGGGACCCGGGTCAACAATGAAGCAAGCCTCGCCACATTGGCGGCAATCGAACCGAAGTGGGCGTGTAAATGCCCAATATTGCGTTGCTGCAGGGCGATGGCGAGTTGGAGCGCCTGGGCCGCGTCGTCCGGGTCCGTCCCGGTCAACTCGTTGAAGGCCCCGGCCACTGCGTGGCCGATCCCCGCTTTCTCGGCACTTCGAAAAATGTCCCAGAGATCCTCGGACTTATGGGGCCGGTCGATGTAGCTTACGGGTGCTTGGACCCTGGCCAGTTCCGGGTGGAAGCGGGGGCCTGTGGGTGGCCGCAATGAAAAAATGCTGATCCTTTCTCCGGCGGCCTCCCGTGCCAAAATCTCGGAGACGATGAACGTCTCAGAGAAACGCGGATACATCTTGAGAACATAAGCCGTTTCCGGTTCAGATTGCGACATTGCCTACCTCGGCTTTCATCTTCTTCGCCGGGCGGAGGTTGATCCGCTCGAGTGCCGGATCGAACAGGGCCGCGGCAAGCCGGGGAAGGCAGGACAAACCGTCCAAGCGGATACCACTCCGGTCAATGGCGGTCCCCGCCCTCCTGAGCAACCAGTCATGGAGAATGTCCGGAGTGAGGCTACTGATTTCATGAACGTCCACGAACCCGGCGCGGGCTAGCGAGTGCGCCCTGATCCTCTGTTCGGCGCGCGCCAAAGTGCGCGGGACGATCAGAGCCGGAACATCGGTGCTCATGATTTCGCAGACGCTGTTGTACCCGCCCATCGAGATCACGGCTGCGGCGTGCCGCATGTGGTGGATGACGTCGTCGACCGTGGTGAGGACCTTTGTGCCTGGATTAGCCCGGTGACGTATGTCCAGGACCTGCTTGGCCGGCATCTGCGGGCCTGTGACTATGAGATGCCCCAAGCCCGGAGGCAGGGGAGTGGCCGCTGCGATAAGGGCCAATTGGTGACCGTCGGAACCGCCGCCAACGGTGGTTAAACAGTAAGGCCCCCGCATGCACGTCGTCGCAGATCCCGTGGGTCGTCCCTCGGCGAGATATCCAGTGAATTGAATCAGGCGGCGGAGTGAGAAGGGGATTTCACCGGCCGCCACTGGATCGTGTATCGACGGATCACCGTAGATCCAAATCGCGTCGAAAATCCCCTTGATCACGCCGGGACCTCCAAGCCGGGCCCATTCGGCCATTGCCGGGACGGGGGAGTCGAGGATTTCCCGCAATCCCAGGACGATTCTCACCGGCCCGGCAGAACGTGCTTCGCGCAGCGCACTTTCGAGTTCCCCGTGGATTCCAGTGGCGTGTCGATCCACCACGATCAGATCGGGCCTGAAGCCGGCCAAGACCCCGGATAACACCGCGGCACGCAGCGACACCAGTTCGGTCATGGTCAAGGCCAAATTCCGGGGCTTGTAGCCCGCCGGACCCTTATCCACTCCGGGCAGCAGAACCCAGTCCCAGCCCGCCGGAACGGCAAATCCAGGGGCAACGGCCGTACCGGAGATCAGCACACCTGTGACTTCCCGTCCGATGAGGGCAGGCAAGTGGGTCGTCAGGGAATGTGCCAAGGCGAGATTTCGACGGACGTGGCCAAGTCCCAGCGAGTCGTGCGAATACAAGACAATCCGTAGCGGTTCCACGGTGAGCCTCCGTAGTCAGTCATTTCCCAGGGCCGAGTGAAAGTGGGATACCCATTGTCGCGACCGGACATGAGGGGGGGATGTGGCCAACATGAGCGGTTTCTCATGAACGCCAGCAACACGGGTCGCTGCCGATGATCAGGGCCTCCGTGCCGAGCCGGACCCTCAACGGAAGAAGGCCGAATTAACAGGTAGTCACTACTCGTGCGGCGCCTGGCCTGGTTGACTAACATCGCTTCGGTAGGCCAGTGCTGCGGTTGGCTGCATACCAGATCGGGTCCCGCACCTTCCCAAAAGGACGGTATGCCGGTGTTGATCGATGCTGTTGGTGAAAAATGGGGTGGGCCAATGCCTCGAGTTTGGCGCATGCGCGTCATGGGGTGGCGCGGTACGGACTCCGCGGCTCCGTCAAGTTCCCATCTTCGTATCACTGCCGGAAACGTTTGGAACGGCGTTCAGTCCAAGGTGCGGTCGGTCCGCTTCCTGGTGTTGGCCATGATGCTCCTCATGATGCTTGCCAGCCTCGTCCTGACTGGAGTCGTGACGTTCGTGGTGTCCTTCACGGAACTGAATAACCGCGTTGATCAGAGTCTTTCCGACAAAGCACAGAATGTGGAAAAAATTGCCCGCGCCCGATCATCAGCGGTTGGCGCCACGTCGATCTCCCAGCTCCGGTCAGCGGCACACGAAATCGATCCCGGCAGGCACGAAGTGATAGCGGCATTCGTCGACGGGCACCTGGATTGGAAAGTAGAGGGCAACCCGGATGACCCTGTGCTCCCGGAATCCCTGTACGGCCCGGTCCTCAACATGGCGGACCCGGCACGCGCCGTCGTCGGAAGCCTGGGCGCGGACAAGGACCGGATGCGGCTGACGATCCGGCCGGTGAGCCTCGGCGCTGGTGGAAGCCAGTCATTCTTCCTGATCGGCAGGGATACGTCGGACCAGGAGGAGAGAATCCTTTCCTCGATCCGGACCTACACGATGGTTTCCGGCGGGGCGTTGCTCGCGACTGGCCTGATCGGCACCGTTTTCGCCGGGCGCCTTCTCCGTCCCCTGCGCCGGATGCGCGAAGCAACCGAAGTAGTCAGCCACGACGACCTAAGCCAGCGTGTGGACGAGCGGTCCCGGGCTGACGACGTATCCCAATTGGCTCACAAGTTCAATCTGATGCTTGAACGGCTCGACGCGGGCGCCCAAGAACAACACCGGTTCATCGACGACGTCGGGCATGAACTTCGTACGCCCTTGACCATCCTGCGTGGTCACTTGGAACTGATGTCGGATGACGACCCGTCGGACGTCGCCGAGACGCGGGCGCTCCTGCTCGATGAACTCTCCCGGATGCAAAGGTTGGTGGATGATCTCCTGTTGCTGGCCAATGCGCAGCGTCCGGAGTTTGTCAGGAGGGAGGAACTGGACGTGGCCCGCTTCACTGACGAGGTCATGGAAAAGATCCGCGTGCTCGCCAACAGGCAATGGAAAGTGGATGAACAGTGCGATGCCGTGGTGAATGCCGACCCGCAGCGTCTGACACAAGCGCTCGTCCAACTCGCGGCCAACGCCGTCAAGTACACCGATGATGAAGCCACAATAGCGTTGGGTTGCAGGGTTGAACCCGGAGTGGTCGGCGAAGGCGGGGTGTCCAGTCCCGAGACCCTGGCCGTTTGGGTCCGCGATACCGGCATAGGCATCGAGGTCCGGGACCAGGAGCGGATTTTTGAGCGGTTCGGCAGAGTCGAAACCGGTCGGGGCGAAGCGGGGGCCGGTCTCGGGCTTGCGATTGTCACGGCCATCGCCGAGGCACATTCGGGGCGGGTCACGGTGAATTCGGCCCCGGGCCAAGGATCTACATTTACGTTGCATCTTCCCTTGATGAGCGAGGCGGCCGCATCATGAGCCGGATCTTGATAGCCGAGGACGAAGCGCGGATCTCTACGTTCATGGAGAAGGGCCTCCGCGCAGCCGGACACACACCCTCCGTGGTGGCTGACGGGATCACGGCTTTGGACTACGCCACGTCGGGCCAATTTGATTTGTTGATTCTCGACGCCGGACTTCCCCGCCTGGACGGATTTACCGTTCTGGGATTGCTGCGCGAGACCAAAGTCCGTCTTCCAGTGATTATGGTTACAGCCAGGACATCTGTTCGTGACACCGTTGCGGGCCTCGACGGCGGGGCAGACGACTATCTGGCCAAGCCTTTCCGATTCGAGGAGCTGCTTGCGCGGATACGGATCCGCCTCCGCAATCCCCTGCCCGGCACGTTGGACCACATACTGAAATGTGGTCTCCTCGAGCTGGACCTGCACTCCCGGAATGCAAAATTGAACGGCAAGGAAATAGAGCTGTCCTCCCGCGAGTTTGCGTTGGCGGAAACGTTCATGCGCCATCCCGGACAGGTACTGTCCCGGGAACAATTGCTCAGCCGCGTCTGGGGGTATGACTATGACGGAACGTCCAACGTGGTGGACGTCTACGTGTTGTATCTACGAAAGAAGCTAGGCGCGGACCGCCTGGCCACGGTCCGGGGCACGGGGTACCGGCTGGTGGAAATCTGACTTCTGCGTGGATTCGCTCCGCTCCGGCCCGGAAGCGCCTGGACCCGGATGGGTGTGAGCTAAAACGCGTTGCGAGGATCCGGGGCGCGTCGGACGGCCGTCATCCCTGTGGTAATTTTGAAGGGCAAATGTTCCTTTTTAATTCCGTCCCGTGAGGCGGGGAAAGGGGAGACGAGCGATGACTGAAGTCACTGCGCCGGTGCCGTCCCGGGTTGTCCTCAACCACGCGGATATTGACCGTGCGCTCACTCGTATCGCCCACGAGATCCTCGAGGCCAACAAGGGCTCCCAGGATCTGGTTCTTTTGGGCATCCCACGCCGCGGCTATCCGCTGGCTGTGCGGCTGGCAGAAAAGATCGCCGCCGCGGATCCGTCCGTCAACGCCTCGGCAATCGTCGGTCAGCTGGACGTCACCATGTTCAGGGACGATCTTTCCCACCAGCCTGCCAGGCCCCCTTATCCCACAAGGCTGCCTCTGTCCGGCGTCGACAACAAGGTTGTTGTCCTCATCGACGATGTCCTGTACTCCGGCCGCACCATCCGTGCCGCCCTCGACGCCATCATCGACCTCGGCCGGCCCCGCATCGTTCGCCTCGCAGTGCTCGTGGACCGCGGCCATCGCGAGTTGCCCATCCGCGCGGACCACGTAGGCAAGAACCTGCCAACGTCTTCCTCGGAGAAAGTCCGGGTCCACTTGGAAGAACTCGATTCGGTGGACGGTCAGCCCGTCAATGAAGTAGTGATCGAGGCCGGCGCGTGAAACACCTGCTCTCCACGGAGAACCTCAGCGCCGCGAACGCCATCCGGATCCTGGACACCGCCGAAGAGATGGCCGCGGTGGGGGACCGGGAAGTCAAGAAGCTCCCCGCTTTGCGCGGCCGCACAGTGGTCAACCTCTTCTTCGAGGACTCCACCCGCACCCGTATTTCCTTCGAGGCGGCTGCTAAGCGGCTTTCCGCCGACGTCATCAACTTCGCGGCCAAGGGTTCTTCGGTATCAAAGGGTGAGTCCCTCAAGGACACCGCGCAGACCCTTGCCGCGATGGGCGCCGACGCGGTGGTCATTCGTCACTGGGCCTCGGGTGCACCGCATCGCTTGGCTGCCACCGACTGGATCGACGCTGCCGTCATCAACGCCGGCGACGGGACGCACGAGCACCCCACCCAGGCCCTTCTGGACGCCTTCACGATGCGCCGGCACTGGTCCAAGCTGAGAGGTTCGGCGTCCACGGGCGCAAATCTCACGGGTATGCGCGTCGCGATCGCCGGCGACGTCCTGCACTCCCGGGTCGCCCGTTCAAACGTGTGGCTGCTGCGCACCCTTGGTGCGGAAGTAACCCTGGTGGCTCCACCCACCTTGCTGCCGATCGGCGTCGAACACTGGCCGTGCAAGGTCAGTTACAACCTTGACGAGACACTCGAAGGCGGCGTAGACGCGATAATGATGCTTCGCGTCCAGGGTGAGCGCATGAATGCTTCCTTCTTCCCTTCGACGCGCGAGTATTCGCGCCGTTGGGGCTTCGACGATGCCCGCCTCCGGGCCCTCGACGAACTCGGGCTCAAGGACACCATCATCATGCACCCCGGCCCCATGAACCGCGGACTGGAAATATCCTCCGCCGCCGCCGATTCGCCCCGCTCCACCGTGCTGGCCCAGGTCCGCAACGGTGTTTCGGTCCGGATGGCCGCCCTGTACCTGCTGCTCTCGGGGGACACCCGGGAAGCCGCCACTACACCGGGCTCCGCCCGTTCCGACAAGGAGAGCAACTGATGACCGAGACCGCAACAGGTACAGCAACCGGTACCTATCTGATCCGCGGCGCGGCCATCCTGGGTGGCGACGCCGAGGACCTGTTGATCCGCGACGGCGTCATCGCTGAGCGCGGCACCGGCCTGTCCGCAGAGGGCGCCACAGTGATCGAGGCCGCGGGCCTCGTGGCACTTCCCGGCATGGTCGACATCCACACCCACTTGCGCGAACCCGGTCGTGAAGACGCCGAAACCGTAGAAACGGGAACCCGTGCCGCAGCCCTTGGCGGCTACACGGCTGTGCACGCCATGGCCAACAGCAACCCGGTGGCGGACACCGCCGGCGTCGTCGAGCAGGTGCACAGCCTGGGCCGTGCCTCCGGCTGGGTGGACGTCCGCCCTGTGGGTGCCGTCACGGTTGGACTCGCCGGGGAACGGCTCGCCGAACTCGGCGCCATGGCCGACTCCCGTGCCCAGGTCCGCGTCTTCTCCGACGACGGCATCTGCGTGCACGATCCGGTGCTGATGCGTCGTGCCCTGGAATACGTCAAGGCGTTCGACGGCGTCGTTGCCCAGCACGCGCAGGAACCGCGCCTTACCGCCGGCGCCCAGATGAACGAGGGCACCGTCTCCGCCGTTCTCGGCCTTGCCGGTTGGCCGGCGGTCGCCGAGGAGAGCATCATCGCCCGCGACGTGCTCCTGGCCCAGCACGTCGGCTCCCGCCTGCACGTCTGCCACGTATCGACCGCCGGCTCGGTGGAGATCGTCCGCTGGGCCAAGGAACGTGGAATCAACGTCACCGCTGAGGTCACGCCCCACCACTTGTTGCTCACCGATGAGCTGGTCCGCAGCTATGACCCCGTCTACAAGGTCAACCCGCCGCTTCGTACCGACGCGGATGTCCAGGCACTCCGCGCCGGGCTCGCCGACGGCACCATCGACGTCGTAGGCACGGACCACGCCCCGCATCCGAGCGAGCACAAGGAATGTGAGTGGGCCCAGGCGGCGATGGGCATGACGGGCCTGGAAACAGCCCTGTCGGTAGTCCAGGAAACCATGATCGAGACAGGGCTCATGACGTGGGCCGACTTCGCCCGCGTCACGTCCACAGTGCCCGCGGCCATTGGCCGGGTGGCAGATCAGGGACGCCCGCTTGAGGTCGGCGAGCCTGCCAATGTGATCCTCGTGGACCCGGCTGCCCGATGGACTGTGGATCCGCATAAGATGGCGACCATGGGCCGGAACTCACCCTTTGCGGGCAGGGAGTTGCCGGGCGCCGTCATCGCGACTTTCTTCAAGGGCCACCCGACCGTACTGGACGGCAAGCTCAATACGCCGTACCGCTACGCAGCGGATACCGCCGGCGCAGGCAGCAGCAACTGATGGACAAAATCGCTTCCCTGCTCCTGGTCTTGGGCCTTGCCGCAGTCGCCGCCGGACTCATCGCAATGGGTTGGCGCAGCAGGCTCAAGCGGCAGGCCGGCTTCGGGCCGCTTCCGGAGGTGCCCGAAGAACTCAGCCCGGCAGGCATTGTAGCTGAAGGCCAGTACGTGGCCACGACGACGTCGGGAGACTGGCTTGACCGGATCGCCGTTCATGGCCTGGGCTTCCGCGGGAACGCGGAAATGAGCATCCATCCGGAAGGAGTCCTCTTTGACCGACAGGGAACCGGACCGCTGTTCATTCCATCGCGAGCCGTGACCGATTGCCGCAGCGCCAGCGGCATGGCAGGCAAGTTCGTGGAAAAGGACGGACTCGTGGTCTTGAGCTGGTTGCTCGGAGAACGTGAGCTCGATACCGGATTCAGGACCAGGCACGCCGCCGACAAGGAACCCCTCCTCGAAGCACTTCAAGAATTGATCTCTGCAGCCCCCCAGGCGGATGCCGATAGTGGAAAGTAACAACGTGACGGACACCAACGCAGCGACAGGCAATACAGTGACAGGCAACCCAGTGACCACCAACAACCCAGCCGAGTCCACCGCAGCAGTGCTGGTGCTCGAAGACGGCCGCACGTTCCGCGGCCGCAGCTACGGCGCCACAGGCGTTGCCCTGGGCGAGGCCGTTTTCGCCACCGGCATGACCGGCTACCAGGAAACCATCACGGATCCCTCCTACGCCCGGCAGCTAGTGGTCCAGACGGCTCCGCACATCGGCAACACCGGCGTGAACAAGGAAGACGCCGAGTCCCGCCGCATCTGGGTGGCCGGCTATGTGGTCCGCGACGCCGCCCGCCGCCCGTCGAACTGGCGTTCGGAACGCAGCCTGGACGAGGAACTCGTGGAGCAGGGGATCGTCGGGATCCAGGCCGTGGATACCCGGGCGATCACCCGGCACCTGCGCGAGCACAAGACCATGCGTGCAGGCATCTTCTCCGGCGAGGCAGCCAATGCCACCGACAAGGAGCTCCTGGACACCGTCCTGGCCAGCGCTCCCATGGAAGGCGCCCGCCTGGCCGAAGAAGTGAGCATCGACAAGGCCTACGTCGTGGAACCTGCGGACCACGGTTGGGACGGCGAAGCGAAATTCAGCATCGCCGCGATCGATCTTGGCATCAAGGCCATGACGCCAGCGCGCTTCGCCGAACGCGGCGTCCGCGTCCACGTCCTGCCGGCGACGGCCACGCTGGAAGACGTCAAGGCAGTCAATCCGGACGGCTTCTTCATGTCCAACGGCCCTGGCGACCCCGCCACCGCAGACGTCCAGGTGAAGCTGCTCCGCTCGGTGCTCGATGAGAAGCTGCCGTACTTCGGTATCTGCTTCGGCAACCAGATCCTGGGCCGCGCGCTCGGATTCGGGACCTACAAGCTCAAGTACGGCCACCGCGGTATCAACCAGCCGGTAATGGACCGCCGTACGGGCAAAGTGGAGATCACCTCGCAGAACCACGGCTTCGCCGTCGACGCTCCCATGGACGGTGCCACGCTGGCTCCGGAAGAGCGCTTTGGCCGCGTGGAGGTCAGTCACGTAAGCCTCAACGACGACGTCGTCGAAGGACTTGCCTGCCTCGACATTCCGGCCTTCTCGGTCCAGTACCACCCCGAAGCCGCAGCCGGTCCGCACGACGCCGCCTACCTCTTCGACCGCTTCATCGACCTGATGGAGAGCACGAAGAACGGCCGGAACGCCGCGCAGGCCGCCGCCACTCAGACATCGAACTCCGCGAAGAACGAGGACACCAAGTAATGCCAAAGCGTACAGATCTCAAGAGCGTCCTTGTTATCGGTTCCGGCCCGATCGTCATCGGCCAGGCAGCCGAATTCGACTACTCCGGCACCCAGGCACTGCGCGTGCTGAAGGAGGAGGGCCTGCGCGTCATCCTCGTGAACTCCAACCCGGCCACCATCATGACCGACCCCGAGTTCGCCGACGCCACATACGTCGAGCCCATCACTCCCGAGGTGGTCGAAAAGATCATCGCGAAGGAGCGCCCGGACGCCCTCCTGCCCACGCTGGGTGGACAAACGGCCCTCAACACGGCCATCGCCCTGGACAAGAACGGCGTGCTCGAGAAATACAACGTCGAACTCATCGGTGCCAACATTGCCGCGATCGAACTCGGCGAGGACCGGGAAAAGTTCAAGGGCGTCGTGGAGCGCTGCGGCGCCGAGTCGGCCCGCAGCCACATCATCCACACCATGGATGAAGCACTGACCGCCGCGGAAGACCTCGGCTACCCGATGGTTGTTCGACCGTCCTTCACCATGGGCGGCTTGGGCTCGGGCCTGGCGTACAACGAAAACGACCTGCGCCGCATCGTGGGCCAGGGCCTGCAGTACAGCCCCACCTCCGAGGTCCTCCTGGAAGAGAGCATCCTCGGCTGGAAGGAATACGAGCTCGAGATGATGCGCGACAAGAACGACAACGTCGTTGTTGTGTGCTCCATCGAGAACTTCGATCCCGTAGGCGTCCACACCGGCGACTCCATCACCGTGGCACCCGCCCTGACCCTGACGGACCGCGAATACCAGCGCCTGCGCGACATTTCCATCGCCGTCATCCGCGAAGTCGGCGTCGACACCGGTGGCTGCAACATCCAGTTCGCGATCGAGCCGGACACGGGCCGCGTCGTCGTCATCGAGATGAACCCGCGTGTTTCGCGCTCCTCGGCGTTGGCCTCCAAGGCAACGGGCTTCGCGATCGCCAAGATCGCCACCAAGCTCTCCCTCGGTTACACCCTGGACGAGATCCCGAACGACATCACGCAGAAGACGCCTGCATCGTTTGAGCCGACGCTCGACTACGTCGTGGTCAAGGTTCCGCGATTCGCGTTCGAGAAGTTCCCGGCCGCGGACAACACGCTGACCACCACCATGAAGTCCGTCGGTGAAGCGATGGCCATGGGCCGCAACTTCACGGAAGCCCTGCAGAAGGCACTTCGCTCCCTTGAGCAAAAGGGCTCGCAGTTGGACTTCAGCCACGTGCCCGAGTGGGAAGTTCCGGAACTCATCGAGAAGTCCAAGCGCCCGACGACGGACCGCCTCCACCAGGTCCAGCGCGCCTTGCTCGGAGGTGCTTCGGTTGAAGAGCTCTACGCCGCCACCAAGATCGATCCGTGGTTCCTGGACCAGCTGCAGCTGCTCAACGAGACCTCCCAGGAGATCCGCAAGGCCGGCGCCCTGACCGAAGACATGCTGCGCAACGCCAAGCGGCACGGCTTCTCGGACGAGCAGATCGGTGCCCTGACCCACAACCCGGAGGCTGTTGTCCGCGGCGTCCGCCAGGCCCTGCGCATCCGTCCGGTCTACAAGACGGTGGACACCTGCGCCGCCGAATTTGCCGCCTACACCCCGTACCACTACTCCTCGTACGACGAAGAGGACGAGGTGGGCCTGCACGCCAAGCCTTCCATCATCATCCTGGGCTCCGGCCCCAACCGCATCGGCCAGGGCATCGAGTTCGACTACTCCTGCGTGCACGCCTCCATGGCGCTGCGCAAGGCCGGCTACGAGACCGTCATGGTCAACTGCAACCCGGAAACCGTGTCCACGGACTACGATGTCTCCACGCGCCTCTACTTCGAACCGCTGACCCTTGAGGACGTCCTCGAAGTCATTGCGGCTGAGGAACGCACCGGTGGCGTCATGGGTGTGTTCGTCCAGCTTGGCGGCCAGACCCCGCTCAAGCTCGCACAGCAGTTGGCAGACGCGGGTGTGCCGATCCTGGGCACCTCGCCGGAAGCCATCGACCTCGCCGAGCACCGCGGCATGTTCTCCCGCGTGCTCGACCGGGCCGGCCTGATCGCCCCGAAGAACGGCACCGCGGTGTCTTTCGAGGACGCCAAGAAGATCGCCGACGAAATCGGCTACCCGGTCCTCGTCCGTCCGTCCTACGTGCTTGGCGGCCGAGGCATGGAAATCGTCTACGACGAAGCCAACCTCTCCCGCTACATCGCCAACGCCACGGAAATCACCCCGGATCACCCGGTGCTGATCGACCGCTTCCTCGAGGACGCCGTCGAAATCGACGTCGACGCGCTCTTCGACGGCACGGACATGTACCTCGGCGGCATTATGGAGCACATCGAGGAAGCCGGCATCCACTCCGGTGACTCCGCATGCGTCCTGCCTCCGATCACCCTCGGCAGCAACGTGATCGAACGCGTCCGCACGGCCACCCGGGCCATCGCTGAAGGCGTAGGCGTCCGCGGCCTCATCAACATCCAGTTCGCGCTGGCTTCGGACGTGCTTTACGTGCTGGAGGCCAACCCGCGGGCTTCCCGCACGGTGCCGTTCGTCTCCAAGGCCACGGGCGTCCAGATGGCCAAGGCTGCGGCCTTGATCGGAACCGGCGTCACCATCAACCAGCTGCGCAGCGCCTACAAGATGCTGCCGGAAACGGGCGACGGCTCAACCCTTCCGCTCGACGCGCCCGTGTCCGTGAAGGAAGCCGTGTTGCCGTTCAGCCGCTTCCGGACGCCCGAGGGCAAGGTGGTGGACTCGCTGCTCGGCCCCGAAATGCGCTCCACGGGCGAGGTCATGGGTATCGACAAGCACTTCGACACCGCTTTCGCCAAGAGCCAGGCCGCGGCTAACAACGCGCTGCCCACCGAAGGCAAGATCTTCGTCTCTGTCGCCAACCGGGACAAGCGCTCGGTGATCATGGGCGTCAAGCGCCTGTCCGATCTCGGATTCGAGATTGTCTCAACAGGCGGCACGGCGGATGTCCTGCGCCGCAACGGCATCCAGGCCACCCCGGTCCGCAAGGTCGCAGAGGGCAGCAGCGCCGAGGGCGAAGGCACCATCGCAGACCTCATCATTGCGGGCGAGATCGACATGGTCTTCAACACGCCTTCCGGTGGCGAAGCCCGCAGCGACGGCTACGAACTCCGCGCCGCCGCTACGTCCATCGGCATCCCGTGCATCACCACGGTGGCCGAGTTCAACGCCGCGGTGCAGGCAATCGAGGCGCTGCGCACCTACGAGTGGTCGGTGACCAGCTTGCAGGAGCACGCCGCCAACCTGAAGGCATCCACCGAGGCCGTCAATGCCTGAGTCTGCTGTAGTCGGGCAGCCTCCCCTTGGGCGGGCTGTTGCCAGGTCGGGGCCCCGACAGCCGTTCGGTTCCCGCCTGGCTGCCGCCATGGCTGCCCGCGGCCCCTTGTGCGTGGGCATCGACCCGCACCCCGCGTTGCTGGCGGACTGGGGATTGAACGACGACGTCGCCGGGCTGGAGCGTTTTTCGCTCACCGTTGTGGAGGCCGTGGCGACCCTCGCTGCCGCGGTGAAGCCGCAAGTGGCACTCTATGAGCGCCACGGCTCCGCGGGAATGGCGGTACTGGAACGGACCCTTGCGGCTGCGTCCGACGCCGGCGTCTTGAGCATCGCTGATGCCAAGCGCGGAGACATCGGCTCCACGATGGCTGCCTATGCAGACGCTTGGCTGCGCGACGGTTCGTCCTTGGCTGCGGATTCTGTCACGCTGAGCCCCTATCTCGGATTCGAGTCACTGCGGCCGGCCTTGGACCTCGCGGCCGGGTGTGGCCGGGGTGTTTTCGTCCTTGCGCTGACGTCCAACCCCGAGGGCAAGTCCGTTCAGCACGTTGGCGGTTCCGAGTCGGTGGCGCGGCGTATCGTTGAGGCGGCCGCCCAGGAGAACCGTCGCTATGCCGGCGCTCCAGGTTGGGTGGGCATGGGGTCCGTCGGTCTTGTGGTTGGTGCGACTGTCGGCACGGCCTTAGTGGACCTTGGCTTGGACCTCAACGCGGTTCGGGGCCCCATCCTTGCTCCCGGACTAGGAGCCCAAGGAGCCACGCCGGCGGATCTGCGTGCCACTTTCGGTGAGGCATATCCGGCGGTACTGGCGACGTCGAGCCGCGGAATCCTGGCCGCTGGTTCCTCAATTCCTGGATTGCGTTCTGCTACTGAGGTCACCCGGGACAGCTTGCTGACTGGTTAGTCGAGATCTTGGTAGGTCCAGTGCATTGCGCTCCGCACTGACCACGCGGTAATTTCGGGAGCAGTCCAAACCGCTACGCACTCAATGCCGGCCAAAGGGGGATGTGTCAGTGACGTTGAAAGCCTTGTCCGCAGAGGAACGTTCCGATGCCTTGGAAAAGGCCGCCAGAGCCCGGGCAAGGCGGGCCTTGGCAAAGGAACAGCTCAGGACCGGAGAACTCAGCATCGCCCGGCTGATCAAGTCGGCGCAGACTGATGAGGCCCTGGCACGGATGCGTGTTTCCGAGCTTCTGGGGGCTGTTCCGGGTGTTGGTCCGGTCCGGGCCGCGGCCATCATGGCGGAGATCGGCATCGCACCATCACGCAGGGTCCGGGGTCTGGGAATTCATCAGTCCCGGTCGCTGATAGATTTTATGGAAGACAAATACAGCGTTTAAACCAATACAGCGTTTAAAAAGAAATGCAGCGTATATAGAATCTCCACGAAGGACGATGTGAGCAAGAATCCGGGACTGACCGTCCTCGCAGGCCCCACTGCCGTTGGCAAGGGAACCGTATCCACGTATATCCGCGACAATTACCCCGAGGTCTGGCTGTCAGTTTCAGCCACCACCCGGGCGCCGCGTCCGGGGGAGACGGACGGTGTCCATTACTTCTTCAAATCCGCCGAGGAATTCGACGCACTTGTTGAAGATGGCCAGTTGCTCGAGTGGGCAGTGGTGCACGGCAAGAACCGCTACGGCACGCTCCGCAGCACGGTCGACGCCGCCATCGGCGAAGGCAAGTCCGTACTGCTGGAGATCGATTTGCAGGGCGCACGCCAGGTCAAGGCCGCTGTCCCCGACGCGAACTTCGTCTTCCTCGCTCCGCCCAGCTGGGACGAAATGGTCCGCCGCTTGGTGGGACGCGGCACCGAAACCCCCGAGGAACAGCGGCGACGGCTGGAAACCGCTAAACTGGAACTTGCCGCTGAACCGGAGTTTGACCACACCGTCATCAATGACGACGTACGCCGGGCAGCGGACGAGCTCGTTTCACTCATGGGGCTTACCCCGCACCAGCGCTAAGCGCTAGCACTTGTCAGCCCGTTAGAATTTGGAGATTTCGTGTCCACGAACCTTGAAGGCATCATCAACCCGCCGATCGATTCGCTGCTTGCTGCTGCCGATTCGAAGTACGGCCTGGTGATTTTCGGCGCCAAGCGCGCGCGCCAGATCAACGCCTACTACGCCCAGTTGCACGAGGGCCTCTTCGAGTACGTTGGCCCGCTGGTCGACACGAAGTTGAACGAGAAGTCGCTTTCCATCGCCCTGCGCGAGATCAATGAAGGCCTGCTGGTCTCCACCCCGATCGAGCCCGCAGAGTAAAACAGACTGCCTGTTGACGGAGGTCACGTGCGCATAGTCCTCGGAGTCGGGGGAGGGATTGCAGCCTACAAGGTTGCATCGCTCCTCCGGCTTTTTACTGAAGCCGGACACAATGTGACGGTGATTCCCACAGAGGCTGCCAGCCGGTTCGTCGGCGTAGCTACCTGGGAAGCGCTCTCGGGCAATCCCGTGAGCAACAGTGTCTTTGACGACGTGGAGAAGGTCAACCACGTCCGGCTTGGTCACGAGGCCGATCTCATAGTGGTTGCCCCGGCAACTGCCGACCTATTGGCCAAGGCCGCAACCGGCCAAGCCGGGGACCTGCTCACCAACACTCTCCTCATGGCTCATGGCCCCGTGCTTTTTGCCCCCGCAATGCACACCGAAATGTGGCAGAACCAAGCAACCCAGGCGAATGTGGAGACTCTGCGCAGCCGCGGCATCACCGTCCTTGAACCCGCAGTGGGTCGGCTGACGGGCGCGGATTCCGGCCCGGGCAGGCTCCCTGAACCGGAGTCCATTTTCGCGGCCGCTCTCGCTTTGGTCGACGTCTCCGCGCATTCCAGCGAGCTTGTTGGCACCAAACCTCTCTCCGGGCGAACAATCACGATTTCCGCGGGCGGCACCCGGGAGGCCCTGGATCCGGTCCGTTTCCTCGGGAACAGGTCTTCCGGCAAGCAGGGCGTTGCCCTTGCCGCAGCAGCCCTCGACGCCGGCGCGAATGTGAGATTCCTCGCAGCCCACATGGAAGTGCAGCCTCCCGCCGGTGTTGAGCTGGTCCGGGTTGAGTCGGCCTTGGAACTCCGCGACGCCGCGCTGGAAGCCGCCGTTGGCTCCGACGTCGTGATCATGGCGGCTGCAGTCGCTGATTTCCGTCCCGCTGAAGTTTCAGATACCAAAATCAAAAAGAGCGAAGGCGAGGACGCTCCCGTAGTGCGCCTCGTACGGAACCCTGACATCCTGCATGAGCTGGTACAGCGCCGCGACGCCGGATCAACCACACAGTTGATCGTCGGATTCGCAGCCGAAACCGGGGACGAGGACGGCAACGTCCTGGAACACGCCATCGCAAAGATCAAACGCAAAGGCTGCGATCTTTTGGTGGTCAACCAGGTCGGCGTCGGCCGTGTGTTCGGCCAAGACCAGAATTCTGTGATCATTCTCTCCGGCCATGGTGCGGCGCCGCAGTCGGCGGCGGGTTCCAAATCCGACGTCGCCGCCGCCGTCATTGACCGCATCAGTACTGAGTTGAGCCGCGTGCACCCGGCCACCTAGGCCTGGACGCAGCTCATTCCTTAGCAGCTCATTCCTTAGCACAGGGACATACGGCGGAAGCCGACCGCCCTCAACCGAGTAAGGTAGTCGAGTGACTTTACCGCTGCATCATGAATCCCACGGAACCCCGTCCAAGCTCCGGCTCTTCACTTCAGAGTCGGTTACGGAAGGGCACCCGGACAAGATCTGCGACCAGATCAGCGACGCCATCCTTGATGCGCTTCTCGCAGCAGACCCTGAGTCCCGCGTGGCTGTTGAGACCATGGCCACCACCGGCTTGGTGCACGTGGCTGGCGAAGTCACTACGGATGCATATGTCGAAATTCCGCAGATCGTCCGCGAGACCATCCTCGGAATCGGTTATGACTCTTCCGCCAACGGCTTCGACGGCGCCCGTTGCGGCGTGTCAGTCTCGATCGGCCAGCAGTCCAACGACATCGCCGGCGGGGTCTTCAACTCCCTCGAGGCCCGCGAAGGCCGCCAGGAGGACGACTATGATCTCCAAGGCGCCGGTGACCAGGGCATCATGTTCGGCTACGCGAGTGACGAAACCCCGTCCTACATGCCAACCCCCATTTGGCTGGCCCACCGCCTCTCCGAGCGGCTCACGGAAGTCCGCAAGAGCGGCGAACTGGCCTACCTGCGCCCTGACGGCAAGACCCAGGTGACGGTCGGATACGACCGCGACCGCCCGGTTTCCGTTGAAACGGTGGTCATTTCCAGCCAGCACGCCGAAGGAACCCACCTCGATCGCTTGCGCGCCGATCTGGCGTCGCACGTGATCGATCCCGTCCTGGCAGTGTCCAACCTGGATATCTCCCACGTCGCGAACATCCTGAACCCCGCCGGCGCCTTCGTCATCGGCGGACCTGTCGGTGATGCCGGACTGACCGGCCGCAAGATCATTGTTGACACTTATGGCGGCATGGCCCGCCACGGCGGGGGTGCTTTCTCCGGCAAGGATCCGTCGAAGGTGGACCGTTCGGCCGCTTACGCAATGCGCTGGGTAGCCAAGAACGTGGTGGCCGCAGGGCTGGCGAAGCGCGCCGAAATCCAAATTGCCTACGCGATCGGCCAGGCACGTCCTGTCGGCACGTACGTCGAAACCTTCGGTACCGAGACTGTTGACCCGGCCAAGATCAGCGAGGCGATTGCGGAGATCTTCGACCTCCGTCCGCGTGCCATCATCGACGCCCTTGACCTCAAGCGTCCCATCTACGCCAAGACGGCGGCGCACGGCCACTTCGGCCGCGACGAGCCCGATTTCACGTGGGAGCGGCTGGACCGGGTGGGCGAGTTGAAGGAATATTTCAACGCCTGATCCGGACCGTGTCGGCTGGGGACTGCTCCGCCAAGGCAAAATTGTCGGTGGTGTCTGCTTGGCTTGACCCAAGAGCGAAACAGCGGGCCATGTCCTCACGGCCAAGCCCGTCACTCGCATTGAGGCCGTCGCTGGCATCCGGCACTCCAGGGAGGTGAGAAGCATGAGCGATGATTCGCTGCTTCCCTTTGCCATGGCGTTGCCTTCGCCGGCCCGCCAGCCGTCCTTGTTGCAGGGTTTCCCCGCTCGGGGGAGCGACGCCGCCGGGCCAACCCTCGCGGCACGCAATCCCGTGGCACGGATCTTGATCGAATCGCCTCTGCCGCATTTGGACAGGCCTTTTGACTACAGCGTCCCGGCTGAGTTCGAAGACACCGCGTTGGCGGGCGTGCGGGTCAAAGTGCGCTTCAGCGGCCAGGAACTCAACGGCTACGTGCTGGAGCGTGCGGAATCGTCGGAGGCGGGGCATGCATTAAGTCCGCTGCTCAAGGTGATTTCACCCGTCCAAGTGCTGACGCCGCCTTTGCTGGAGCTTGCCTCCAGCATCGCCGCACGCTACGCCGGGACGCTGAGCGACGTTCTCCGGACAGCCATCCCGCCGCGCGTCGCGGGCCTGGAGAAGCTATTCCTTTCCGGTGCGTCCCTCTTGGAGGATCGAGCGGCGGCTGCCAGCCCTGCCGAGGGCGCTGTATCCCCGGCTCAAGCAACCTGGGCTTCCTACACCAACGGCGCACCGTACCTGCAGCATCTCGCCGGAGGTGGCTCGCCCCGGGCCGTCCTCACCGCAGTGCGGGGCTTTGGAGCCGCCGGCTGGCCCGAACTCGTGGCGTCTGCGGTGGCAGCAGTCCGTTCCTCGGGGCGGGGCGCGATTGTGGTTGTGCCCGACTACCGTGACCTTGACCGAATAGAAGCGGCGCTCGACGCCGTCTTGCCGGTTGGGGAAGTCGCGCGGCTGACGGCCGACGACGGTCAGTCCCCGCGGTACCGGAGCTACCTTCGGCTGCTGAGCGGCGAAGCCAAGGTGGCGATCGGTACGCGGTCCGCGGCGTACGCTCCCGTCCAGGACCTTGGACTCGTGGTGTGCTGGGACGACGGTGACGACCTCCACATCGACCAGCGCGCTCCTTACGCCCACACCCGCGAAATCCTGCTTTTGCGCTCCGAACAGGAGTCTGCAGCGTGCCTCATGGCTGCGCACAGCCGCAGCACCGAGCTTCAGCGACTGGTCGAAGGGGGCTGGGCCGTGCCGGTGGAAGCCCCTCGGACCGTGGTCCGTGCCAGAGCGCCGCGCGTCCTCAACACGGCGGACAGTTTCGAGCAGGAGCGGGACCCCCTGGCCAGGATTGCACGGCTGCCCGGCGCCGCGTGGCGGGCCGCCAAAGAAGGGCTGGAACGTGGACCTGTCCTGGTACAGGTGGCCAGATCCGGCTACGCGCCGTCGTTGGTCTGCGAGGATTGCCGTGAGCCCGCCAGGTGCAACAATTGCCAGGGGCCCCTCGCAATCGCCGGTCAATCGGCCCTGCCGCAGTGCCGTTGGTGCTCCACCCCGGCTCCGGAATGGCGTTGCCGCAATTGTGGCGGCGGCCGTCTTCGCAGAGGGGCGGCCGGCGTGCTCCGGACCGCCGAAGAGCTGGGCCGGGCTTTTCCGGGCAAGGCTGTCGTGACTTCTTCAGGAGACCAGGTCAAACACACAGTCACCGACGCCTGTGCCCTGGTGGTGGCCACCGTGGGCGCTGAACCCATCGCACCCGGCGGCTATGCTGCGGCGCTGCTCCTGGATGGCAATTCGCTCCTCCGCCGGGAGAATCTTCGTGCCGGCGAGGACACCGTTCGGCGGTGGTTCAACGCGGCGGCGCTCGTACGCCCCGCGAGCGAAGGCGGACTCGTCGTTATCACTGCCGACGACACCACCGCGACGGGTGCCCTCCTGCGTTGGGATCCGGCCGGGTACGCCTCCCGGGAGCTGGCACTGCGGCAGGAACTCCAGTTGCCGCCCGCGGTACGGATCGCGTCCGTCACGGGCAAGCGGGCCGACGTCGTGCACTTCAACGAAGGCCTGGCCAAGAACGTCCAGTTGCGCACTGCGGGCCCCGCGCCTGTTTCGCTCGCCCTGTCAGCGCAGCGCGCAGCGGCGCAAGACGGCGATCCGGACGTCCGGACGCTGTTCTTCATTCCCTACGCCCAAGCGGCCGAAGCCACGCGGGCCATGCGGGCAGTCAAAGCAGCCAGTGCGGCGAAGCGCACCTCGGGACCCGTGCAACTGCGGCTCGACGGCGTGGACGTCCTCTAATGCTTGCGACTGCGCATCGCCACGACCTCTTCGGCCACCGCCAACAATTGACGGGCCGATTCGTCCCACTTGAAGTCGGCTGCGCGTTCCACCGAACGGCGTGAGCGCGCTTGCCACAGCCCTTCGTCTTCAAGGGCCCTGACGGCCGCAGCAAATTCGGCGGGCGAATCCGGGTGCACATAGCTCACGGCATCCGCACCGACCTCCCGGAAGATGGGAATGTCGCTGGCGATCACGGGGGTGCCAAGTGCCATGGCCTCAACCAGGGGCAGCCCATAACCTTCCGCCTTGGATAGGCTGACGAGGGCCGTGGCGCGGATCAACAGGGAATCGTATTCGGCATCCGTGACGCCGTTGTGGAATTCGACCCGGGCACCGGGCGGCACCAGGGGCTCGAGCTCGGCACGGCGCTGGGGGGTGATCCTGCTCAGAAGATGCAGCGTGAATCCGGGCAATTCGGACATGCCCTGGATCATGGTCTCCACGTTTTTGTACGGCATGAACGAGCCCATGTAGAGCAGGGACTTCTCGGCGCCGCCCTCCGGATCGCGCGGCGTCTGGCCTGGTTGTGGTGCGTTGCCCACGATCCGGACAGGCCGGCGGGTCAAATTGAACTTCGCCATGAGCGACTCAGTGGTGTGGCTGATGGTGGCGACGATGTCCGCCCGGTTGAGAAGCAGGCGCTGCGGCCAGTAGGCCTTGTGGTAGAGCCTCCACAGCAACCGGACAGGTGCCGGCAGGAAGCCCGGAGGGGCCGGGTGCTCATAATAGATGAGGTCGTGCAGGGTCAGGACCAAGCCATACTTCCGGCCCAGGGTTCCCATGGTCTGCATCGGGCAAACCACCACGTCGGCGCCGAGCTTGTTGACTTCGCGCGCCACGAACAGTTCGCGCGGCGACAACGGGCTGCTGATGAACACGTAAGGGACATCCGGAAGGAGCGCCAGCTGGCGTTTGTCGCTGATCAGCATGGTGACATCCGCGATCTTGGACGTCGCCGCTATGAGGCTCGAACCGTAGCGGCTGATGCCGTCATGATGGTCCGTGCGGGTAAAGCGGGCGTCGATGACGATTTTCACGCGGGGTGTTCCTCCAGGAAGCTGCGGATGGCGGCGGCGGCCGGCGCCGGGGTCTCGTAATGGATCAAATGCCCGACGTCGGGAATCACTACCAGCGCGCCGTCGGGCAGGAGCTCCAGCAGTTTGTGCTGGTCCCGGAGCAGCGCGATCTCATCCTTTTCGCCGGCCACCAGCAACACCGGGAGGTCCAGTTGGCTGGCGACCTCGGCCACATGGCTGGACACGGAGGCCCGGAAGGACTCCAGAAGGCTGGCACGGTCGGCGAAGGCGGAGAAGTACGCATCGTGCTGCCCATGGACGAAGGCACGGAGTTCCTTGTCGCGGGTCTTGGCCATGGTGGCGCTCATGACGCGAACAATCAGGCGGCTGCGCAAGACGGCGAGCCCCAGCCTGCGCGGGAGCTTGGCAGAGACCTGGTAGTACATGACTGCCAGCTTGGTCATGAGGCCCTTTGGCCCCTCGAGCGCGGGAGCCGCAATGGGATTGACCAGGATCAGTGGACGGATTGCACCCGGGTTCGAGGCGGCGAAGTGGCTGGCGACGATGGAGCCGAAGGAATGACCGAGCAAAACCGTGTCCGGCCCGAGGCCCAGTGCCGCCATGAAGCCGGTGATGAATTTTCCATAGCGTTCCACCGTGTGGGGATCTCCCGCAAAAGGTTCCGAACTGCCGAAGCCGGGAAGGTCCGGCATGATGATCCGCATCTCGGGCAAATGGTCGGCCACCCGGAGCAGGCCGTGGTGGTCGCCGCGGAAACCATGGATGACCAGGATGGTTCGTGTGGTCGCTGTCGTGGTGACCGGTTCGTAGCACCAATACGCCACGTTGCTGCCGTCAAGATCGATGTCCGAGGCGCTGGTCCGGGAAGCCAGGGCCTGGCTGAAGAACTCCCGTGGGGAGGGCGGGGTGGGTTCGGGGGAGTGGGTGTCCACTTGTTCCATTCGACGGGTCTTAGTTGACATTGTCCGGGTGTGACCCGGTGCGGTGGTGGCGTTCGAGGGTGGCAAGGCCGTCCATGTCTTCGGCATCAAGCTCGAAGCCGAAGACATTGAAGTTCTCCAGGATGCGTGCCGGGGTGCTCGCTTTCGGAATCACGATGTTCCCCAGCTGGAGGTGCCACCGGATGATGATTTGCGCGGGCGTCTTGCCATACTTGTCCGCCAGCGCGCGCACGGCCGGATCCTGGAGGACCTGTCCGCGCCCCAACGGGCTCCAAGCCTCGGTGCGGATACGCAACTGCTCGTGCAGGGTCCGGAGCCGTGGCTGCTGCAGCCATGGGTGCAGTTCGATCTGGTTCACGGCTGGAACCACTTCGGCTTTCTGCATCAGCGATTCAAGGTGGGCCGGCTGGAAATTGGAAACTCCGATCGCCCGCACGCGGCCTTCGCGGTACAGGGTCTCCATGGCCCGGTAGCTCTCCTGGAACAGGCCACGCCCGGCGCAAGGCCAGTGGATCAGGTACAGATCGACGTAGTCCAGGCCGAGATTGGCCATGGAATTATCGAAAGCCCTGAGAGTGGAGTCATACCCGTGATCGTCATTCCAGAGCTTCGTCGTGACAAAGACGTCTTCGCGCGAGAGCGGGTGCGTGCCCTCCCCGGAGCCTCCGGTGTTGCCATCCACACCGGCCGGGGGTATCACGGCGCTGCCTATGCCGCGGCCTACGCCGGTCTCGTTGCCGTACATCGCGGCGGTGTCGAAGTGCCTATAGCCAGCGCCTAGCGCTGTGGCGACCACAGAAGTGGCGTCCGCCGGTGGCACTTTGTAGAGCCCGAACCCCAACTGGTCAATCAGGACGCCGTTGTTGAGACTGAGCCTAGGCGAGGGTTTCATAGCCAAGACTCTACCTACCTCGATGCCGGGAATGATTCAGGACCAGCCAAATATTCAGGATGGGCTCCCGAAACTCACCAGGCGCTTTGCGGTGGCCTCGTCCAGGATCAGATCCGTGGCCAGCCCGGCCGCCAAGGCACCACGCAGGCCGTTGATCTTGGATGCGCCCGAAACGACGCAGATGCGGCGCCGGACCTGCCTCAGTTGCTCGTGGCTTGGGCCGGTGGAACGTTCGTTGAGGGTGATCCCGTCGGAAGAGCCGTCAGCACGGAAGAAAACGGTGGCAACGTCCCCCACGACGTCGGAGCCGGCCAGCAGATTCAAGTCGGTTTCATCGAGGTAGCCTCCCGCGTAGACGTGGCTGGGATAGTCCGAATGGACCGACCCGACACCGAAGATCGCGATGCTCATCCTCGACTGGAGATCGAGCACGCGTTGGACGCTGCGCTCATTCCACATGGCGGTCTTGGTGGAAGCGTGGTCGAAGAAGGCGGGCACGGGGAACTGTTCCACCCGCGCGCCATAGGCAATGCCGAAACGGCGCATAATGTCACTCGCATAGGTGATGCCGGTAGTCTGCATGTTCCCGGCGCCATTGAGTTGCACGATAGTGCTGTCGTGTGTGATCTTGCGGGTCAGGTGCCTGCTGACGGCGCTGATGGTCGCACCCCAGGCCACGCCGATAATGGCGTTGGAATCGACAAGTGGACCGATAGTGCGTGCTGCCTGCGTCGCCACCCGGTCAAGGGTTTCCGCCTCATTCAAGGTGTCCAGGACAGGTACCACGTGTACGTCGACGCCGTAGTGGCTGCGGATCATCCGTTCCAGTTCGGGGGCGGAGTCAAGTGGACTCCGGATTTGGATCTGCACCAGTCCCGACTCGCGGGCCGAGGACAACAACCGGGAAACCGTTGAACGCGAAGTCCTCAGTTCGCGGGCGATGGCGTCCATCGTGAGGTCCTGGAGGTAGTACATCTGCGCTGCCCGGAGGGCCTCTGAATGTCGTACGCGTGGCATCTTGGTTCCGTTCTGCACGTTTGTGCAAATAGCTTGATTTCATTTTCCACTCTTTCGAAGAATAGTTGTGCAAGGTGCGCCGTCAAGTGATGCCGCGCTCACACCAAAGCCCAAGGGAGCAGTTTTGGGACACACCAGAATTTCCGGTTCCGCAGCAGGATCACCACGTCGGACCTCCGCTTCGGCACTTCGTGAACGGCCGAAAGCCCAGGTACTGATCATCGGAGGCGGCATCAACGGCGTCGGCACTTTCCGTGATCTGGCGCTGCAGGGCGTGGACGTCGCACTCGTGGAGCGCGGTGACTACTGCCAGGGCGCCAGCGGAGCTTCGTCCCACATGATCCACGGCGGTATCCGCTACCTCGAGAATGGGGAATTCCGCCTCGTGCAGGAATCCGTGGTCGAGCGCAACCGCCTCCTGAAGATCGCCCCGCACTACGTGAAGCCGTTGCAGACAACCATCCCCATCTTCAGCACCTTTTCGGGGATACTGTCCGCCCCCACACGCTTCCTCACGCACAAGCAAGGCAAGCCGACGGAACGCGGCGCCTTCCTCATCAAGCTCGGACTGAGCATGTACGACTTCTTCTCGCGCGACGGCGGCAGCGTGCCGCGCCATCAGTTCCGCGGCAGGGAAAAGGCACTGGCGGAGTTGCCGCGGCTGCACCCCGACATCAAATACGCCGCTACGTACTTTGATGCCTCCGTGCACAATCCGGAGCGCCTGACGCTCGATGTGCTCCAGGACGGTGAAAAGGCCGGCATCGGAAGTGACCTGCCCGGTGGCAGTGCCCGCGCCAGCAACTACGTCTCCCTCGTCTCGATGGACTCTGTCTCGATGGGCTCTGTCGCGATGGACGCCGCCGCCGGCGCGACCGGCGCCGTTTTGCTGCGCGATGAACTTACCGGCGAAGAATTCAGCTTCCATGCCGACGTCATCGTGAACACCACCGGTGCCTGGGTGGACCTCACCAACAAGGCCATGGGGGCCGCGAGCCGTTTCATGGGCGGCACCAAAGGCTCCCACATTGTGCTGGATCACCCGGAACTGCTTGCAGCCTGCGGCGGCCGGGAGATCTTCTTCGAACACACGGACGGACGGATCGTGCTGATCTATCCGATGGGTGACCGCGTCTTGGTGGGCACCACCGACGTCGACGCCGACATGGCCCAGGACGCTGTGTGCACCGAAGGCGAGATTGACTACTTCTTCGATCTCGTAGGGCACGTCTTTCCATCCATCACGGTGGACCGCAGCCACATCGTCTATAGCTTCGCCGGGGTCCGCCCCCTGCCACGCCATGATGATACCCAGCCGGGCTTCGTGTCACGCGATTACCGCATCGAACGAAGCGATCGCCCAGCCTCCGATGCCGCGGCGACCCAAGGCGGCAAGGCCGCCGTCGTCCTCTCACTGATCGGCGGAAAATGGACCACCTTCCGTGCCCTCGCCGAACACCTGAGTAACGACGTCCTCCGTGAGCTGGGCATGGAACGCAAGGTGTCGACGGCGAAGCTCGCCATCGGCGGCGGCTCCGGTTTCCCGGACAGCGAAGACGGGATCCAGGACTGGGTCAAGAAGCACATGGCTCCCGGACTCGACGCCGATCGCGTGAGCGGCTTGCTGACCCGCTACGGTACCCGCGCCGAGGATGTCATCGCGTTCCTCAAGGCGGGCGAGGACCGGAAACTGCGTTCCACGAACGAACTCAGCGTCCGGGAGTTGGAATTCATGGCCGCCAGCGAACAGATCGGGCACCTCGTGGATGTCCTCATTCGCCGCACCTCGCTGGCCTTCCGCGGCCTCGTGACAGGGGAGCTGCTCAACGAAATCGCCGAGGTCCTTTCCGGGCCGCTTGGCTGGGATCCAGCGCAGCGTGACGCGGAAATCCAGCACGCACAGGAGGTGCTTCTACGTTTTCATGGCGTGACTGTTCACAGCCTCGTCGCATGAACGTAATGTACGTCACATCAGCTTGATTGTCCCGGCCTTGAAGCCGCGACACAAGGGTTGCAGTGCTCCGCTCCGCCAGGGATCACCGCAACCGGGACGGCACTAACGGACGCCGGACCAACGGCCTCCAACAAATCTGCGGGGGCTGACAACAGAAGAAAATGAGGAGTCAAAGATGTCTCTCGGAATTGTTTTCCTTTCCGAAGTGTTCGGAACCGGAATGCTTACCCTGCTCGGTTGTGGCGTTGTGGCAAACGTCGCGCTAAAAGGCACAAAGGGTAACAGCGGCGGGTTCCTGATGGTGAATTTTGGCTGGGGCATCGCCGTATTTGCCGGCGTGTACGTGGCGGCTATGTCCGGCGCGCACCTGAATCCGGCCGTCACCCTTGGCCTCTTGGTTGACGGCAAGGCCGAATTCGCCCCAGGGGTAGCCGTGAGCGCGGCATCCACGTTCACCTACTTCGGCGGAGAACTGACCGGCGCCTTCCTCGGCGCCATCTTCGCGTGGCTCGCCCACAAGCAGCACTTCGACGCCGAGCCGCTGGCAGCAAGCAAACTCGCGGTGTTCTCCACGGGTCCGGCGATCCGCTCATACCCCTGGAACCTCGTAACAGAAATCATCGGCACTTTTGTGCTTGTCTTCGTGATCCTGACATTCGGCGGCACTCCGTCCGGCCTCGGACCGCTCGCAGTGGCACTGCTCGTCGTGGGTATCGGCGCGTCCCTTGGCGGGCCCACGGGCTATGCCATCAACCCGGCCCGTGACCTCGGTCCGCGCATCGCCCACGCCATCCTGCCAATCAAGGGCAAGGGCTCCAGCGACTGGGCATACTCGTGGGTTCCCGTGGTCGGACCGCTCCTGGGCGGAACCATCGCGGGCCTGGTTGCCCACTCAGTGCCGATCATGGCAACCATCGCCAAGTAGTACTCCGCTCAACACCTATCCCGCATCCACACCAAAGCAATCAGACAAGGACGTCAAAATGTCGCAATACGTCATCGCCATTGACCAGGGAACCACCAGCTCGCGCGCCATCGTTTTCGACCACTCGGGAAACATCGTTTCCTCCGGCCAGATGGAACACGAACAGATCTTCCCCCAGGCCGGATGGGTGGAGCACAACCCGGTCGAAATCTGGGACAACACCCGTGAGGTCATTGGCTCGGCGCTCTCCAAGGCGAACCTGACCCGGCACGACATCGCCGCCGTCGGCATCACGAACCAGCGCGAAACCGCCGTCGTGTGGGACAAGAACACGGGCGAACCCATCTACAACGCGATCGTCTGGCAGGACACGCGTACACAATCGATCGTGGACGAACTGGCCCAGGACGGTGGACCCGAACGCTTCAAGCAGAAGGTAGGCCTGCCCTTGGCAACCTACTTCTCCGGGACCAAGATCAAGTGGATCCTGGACAACGTTGAAGGTGCGCGGGCCAAGGCTGAAGCCGGGGACCTCATCTTCGGCAACACCGACTGCTGGGTCCTGTGGAATCTGACAGGCGGCATCGACGGCGGAGTGCACGCCACGGACGTCACCAACGCCTCGCGCACAATGTTCATGGACCTCGACACCTTGCAATGGGACCAGGACATTCTGGACGTGTTCGGCGTGCCGGCGTCGATGATGCCTGCCATCAAGTCCTCTTCCGAGGTCTACGGCACCGTGCACACGTCCCAGCTGCTGCGCGAAGTTCCCGTGGCGGGCATCCTGGGTGACCAACAAGCGGCAACCTTTGGCCAGGCGGCGTTCCAGGCCGGCGAAGCCAAGAACACCTATGGCACCGGCTGCTTCCTGATCTTCAACACGGGCGAGGAGATCGTCCACTCGAAGAACGGCCTCCTGACCACGTTGGGTTACAAGCTGGGCGATGCCAAACCCCACTACGCATTGGAGGGTTCCATCGCAGTCACGGGTTCGCTGATCCAGTGGCTGCGCGACAACCTTGGCATGATCAGCTCAGCTCCCGAGGTGGAGACGCTTGCGGCCGGGGTCGAGGACAACGGCGGCGTGTACATTGTTCCGGCCTTTTCCGGCCTGTTCGCCCCGTACTGGCGCGCCGACGCCCGCGGAGCCATCGTGGGACTGACCCGTTTTGCCAACAAGGGCCATATCGCCCGCGCAGCGCTGGAGGCAACCGCGTTCCAGACCCGCGAAGTGCTCGACGCCGTCAACGCGGACTCGGGCGTTCCACTGACCGAGTTGAAGGTCGACGGCGGCATGGTTGCCAATGAGGCCCTCATGCAGTTCCAGGCGGACATCCTGGGCGTCCCTGTGGTCCGTCCAAAGGTCGTGGAGACCACGGCCCTGGGTGCGGCCTACGCCGCCGGCCTCGCGGTCGGTTTCTGGAAGGACCTCGGCGAACTCAGCGCCAACTGGGGCGAGGACAAGCGCTGGGAGCCGCAGCTTCCGGCCGAAGAGCAGGAGCGCCAGATGCGCCTGTGGAAGAAGGCTGTGACCAAGTCCATGGATTGGGTGGACGAGGACGTTAAGTAGGTTCAACCATCGGTTGAAGGAGGCCGCACTTGCCCCGCCCGCTTCGCGGTGCCCACCACACCCGGGCGAAGTGCGGCCTCCCTCAACCTTCACCCACTTGCGGCGTTTGTAGCGTGTTTGCACACTACACATGACAAAGCGGTAAGGTGGCTTTATGCGTGCGATCCTTCTGCTTAGCTAGCCGCCCGGTTCCGTCGATATCTAAACCATCGCGAACCGAGCGGCCGCCCCTCCTTGCCGAGGGGCTTTTGTGTGTCCGGGACCTTCCGGGGCCCGGAGCAGGAGGCAAAACCGTCATGGAAGAACAGAAGAGGGCAGCAGTGAGCGTTCAGCCGGAGACAGAAACCGGAGCACAGTCAACAGTGGCAGGCGAGACGCCCGAGGAGGGTGTCTACAGCTTCGCCTCGATGGAGGCCAAATGGCCAGAAGTCTGGGAAGACCTCAAAGTCTTCACTCCTGTTGATGACGGATCCCGTGAGCGGCGCTATGTCCTGGACATGTTCCCCTACCCTTCAGGCGACCTCCACATGGGCCACGCCGAGGCTTTCGCGATGGGCGATGTGGTGGCACGCTACCTCCGGCAGAAGGGCTTCGACGTCCTGCACCCCATCGGCTGGGACTCCTTCGGCCTGCCGGCAGAGAACGCCGCAATCAAGCGCAACGCCCACCCCAGCGAGTGGACCTACGCCAACATCGATACCCAGGCTGCATCGTTCAAGCGTTACGCCATCTCCGCCGACTGGTCCCGCCGGCTGCATACTTCGGACCCGGAGTACTACCGCTGGACACAGTGGCTGTTCAAGCGTTTCTACGAGCGCGGCCTGGCCTATCGCAAGGATTCCCCGGTCAACTGGTGCCCGAAGGACCTGACCGTCCTGGCCAACGAACAAGTGGTCAACGGCGCTTGCGAACGCTGCGGAACTCCCGTGACCAAGAAGTCCCTCAACCAGTGGTATTTCAAGATCACTGAATACGCTGACCGCTTGCTGGATGACATGTCGGAGCTCCAGGGGCACTGGCCCGAGCGTGTGCTGGCGATGCAGCGCAACTGGATCGGCCGCTCCGAAGGTGCACACGTGCGATTCGCGATCGAAGCCACGGACGGCCGCGCCGAACGCGAGGTCACTGTCTTCACCACCCGCCCGGACACCCTGTATGGGGCAACGTTCTTCGTCGTCGCCGCAGACGCTCACCTGGCGCTGGACCTGGTCACACCCGAACACCACAACGCCCTCATGGCCTACCGCGAAAAGGTCAAGGCCTTGTCGGACATTGAGCGCCAGTCCACTGAGCGCGAGAAGACCGGTGTGTTCACCGGCCGCTACGCGATCAACCCCCTCAACGGCGAAAAGCTGCCTGTCTGGGCCGCCGACTATGTGCTTGCCGACTACGGCACGGGCGCCATCATGGCAGTCCCTGCCCACGACCAGCGCGACCTCGATTTCGCCCGGGCCTTTGACCTGCCGGTGCGTCCGGTGCTGAACACCGGTGGGGAAGACCCTGCCGAAACCGGCATTGCGACCGCCGGTGAAGGCACCCTGATGAACTCCGGCGAACTGGACGGATTGTCCAAGGCCGAGGCCATCCCTGCAGCCATCGACATCCTGGAAAAGCTGGGCACGGGGGAGAAGTTCGTCAACTTCCGCCTGCGCGACTGGCTCCTGAGCCGGCAGCGATTCTGGGGTACTCCGATCCCGATCATCCACTGCGCCGAATGTGGCGAGGTGCCGGTACCGGACGATCAACTGCCTGTGACCCTGCCTGAAAACCTGCGCGGAGAAGCGCTGTCGCCTAGAGGCACGTCTCCTCTCGCTGCGGCACTGGAATGGGTCAACGTCGAATGCCCCAACTGCGGACGGGCCGCCCAGCGGGACACGGACACCATGGACACGTTCGTTGACTCGTCCTGGTACTTCTTGCGCTTCGTCTCCCCGCATTACACCGAGGGCCCTTTTGATCCGGCCAAGATCAACGACTGGATGCCCGTCGGGCAGTATGTGGGCGGCGTGGAGCACGCCATCCTGCACTTGCTCTACGCCCGCTTCTTCACCAAGGTCATACACGATATGGGCTTGCTTGCAGCGGATGAGCCCTTCAGCGCCCTGCTCAACCAGGGACAGGTCCTCAACGGTGGCAAGGCCATGAGCAAGTCCCTCGGCAATGGCGTGGATCTTGGCGAGCAGCTGGACAAGTTCGGCGTCGACGCCGTTCGCCTGACCATGGTCTTCGCATCGCCGCCAGAGGACGACGTCGACTGGGCCGACGTCTCGCCGTCGGGCTCGGCGAAGTTCCTCGCCCGTGCCTGGCGCCTTGGCAAGGACGTCACGAGCGAAACGGGTGTCGATGTCACCACCGGTGACCGCGCCCTCCGCACCGTCACCCATCGGACCATCGCCGACGCCGCTGAGCTGTTGGACAACAACAAGTTCAACGTCGTGGTGGCCAAGCTGATGGAGCTGGTCAATGCGACCCGCAAGACCATCGATTCCGGTGCCGGTGGTGCAGATCCCGCCGTCCGTGAAGCCGCCGAGGCGGTGGGGATCATCCTGAGCCTCTTCGCGCCGTACACGGCCGAGGACCTGTGGAACCAGTTGGGCCACCCGGCCTCCGTGGCGAATGCTGGCTGGCCTTCCCACGATGCCTCCCTCCTTGTCCAGGACACCGTGACGGCTGTCGTGCAGGTTCAAGGAAAGGTCCGCGACCGCCTCGAGGTGTCGCCGGACATCAGCGAGGACGCGCTTCGCGAGCACGCCTTGGCGAGCGAAAACGTGCAGCGGGCACTCGATGGCCGTGGCATCCGCACGGTGATCGTGCGCGCGCCTAAACTGGTCAACATCGTCCCGGCCTAGCCGGGAATACGGCCGCCGGTGATTGCCGGCGGCCGGCCAGCAGCCCAGGAGGCACCGTTGACGGACCGCGAACCACCCGCATGGTTGTGGCTCAAGGAACGTTTGGCGCGCCTGCGTCAGTCCACGACGCCGGGTCGCAGCGGAGCTGAACCGCCGCCTGTCGCCGTACGGACCGCCGTCGTCACTGACTCGGCAGCCGCCCTGCCGGCCGAATGGGTCAAGGCGTTCATCGCGGACGGGCGTCTCGCCGTCGTACCGATGCCTGTCATGGTGGGCGAAGAAATCTACGGCGAGGGCGAAGACGACATCACCGAGACACTGGCGCTGGCTTTGGCGGCCGGATCGTCAGTGAAGACTTCACGTCCTTCACCCGGGCAATTCGAACAGGCATACCTCGCCGCGCAGTCTCGCGGCTTTGAGGCTGTCGTCTCCATCCATATTTCCGCCGGGCTGTCCGGCACCGCCGATGCCGCCCGGTTGGCTGCGCAGCGGGTTGCAATCCCGGTGGAGGTCATTGACTCGCGCACCGTCGGAATGGCGCTAGGCATGGGTGTCCAAAGTGCGCTCGTCGCCGCAGCAGACGGCCGTTCGGCGACCGAAGTCCGTCGCTTTGCCGAGGAGCGATTGAGCCGCACCAAGGTCTATTTCTACGTGCCGAGCCTTGAGCAGCTACGGCGCGGCGGACGAATCGGCGCTGCCGCGTCCTTGCTCGGGACAATGCTGTCCATCAAACCGATCCTGGCGGTCGACGACGGCAAGATCGTGCCGCTTGAGAGGGTGCGTTCGGCGGCTAAAGCCGTCGCTCGGCTTGAGGAAATCGTTGACGCGGATGTCAACTCCCGGCCTTTGGGACAATCCCGGCTTGCCGTGCACCATTTTGGAAACCTGGCAGAGGCCGAAGGGCTGGCGTCGCGACTGGGGGAGAACTGCCTGGGATGCCCGCCTGCACAGATCAGTGCCCTGCCCGCCGTCCTGGCAGCTCACGCAGGTCTGGGCGTTTTGGTGGTGGTCGTCGGGGAAAGCAGCACACCTGGCGTCACGGCAGGCGATTCCAGCGCGAGCGGTTCCGCGGCAGACAAAGACCTCGCGAAGCCGTCCGCGGGCGGCGACTGAAAAGTACTGCCAGCTCCGCGGACATGTCACGGCAGCGTTCGCCTTTCCCATGGTCGAGAAATCCCGAGCCAGGGCCCTCGGTATTTATGAACGGCGTGCCCGTCAGGCATACATGTAGGAGGGCTTCTCGTTGTGGATGAACCTGATCTCATCGGGAGCGTCGAAATCGCGTTCGCCCGAGACGACGATGCAGTCCGTATTGCCGCTTCTTCTGAACACGTCAGGGATCACAGTCTTCTGCGCGTGGGCACCGCTCAGCTGCGGCTCTGTCACAGTACTCCTTCTTGCTTGCTGGACTTATCGGTTTCTCGGGGCCGGGGCTGCGTGATCCCGGGTCAACACAAGAAAGTAGACGCACAGCAGATGTTGAAGCTGCAATCCGGTCTTGAACCGCTGAAGATCCGTGCCGGTTTCGCGTCACGAAAGGTACCGCTTGCCGACTATTAAGAAGTGACCCACGGGCTTCATTGGGGGCAGCCCGTGGGGGCCGGATTAGGAAGGCGGATAGTGGGGGTGCCTGAAAAGCCCTCCACCTGGTCAGCGAAGGAAAGGCATTGAACAGCTCAAGAGCATACGAAAAGGGTTCTTCAGACTCCGCCGCGCCCGAAGACTCAGCGACAACGGGAACGGAATCGCCCTGACCGTGCGCAGCAACATCCCTGGCAGGCAAGAACCCTGGCGCCATGAAGCACCGGCGGCGGTCCGGGATCCTCGCTCTTCTCTTGAGCTCGATCACGGGCAGCCCCGGCCGGCCCGCGACTTCCAAACGCCGGTCGGGGTTGTCCCCTACCTCGTTCCTGGCGGATGGCATTCACTGATTACCCCGGACGCAGACGGCGGCCATGACGAGCTAATATCGAAACTCGGGGCGATCATCCTAGTAGGAATCGTTGAAACAATGTATGAGAAACTCAGCGACAGAGACCTCATCCACGTATATGCTCCGATCAGTTTCAACATTCAGGGGGATTCGATGAAGCATTCTCGGTTTCCGAAATTCATTTTTTGCTTATTTTTCGTCGGCCTGCTCATGACTTCTTGCGCGTCCGGACCGGTCGGTAAAGCCGGCACAGCGGTACCCACTCCGCCTCCGATCAGTTCCGCAACTCCACAGGTATCCTGCGCGCCTTTCCTTCCGTCTGCTCCGTGCTCTCAATACGTCAGCATTTCGGGAACTTCGAATGGCGTCACTCTCCCGTGGGTAGCCGCTGGCGGGCTTACGGTGGAGCTGAATTCTGTGAATGGTGGACTGGAGCTCACCGCGAAAACTCCCTGCAATCCGATCAGCGGACCAGCAATGATCACAGGGAGCACTCTCATTGTTGAAAAGCTGGCGCTCGGAGCGGTTGGATGCGTCGGCGACCCGGCTGAACAGGAAAAGTGGGTCGTACAGTTCCTGAAACAGCCCATTGAAATGACCTCTAATCAGGACACTTTGACATGGAAGGGTGGAACCGACACTCTCAACTTCAAAAGCAAGTAACGACCACGCTGCGCGGATCAGCGTCCTAATTGCTGACGCCCGCCATAGCCAACCTCGTAAAAATAAATATCGATGAACTAGTCAAACCTGGGGGTAAATTGAAGTTCTTATTGCTTGCTGCGCTCCTACGCTGTAAATGCACGGCACTGCCCCGAGGGTTCTTACTATGACCGTGACAACTCTGGGGTCTACGTAGGGTAGGCGCTTCGGGATTCGCCAGATGGCTGCCGGGTCGGCTGGTCCCGGACCGGCGAGGGCTGCGCAACAGCCCATGGATAAGAAGCAAACAGGTTCCACTGGCTAAGTCGAGGGCAACTGAGACTACGTGGACAACTCCAATGCGCTGTCCCGATCCGCGTCATCGACCGCATGCTGGTGGCGAAGGGAGAGAATACGACTGGCGTCGACGTAAGCCGCGAGGGCAGCGACTGCACGGTGTTCAGTCCGGACATCTGCGACACTCCGGCGGACCTGTACGAGCCAGATGTCGACCGCACCAATGCTGCTCCGATCTCCCACCTGGTTGCCGACGACGCGTCCCCGGGTGCAACTGATCCTCCACAAGGCCTCTTGACGGCGTCCTTGTCCACATAGAGTCGATGCCGCCTGCCCTTGCGGGGTGGGCGGTTCTAGGCTCGATTTTATGCCACGCAGGAACGGTGCCGCCTCAGCCAACGACGCCGCGAGTGCTGCGCGTCGACGGTTCACGGCCCGTCTTGCACCGCCTCTGGCAGGCGACCATAGTGCTGAGCTGGGAGGCGCCGGCCAGGGCGGACTTCATCGGGGCCAGCACAATAGCGACCCGTTACTGCCCTTGCACACGTTGCTTGAAGGCAACACTCGGACTTCCCCGTCCGGCTACTCTTCCGGGGAACCAGATTCCGGCGATTCAGGCGGCTCTGGCGAATCGTTGGCTCCTCCGCGGCTTCGTTGGCGCACGCCGAGGCGAGTAGCTGTGTTGCTGACCGTTCCATGCTTGCTGTTGCTGTTGTGGTTCGCTTGGCAGGCGTGGACAGCCCAGCCAACCGTCGAGCCTTTGGTCCGCAGTTCGCTTGCTGGTGCAGCGCCACGAGTTGGTGGGAGCGCCGCCCAGGATGATACGCCCGAATCGCGGCGCGGCCAGCTTACTGTCCATGTGGCCGGTGCAGTGAAGAACCCCGGGATCGTCACATTGCCGGCCGGAGCGCGAGTGTTTGATGCGATCGCCGCTGCCGGGGGAGCGGAGCCGACCGCCGAGCTGAACGGCCTCAACCTTGCCGCGCTAGTTCAGGACGCCGCGAAAATCCATGTTCCGCGGGCAGGGGAGGCCGTTACCGCTCCGGCGGCTGGTACTGCGGGCGGGGCCGCGGGTGGTAGCAGTGGCGGGGCAGCTTCGGGAAGCGGTAGCCCGGGAACCGGAGCCTCTGCTGGAGGAAAGCTCAACTTAAACACTGCGACGGCTGAGGAACTCGATGCCCTGCCAAAGGTTGGTCCGGTCCTGGCCAAGCGCATCGTGGAGTGGAGGCAGCAGCGCGGTCCGTTTGCGGCGGTGGAAGATCTGGATGCCGTAGATGGCGTCGGCCCGAAGATGATGGAATCCCTGCTGCCCTTGGTGACGGTCTGACATGGCCGACGATCGGGTATGAAGGGAGCCGGGCAGGCAAGTGCCCCGCGATCGACGCCGTCGGGGCGCGAGGACGCCCATGGGAACCGTAGCCGCATCGACCTGCGGCTGGTCCCATCCGCCACGCTCACGTGGGCCGTATCCCTCTCCGCTCCCTTCTTGCCGTCGTTATGGATAGTGGCCCTGTGTGCGGGCCTGTGTGTTATCGCGGGGCTTCTGCTGGGAGGCCGGCGTCAGCGATTCCCCCAGATTCGGAAAACCGCTCGGCGGCACCCGGAGACCAGACGCCCGGAAGCCCGCGTGGGCGGTAACTCGCGTTCGCGCTCAAGGACCCTTGCCGCCACCCTGGCCGTTGCGTGCTTGTTCGGTGCGGCCGTGGCGGCCCATGCAGCAATGGATGCGGGACCGCGCCAGGACGGTCCCGTCGCTGAGGCCGCGGCATCGCGGGACTCCGTTATCATCCACGTGCTGATCGTGGGAGAGCCCCGCGAACTGGGCACTGGCTCGCGTGGATCGGGACGGTGGGCAGTTCCGGCAGAAGTGATGGACATAGCAACCGATGGTCAGTTGATCCGTTCCCGCACAAGAATTCTGCTCACCGGGGGGCAGGGCTGGGACCAGGTCGCAATGGGCGACGAGATCAGAACCGCGGGGAAGCTGAAGCAGGCAAAAGCAGGGCAGTTGGAGGCCGGAGTTCTCGCGGCCGCTACACCTCCTATGAAGCCGGACGGCCGGCATGACCTCGACGCACAGCACCGCCCCAACGCACAGCCCAGGTTGGAAACGGAGGGCGTTATGCCGGGAGGTCCGGCGCAGTTGAGGAAGCAATTCGCCTCTGCTGCCGAATGGTTGCAGGGCGACGCCGCAGGTCTTTTGCCCGGAATGGTCACGGGCGACACCTCCGGCCTGGACGAAGGCCTGGAAGCCGCTATGAAAACCACCGGCACCACCCATCTCACGGCCGTCAGCGGCGCAAATTGCAGCCTGATCCTCGGCGGCCTGGTGCTTTTGGCCAGAAGCTTGCGGCTTCCCAGGAGCGGAGCGGCAATCGTGGCCCTCGTGGGCTTGGCGGCCTTTGTCATGATGGTCGGCCCGGATGCGAGCGTCCTCAGGGCGGCCGTTATGGGTGCTATCGGCCTCACAGCCCTTAGCGGCGGGCGGCGGGGCCGGAGTCTGGGCTTTCTCTGCCTCGCAATCAGTAGCCTGCTCATTCTGGATCCTTCACTTGGCATGAGCGTGGGATTCCTCCTGTCGGTCCTCGCCACGCTGGGAATTGTCCTTTTGGCAAGCCCCATCGCATCCTGGGCTCCAGCTTGGCTGCCTTCCTGGATCGCTTCGGCCATTGCCGTTCCTTTGTCAGCGCAGCTCCTGTGCAGCCCGGTGATTGTTGCCTTGCAGCCACAATTCTCCAGCTACTCATTGCTGACGAACGTCGCGGCAGCTGCGTTCGTCCCACCGGTGACTATCCTGGGGACCATTGCCGTTCCGATCGTTCCCTTGGTTCCCTGGTTAGCCGCCATCCCTATGGCCATTGCCGGAGCGAACGCGGGAATGGTGGCGGTCATCGCCCGGTTCTTCGCAGGACTTCCGGGAGCGGCGCTGCCCTGGCCGGAAGGCCTGGCAGGAATTGCCACCATGCTTCTGTGGTCTGTTGTGACCATCCTGCTCGTGTGGCTGGTCCTGCATCCAGCGTGGACGGGCCACACCGTGCTGGCTTTGCACCGCCGGCTATTGCTCCTCATGAAGGCTGCGGAGTCAACTGTCCGTCGCCGATGGGCTAAGAGGCATTCCGGGGCTCCCGGACGCCCTGCTGTAGGGCCGAGGCCTTGGCGAAAACTGCGCAGGACACTGGACGTGGGAGACTGGGACTGAGCAAAATCCCTTCTGGAAGGAAGCAACATTGGCTGCTGCCCAGGTCACCAAGGCTAAAGCCTCCGCGGCGAACGCCATCGGCTGGCGGGACGTTACCCCGTCCGCTGTAGTGCTTATCACCGGCCCTGAGGAGTACCTCGGAATCCGTGCAATGGATCGGATCCGTTCCCAGGTGCGGGCCACCGCGCCGGACGTGGAAATCAGCAAACTCAACGCGGGAAGCTACGAGTCCGGTTCCCTCGCGATGACTGTCACGCCGTCATTGTTCGATGAGGCCAAACTCATCGAGATCGAGGGCCTTGAGTCCATGAACGATGCCTTTCTTGCCGATGCGCTGAATTACCTCACACATCCTGAGAATGACGTCGTGTTGGTCCTTCGTCATGGTGGGGGAGTACGGGGCAAGAAGCTTCTGGACGCCATCAAGTCATCCGGATGGCCGGTCGCGGATTGCCAGCCTTTGAAAAAGGATGCCGAGAAAACAGCATTCGTCGTCTCGGAATTCAAGGCAGGCGGCCGCCGCATCGAAGCGGAAGCTGTCCAGGCCCTCGTCAACGCAGTCGGTGCCAGCCTCTCGGAGCTCGCAGCAGCATGCAGCCAGCTCATCGCGGATGCCACCACCGCCGTGGACGCAGCCACCGTTGAGCGGTACTACGGGGGCCGTGTAGAAGCCACGGCATTCAAGGTTGCGGACGCCGCCATGGCCGGCAACGGACCGCAGGCCCTGTCCAGCCTCCGGCACGCCCTCGCCACCGGAGTTGACCCCGTGCCGCTGGTTGCCGCCCTTGCCGCGAAACTCCGCTCCCTCGCCAAGGTTGCGGGAGCCCAGGGCTCGTCGGCACAGATCGCCAAGCAGCTTGGCATGCAGCCCTGGCTCGTGGAGCAGGCGCAGCGGGACGTCCGACGGTGGACTCCTGAAGGCCTGATCCGTTCCATCCAGGTAACGGCTGAAGCGGACGCCCAGGTCAAAGGCCTCTCGCGGGATCCGGTGTACGCGGTGGAGCACGCTGTCACGGTCATTGCCGCTTCCGCCCGGGGCCGGTAGCCGACGCGCGACACCCAGATTGTTAGGCGACACGCACATTTCCTGACGACGCCGGAATCCGAGGGTCGAAAGTCCATTTGCGCATCGTGAGTCGGAGCCACCGCCAGGTGGCCCGTTCCACCCCCATCCGTGCCTGGCTTAAATAACTGAGGCCGGCACCCATTGGGCGCCGGCCTCACGTTCAGCTCAGTCGAACTGGATAAACCTTAGAGTGCGTTGACCTTTTTGGAGATCGCCGACTTGCGGTTTGCAGCGTTATTCTTGTGAATAACGCCCTTGCTGACAGCCTTATCCAGCTTACGGCTGGCAGCAACAAGAGCCTTTGCAGCGGCATCCTTGTCCGTGGACTCAACGGCGGTGGCAACGGCGCGGATGGCCGTCTTCAGCTCAGACTTGACAGCGTTGTTACGCAGGCGAGCCTTCTCGTTGGTGAGGATGCGCTTCTTCTGGGACTTGATATTAGCCACGTGTGTGAACTCTCTTTTAATGCGGAAATGGTCTAGAGGGTTTTCAGGTTGGCCATCGACTGAGCGGCGTGGGGATGCCTATGGCAGCCAACCATGAGTGGCCGTCGACCTGCACGGACACACAGCCATAAATATTATCAGACTCTGCGCTTTTCCGGGGATTTGCCGTCTACGCCGAGTCGTGTTGCCCACCCAGTCGCCGGGCCACCAGCTGGAAGGTGCGTTTGTCCAGGACGGCGCCCTCACGCCGGACGTCCGCGGGATTGATGCGTACCACCCTGTCAACCTTGACCTCACTGGGCCGGCCTCTGGGGTCCCAGGCGCCGGTCCCGATGTCCACGTAGTCACCTGAGCGGCGGCCATTGTCGTGGTCTTTGCTGGTCAACATCAGCCCCAGCAGCCACATGCCGTCGTGCCCTATCAAAAGGACCGGCCGATCCTTCCCCTCGGAATAGTCCTCTTCGTAGGGGACCCACGACCACACGATCTCTCCGGGATCCGGTTTGCCATCAGGGTTGGGGGAGTACCGCGGAGAGACCTTGCCCCGGAAGTCCCCCGGATAGGGCCGGGAAAGCTGCCCGACGCCGGCCGCCGCGTTCCGGGGGCGGTTCGCCGCCGACGCCCGGCTTTTCGGTGGCTGGCGGGGCTCTCTACCGGCGGGTGCTCCGACGATCCGTCGAAGGTAGCCCAGGGAGCCTTTGAGGAGCCTGCCAAGCAAATGTGTGTCCGATGCCATGGGACCACCGTACTTTCCATTGACATCCTGCGTCGCCCGCAACGCAACGGCGGCTGATCGAAGTGCACAACCGGCGTCTTGTTCATGGGAGACTATAAGTTCAGATATGCGGCATCGGCCGGATTGGTCCAGATCAGTCCGGGGTTCGGCCGTGTGAGTGTCAACAGTAAGGACCCTGCGTGTCTCCCATGGCCCGCACCGCACCGGTGCCCGCCGCGACAGATCCGGCCATCATCCGGAACTTCTGCATCATCGCCCACATCGACCACGGTAAATCCACCTTGGCCGACCGCATGTTGCAGTACACCGGCGTCGTTAAATCCCGCGACATGAAGGCCCAATATCTGGACCGTATGGATATCGAGCGCGAGCGTGGCATCACCATCAAGTCCCAGGCTGTCCGCATGCCCTGGGAACTTGACGGCACCAGCTACGCCTTGAACATGATCGATACCCCTGGCCACGTTGACTTCACGTATGAGGTCTCCCGCTCCCTCGCGGCCTGTGAAGGCGCGGTTCTCCTGGTCGACGCGGCGCAGGGCATCGAAGCCCAGACCCTGGCCAACCTCTACTTGGCGATGGAAAACAACCTCACCATCATTCCGGTGCTCAACAAGATCGACCTCCCGGCCGCCCAGCCCGAAAAGTACGCGGCGGAACTCGCCAACCTGATCGGCGGCGACCCCGAGGACGTGCTGCGCGTGTCCGGCAAGACCGGCGCCGGCGTGGAGGCCCTCCTGGACAAGATCGTCCGCGATCTACCTGCACCCGTTGGCGACCCCAACGCCCCGGCGCGCGCCATGATTTTCGATTCCGTGTATGACACGTATCGCGGCGTGGTCACCTATGTCCGCGTGGTGGACGGCATGCTGCACCCGCGCGAGCGGATCCAGATGATGTCCACCCGTGCCACCCACGAACTGCTGGAAATCGGGGTCAGCTCGCCGGAACCCACTCCCTCCAAGGGACTGGGCGTCGGCGAGGTCGGCTACCTGATCACCGGTGTAAAGGACGTCCGCCAGTCGAAGGTGGGCGACACCGTGACCAACCTGGCCAAGCCCGCTGCGCAATCCCTGGCCGGTTATGCCGATGCCAAACCCATGGTCTTCTCGGGCCTGTATCCCCTGGACGGCACGGACTATCCGGTGCTCCGGGATGCCCTCGAGAAGCTGATGCTCAACGACGCCGCACTCGTCTATGAACCGGAGACCTCGGCCGCGCTCGGCTTCGGTTTCCGCGTGGGATTCCTGGGCCTGCTGCACCTCGAAATCACCCGTGAGCGCCTCGAGCGCGAGTACAACCTCGACCTCATCTCGACCGCTCCGAACGTGGAGTATGAGGTCACGCTGGAGGACAAGCGTGTCCTTCACGTCACCAACCCCAGCGAATACCCCACGGGCAAGATCTCGGAGGTCCGTGAGCCGATGGTGTCCGCCACCATCCTGGCGCCCAATGAATTTGTCGGCGCCATCATGGAATTGTGCCAGAGCCGCCGTGGGGTCATGGGCGGCATGGACTACCTCTCCGAGGACCGTGTAGAGATCCGATACCGCTTGCCGCTTGCCGAAATTGTCTTCGACTTCTTCGACATCCTTAAGTCCAAGACCCGTGGCTACGGTTCGTTGGACTGGAAGGCCGACGGCGAGCAAGTTGCCGATCTGGTCAAAGTTGACATCATGCTCCAAGGCGAGCAGGTTGACGCCTTCAGCGCCATCACCCACCGTGACAAGGCCTACGCCTACGGGGTCATGATGACCGGCAAGCTTCGCGAGCTCATTCCGCGCCAGCAGTTCGAGGTGCCCATCCAGGCTGCCATCGGCTCGCGCATCATTGCCCGCGAAAGCATCCGCGCCATCCGTAAGGACGTCCTTGCCAAATGCTACGGCGGTGACATCACCCGTAAGCGCAAACTTCTGGAAAAGCAGAAGGAAGGCAAGAAGCGCATGAAGATGGTGGGCCGTGTGGAGGTTCCACAGGAAGCGTTCATCGCAGCCCTTACCACCGACGAATCCAAGGACAAGGCCAAGAAGTAATGGGGCTGTTCGCCCAACACACTGCGGGACAGGCACGCGGGGGATCCTGTGCCTAGCGTCCTTCCCCTCGGAGATCCCGCACCTGCGGACGGCCTCCTGCCGCCGCAGGTGCTTGACGGTGTCGAGTCACGCAAGTTTGGACTGTACGTCCATATACCTTTCTGTGCCGTGCGCTGCGGATACTGCGACTTCAACACCTATACCGCCACCGAGCTTGGGGGCGGCGCATCCCAGGACGCGTACGCATCGAGTGCGATTTCGGAAATTGACTTCGCAGTCAAGGCCATGGGCGCGTCCGGACTGCCGCATCGGCCCTTGAGCACGGTGTTCTTCGGCGGAGGCACGCCGACCCTGCTGCCCGCTGAAGACCTGGCACGCATCCTGACGGCCGCCGTCGGGCACTGGGGGCTGGAAACCGGAGCCGAAGTCACCACTGAAGCGAACCCGGACTCGGTGACTCCCGAGTCGCTCCAGCTGCTGGCCGACGCGGGCTTCACACGGGTCTCCTTCGGCATGCAGTCAGCAGTCCCGCACGTCCTCAAGGTTCTGGACCGTACCCACACGCCCAGCAGGGTCCCGTTAGTGGTTCAATGGGCGCGCGACGCCGGCCTTGCCGTGAGCCTCGACCTGATCTACGGCACTCCAGGCGAGTCGATGGCCGATTGGCAGACTTCCCTTGAGACTGCCTTGTCCTACGAACCGGACCACATCAGCGCCTACGCGTTGATCGTGGAGGAAGGCACCAAGCTGGCTGCCCAGATCCGGCGCGGGGAAGTACCCGGAATCGACGACGACGACCACGCCGCCAAATACGAACTCGCCGATCAGCTGATCAGCGCCGCCGGGCTCGACTGGTACGAGGTCAGCAACTGGTCCCGCACACCCCAACAGGCATGCAAACACAACCTTGCATACTGGCGGGGAGACGATTGGTGGGGCATCGGACCCGGCGCGCATTCCCACATGGGCGGTGTCCGCTGGTGGAACGTCAAACACCCCACCGCTTACGCAAACAGGCTCGGTCTGGGCGTCTCTCCTGCCGCTGGGCGCGAAACCCTCGACGCCGGAACCCGGGAAGTGGAACGCATCATGCTGGAGGCGCGCCTCGGCACGGGGCTCCAGGTAGACGCCCTCGACAAGGTGGGCCGCCATGCCGTGGCCGGCCTCATTGCCGATGGCCTGGTGGAGCCTGCGGCGGCCTTCCAAGGGCGGCTGATTTTGACGCTCAAGGGGCGGCTACTGGCCGACGCCGTGGTGCGCCGCATCCTCCCGGAGTAGCCCGCCGGCGCGAGCACAAGCTGGCGCGGGCACGGGCGCAAGCACTAGTGCGCCGGGAAACAGCGCTACTTGATCCAGCGCAGGTTGAAGCGGTAGCGGTGCGGCTGCCCGTGGTTGACGCGGATGCCGGCAGACACGGAGAAGCACGTCACAGCGACCCAGATTGCCGTGGCCAGGACTGCGAACAAGTTTCCAACCACCGGGAGCAAGACCAGAATGTTGGCGAGCACTGCGGCAATCGTTGGAGGCAAAGTGAAGTTCAGCGCCTCTTTGGATTCCTGTGCCGTGAAGGGGCCACGTTCGCGGAAAATCAGGTAGATCAGGAGCGAGGGCACACAACCAAGGATCCCGCCGAAGTGCGCCAGGGTGGCCCATTGACGGTCTTCGGAGGCCGTCAAGGGCAGCGCATTGGCAGGAACGCCGTGGTACTGGGACTGGCCCGAGGCGCCGTCCCCATCGTCAGGAGCGTTGTCTGCCACAGTTTCTTCCTTTGAGTATCTATCGGTGCAGTGTTGCTGTCCCAGAATACTTGCTCGGCAGGCGATCAGTGGACCAACTCCCGGACCCTGGGCGCGGGAACCGCACCGGGGCCGCTGCTGAAGCGAACCGAAAGCTGCAAGGAGCCGTCACGGTACGGTCAGGAAATCGATCACTTCCTCCACCCGTCCCAGCAGGGAGGCCTCCAAGTCCGCGTAGCTGTGGACGGCGCCGAGAAGCTTCTGCCAGCCTAGCCCGACGTCCTCGGCTGTCTCATGCGGCCAACCGAACGACTTCAAGATGCCGCTCTTCCAATCGGTCCCGCGGGCGATCGTGGGCCATTGCTCGATCCCCAGAACCTTGGGGCGGATGGCCTGCCAGACGTCCACATAGGGGTGGCCCACTATCAGGACGTTTCCTGCGGCGCCAGGCAGTGTCATGGCATCGGCGGCAATCCGCGACTCTTTCGAATCCGGCACCAGGTGGTCCACCAGGACTCCGAGCCTGCGGCCCGGGCCGGGAGAGAACTCGGCAATCGCTGCTTTAAGATCGTCAACGCCATGCAAGGGTTCGACGACGATTCCCTCCACCCGAAGGTCATCTCCCCAGACCTTCTCCACGAGTTCGGCGTCGTGTTTTCCTTCCACCCAGATCCGGCTTGCCTTGGCGACTTGCGCTCTTTGGCCGGCCACCCGGACGGATCCCGAAGCAGTCCTGCCCGCTTGCCCGACAACCGCTCCGGAGGCGGCGCGTGGCGCCGGCGGCAGAAGTTTCACCGGTTGTCCGTCGAGGAGGAATCCGAAGCCGAGCCGGAACGACTTGTTCTTTCCCCGGCGGTCCTCCAGCACCACAATGTGGATGCCGCCGGCCTTTTCGACCCTGGTCACAGCCCCGACCCAACCGGACTGTACGTCCTCGAGGACCATTCCGCGTTCAACGGGCACCTCAGGCAGTTGCCGCTTGGCAGGCGAGGAGAGGTCTTGCGGGCCCCAATTGTTGTAAGACACTGTCTTCACACCACTTTGCGCTAGGGGATCAATGACGGCCCTGGACGTTCCGCCGGACCGCGCGGGAATCATGTTCGCCGCGAGCGGTACCAATGCTAACAACGTGGTGGCTCATACTAGACTTGTTAGCACTTGGGCATGTTGAGTGCTAATTGTTGAATATCAGGTCGCTGAGTAGTAACTGTTCAGCACTGGCTGTTGAATGGAGGTGGGCAGTGAGCGAACCACGCAAGCTTGAAGTGTTGCGCGCCATCGTGGAGGACTACGTTCACTCCCGCGAGCCCGTCGGATCCAAGGCCTTGGTCGAACGGCACCATTTGGGAGTGTCGAGCGCCACCATCCGCAACGACATGGCCCTTTTGGAAGAAGAAGGACTCATCGCCGCACCGCACACCAGTGCCGGCCGAATCCCCACGGACAAGGGCTACCGCCTGTTCGTCGACCGTATTTCCCAGGTCAAACCGCTTTCAGCCGCCGAGCGCCGGGCCATCCACTCGCTGCTTGAGGGACCCGACGACGTCGAGGACATCCTTGAGCGCACCGTTCGGCTCCTGTCCCAACTGACCAACCAGGTCGCCGTCGTGCAGTACCCGCACCTTAGCCGCGCCCGCGTGCGTCACATTGAGTTTGTGCTGCTGGCACCGCGCCAGGTCTTGGTAGTGCTTATCGCCGATACCGGCAAAGTGGAACAGGGCGTGGTGCACGCAGGGGCCGATGCCACGGACGAAGATGTGATGGCCTTGCGCGCACGTTTCCTTGGGAGCATTGCCGGCTCGCAGCTTGACCTCATGCCGCAGGTCCTGCCGTCCGTGGTTGCCCTCTGCCCACCAGCGCTTCGAGGCCTTGCCGGTGTCCTCGCCCATGGTCTCGAGAGGCTGGCCGACAGAAGCCGGGACGAGCGCATGGTCATGGCAGGCACAGCGAACCTGGCCCGCTCCAACGTGGATTTCCCGCTCAGCATCGGGCCGGTTCTGGAGGCTCTCGAGGAACAGGTGGTCATGTTGCGCTTGCTCTCGGACATGGCAGAAGACCCTCGGGGAGTCACCGTGAGCATCGGCCGCGAGAACCCCTACGACGGGCTCTCCGAAGCGTCGGTGGTCGCCACCGGCTATGGTCCGGGCAGCAGTGCCAAGATCGGCATTCTTGGTCCTACCCGGATGGACTATCCCAACACCATGGCGGCCGTCCGCGCCGTCGCACGCTACCTTTCCCGCATTCTGGGCGGCTGACAGCTCCGGCCAGAAACCGTCTCGCAAGAAACGCAGTACAACAAGGAAGAGATACCGACTTTGAGCAGCCACTATGACGTTCTGGGCGTCTCACCGGAAGCAACCGGCGAGGAGATCAAGAAGGCCTATCGCAAGCTCGCACGTAAGCTGCATCCCGATGTGAACCCCGGAGAAGGCGCCGCCGAGGAATTCAAAGCCGTGACCCACGCCTACGAGGTCCTTTCCGACCCCCAGAAGCGCCGTGTGTATGACGCCACGGGCAACGAGAACGGCACCGACAACGGCTTCGGTGGCGGTTACGCGGGCCAGGGATTCGCGTTCCAGGACATCTTCGATACCTTCTTCGGCGGGGGTGGCGGTGGCATGCAGGGGCCGGCATCACGTATGCGCCGCGGCCAGGACGCGTTGATCAGTGTCCGCATCGATTTGCGCGAGGCCGTCTTCGGCGTCAACAAGAAGCTTGAAGTGGATACAGCGGTCGTCTGCCCCACGTGCGAAGGCTCATGCTGCCGAGCGGGAACCCACCCGGAGCGCTGCGACATCTGTGGCGGCTCGGGTCAGGTCCAGCGCGCAGTCCGCTCCATCCTCGGCCAGGTCATGACTTCCGCGCCGTGTGGTTCATGTGAAGGTTTCGGATCGATCATCAAGGATCCGTGCAATGAGTGCAGCGGCCAGGGCCGCATCCGCAGCCGCCGTTCGCTGACCGTCAAAGTGCCTGGCGGCGTGGCGACCGGAACGCGCATCCAGCTGTCGTCCCAGGGCGAAGCAGGGCCGGCCGGCGGACCTTCAGGCGATCTCTACGTGGAGATCCGGGTCAACGCCGATTCCACCTACATACGCGAGGGCGACGACCTTCACGCGACCCTGAGCGTTCCCATGACGGCCGCCGCGCTGGGAACCGAGCTGCAGCTGGATACGTTCGACGGCCCCCAGGAGATCGACGTCAAGGCCGGCACCCAGGCCGGCGAAGTCATCACCTTGCGCGGACTGGGTGTCACCCATCTCCGCGGATACGGCCGGGGAGACCTCAAGGTACACCTGCACGTTGAGACGCCCGGAAAGATCGACGCCGCGCAGGAGGATTTGCTCCGCCAACTTGCCAAGTTGCGCGGTGAGCAGTTCACCGAGGGCAAGCTCGTAGCGAGCGGCGGTATGTTCGCGAAGCTGCGGGACAAGCTCGGTAACCTGTAGCGGTGAGCAACCCCGTATTTTTCACGGTCGCCGGAACGCTTGACGGGCTCGGGCCGGGTGACACGTTCGTGCTGGACGGCGCCGAGGCAAGGCATGCTGTCACCGTCAAGCGTTTGGAAGTCGGTGAAGCGGTCGACATTGCCGACGGCGCCGGAAAGCGGCTCACGGGAACTGTGACCGCATCCGGACCGGGAAGCCTTAAGGTCTTGCCTCCGATGTCGTCGAGGAGCGCCGGCCGATAGTGCGCCTCGTTTTGGTCCAGGCCCTCGCCAAGGGCGACCGCGATGAGCTCGCCGTCGAGACGGCAACGGAACTCGGGATCGACGCCGTGGTGCCCTGGCAGGCGGAACGTTCCATTGTCCGCTGGAAGGGGGAGCGGGCCGCCAAGGCCCACGCGAAGTGGCAATCGGTGGCCACCGCAGCGGCCAAGCAGGCGCGGCGCGCGTGGATCCCGGAAGTTCGTGCCGCCGTCGACGGCTCCGGTTTGGCGGCGGCCGTTGCCGCTGCTGACTTGGCGATCATCCTGCACGAGGACGCAAAGCGCCCGCTGAGGGATGTCTTGGAGGAGTGGCAGGATCAACTTTCCGGTGGGGATCCCGGAGCAGCGCGCGAAGTGCTGCTCATCGTGGGCCCGGAGGGCGGCATCTCGCCGCGCGAAGTGACCAAGCTGAGCGACGTCGGCGCTGTCACCGCCCTCTTGGGCCACCATGTACTTCGCTCATCGACGGCGGGCCCGGCCGCCGTCGTACTGGCCAGCGACATTCTGGGGCGCTGGTAGAGCGCCACGTGCGCTGCGGCGGTGCCGACGCCGCCCTTCGAGTAGCTCGCAGTGCGCGTAGCTGATCAGCGGACGCTGAAGGAACGGGTATCCGTGGCGACGTCGGCGTCGCCTGGACCCACCATGGAGACGCGCAACTCGTAGCGGCCGGCTCCGAGGCCCACAGTGAAGCTGAAGGCGCCGCCTTGGCCCGGCACGGTCGAAGCAGTGGTCTGACCGGACAGGTATGATATCTTCTCGCCGCTTGAGTTCTCGCGGAGGATCTGCCAATGCAGTTTCTTCGAAGAGTCGGTGGTACGCCCATTGAACTTGATTGGACCGGCAGGCAGGGTCAGGTCCTCCTGCGGTTCAATGATCCAGACGGGTGCCACCATGGTTGCGTCCCGGACCATCGGATCACCTAGCTTGACCTGACCGAACGCCATGTAATCCGTGTGCCCGTCCACCAGGATGGTCACCTTGATCAGCTGACCGGAGTCGATCAATCCCGAGCTCGCCGCAGCAGCGGTAGCGGTGTAGACGAGTTGCTGGACCGCGCGCTGCGCCATTCCGGCGTCGAGGTTGGAATTGAACGCGTCGCGGGAAACGTCGACCGTGACCACGTTCTTGCCGGAAATCGACGTCGCAAGGTTGCTCGGATTTTGCCATGGCGTGAAGAAATCGTGATCCAACGGCTTCTGGGACATCATGATCCGAAGGGCGGTAGTGATCGGGTTCTCGTTGCCTGGGTTGTCACGAAATTCGCGGTACAGGAAGATATCCGTGTCGCTCCGTCCGATCCAGTACACCGGAATCTTGTTTGACGCCTGGGTTGTCTCGAGCGGCGCATTGGTTGCGGGTGCCGCCTGCAGGGCAGCGGTCGGGTTGGGGACAGGCGTCGTTGATCCCTGACTCGAACGGTCAGCAACGCAACCCGAAAGAAACAGGGCAGCGGTCAGCGCGGTCACAAGCATGGCGGAACGTCTCCGGATGCGTGTGCCCTCTGGAATGCCGGCTGGCCTGGTAATGGTGGATTCCTGCTCGTGTTCGGCCGCTGTGGTGCGGGGGAGTCATGCGCCCGAGGACCGGGTGCAGGGCATTTTTGCCCATAAATCAGCTTGTCACAGTCCCCGCGGCGCTTGCTGGGGATTCCATCCTCCGGCACCAACTGCAATGCGATTGATACGAGGTCGATACGGAGTTGATACCAAAGTGGCATGAAATCGGCTGTCCGCAGCCCTCCCGGGCATGGTCTGGAACCACCCCAGAGACTGGCTGGCGTAGGATTGAAAGCAATCCGAGGCCCGCGATCCTGCGCCCATCCAGCGAACGGACATCGGAGCAAATCGATGGACATAACCAAGCCGGAGGAGCACAGGCCGCAAGGCCAGCACTATGACAGAATCATTGAACGGGCGGCCCAGGGCCGGCAGCGTTGACACAGGTCCGGCCGAGTTCCCACACTCTGTCCCCGGCGCCCGGACGGAAGTTGTCGTCTTCGACAACTCTGATCAGATGGTTCAGACCCTCGGCAGCCATGACGAGGCACTGCGCTACATAGAAGCCCAGTTCCCCGGCGTCGACTTTCATGTGCGTGGCAACGAGCTCTCTTTCAGCGGACCATCCGGCGATGTTCCCCGGATCATGCGGCTCCTGGAGGAAGTCCGGGGTTTGGTCGGCAGGGGGACGGTTATCACCCCGGACGTACTCCAACAGCTCGTTTCCCTGCTGCGCAGCCAGTCACTCCAGAGTCCTGTGGAAGTGCTGACCCACAACATTCTTTCCAGCCGCGGACGCACCATTCGCCCAAAAACTCTGAACCAGAAGAGCTACGTTGACGCCATAGACGACAACACGGTGATCTTCGGGATCGGCCCGGCAGGCACCGGCAAGACGTACCTGGCGATGGCGAAGGCCGTGCAGGCACTGCAGCTCAAGGAAGTCAGCCGCATCATCCTCACGCGGCCCGCCGTCGAGGCAGGGGAGCGCCTTGGATTCCTCCCTGGAACGCTGAGTGACAAGATCGATCCATATCTGCGTCCGTTGTACGACGCTTTGCACGACATGATGGACCCGGAGTCGATCCCGCGCCTCATGGCTGCAGGAACGATCGAAGTAGCGCCGCTTGCGTACATGCGCGGCCGCACGCTCAACGATGCGTTCATCATTCTTGATGAGGCCCAGAACACCACTGCGGAACAGATGAAGATGTTCCTCACGAGGCTTGGTTTCGGTTCCAAGATGGTAGTCACGGGGGACATCACCCAGGTGGATCTACCTTTTGGAGCCACCTCCGGCCTGCGTATTGTCCGGGAAATCCTCACTGGGATCGACGGCGTGAACTTCACGATGTTGGACGCTTCCGACGTCGTCAGGCACCGGCTGGTGGCCGACATTGTGTCCGCCTACAGCATTTGGGACGAAAAGCACCGGGTGCGCGCACAGCACGCGGCCGCGCATGACAAACGGGGAGAACGCAGATGAGCATCGAGGTCAACAACGAGTCCGGCGTCCAGGTGGACGAGGCACAACTGGTGACGCTTTCGCGTTTCGTCTTTGAGCGGCTCTACATCCACCCCCAAGCTGAACTTTCCATCTTGCTCGTGGATGAAGCTGCCATGGAAAAGCTCCACATCGAGCTCATGGACGAGCCCGGCGCAACCGATGTCCTTTCCGTGCCCATGGATGAGCTCACACCGGGAACGCCAGGTAAGCCGACGCCACAGGGCATGCTGGGCGACATCGCCATCTGCCCGCAAGTGGCCGAGGTCCAGGCGCGCAATGCGGGCCATTCAACCCAGGATGAAATGCTCCTGCTTTGTACGCATGGAATTCTCCACCTCCTCGGCTTCGACCACGCTGAGCCGGAAGAGAAGGAAGAAATGTTCGGCCTGCAGCGTGAGCTGTTGTCCGAATTCCTCGGCAAAGATGCCCCCCTGGAGACCATGCAGTGACCTCACTCATCCTGGTCGGCATGGCGTTGGTGTTCCTCAGCTTCGTCGCCTTGCTGACTGCGGCGGAGGCTGCCTTTACCTTCCTGCCGCGGTACGAGGCAGAGCAAGCCATCGTCAAGAGCCGGGGGACTTCCCTTCGTAGCATCCTCGCCCAACCTGTTGCCCACATACGGGCGCTGCGATTCTGGCGGGTCTGGTTCGAGATGGCGGCAGCAGTGGCTGTCGCCGTGGTCATGCACAGTCTCCTCGACAACGTTTGGCTCGCCGGACTGGCGGCGACGGGCATCATGGCCGTCATCGGTTTCGTCTTGGTGGGCGTCTCGCCTCGTCAACTCGGGCGCGCCAACTCAGGCGACGTGGCGCGCTTCTCGGCCCCCCTCATCAGGTTCCTCTGCTGGATCCTGGGGCCCATTCCCGGTTGGCTCGTAGCGATCGGCAGCGCGGTGGCGCCTGGTGCTCCGAGCGGCGATGAAGCGTTCTTCAGCGAGGAAGAATTCCGTGAGCTCGTCGACAGGGCTACGGAATCGGACATGATCGAGGACAGCGAGGCCGAACTCATCCAGTCGGTATTCGACTTCGGCGACACCTTGGTCCGTTCTGTGATGGTCCCTCGAACGGACATTGTGAGCATCGAGTCGGGCTCCAGCCTGGAGCAGGCCATGGCTTTGTTCCTGCGCTCCGGCTACTCAAGGATTCCCGTTATCGGCGAGAATGCTGATCAGATCCGCGGGATTCTTTATCTGAAGGACGTCGCTGCCGCATTGCACCGTCCGGAACAGCCTTCGGTACTCCCGGACGTGGACGCGGTAGCCCGCGAGGCCCGTTTCGTTCCGGAATCCAAGCCCGTCAGCGACCTCCTCAGCGAGCTTCAGCAAGAGTCCACGCACGTGGCTGTGGTCATTGACGAGTACGGTGGCACGGCGGGACTGGTGACGCTGGAGGACCTCATTGAGGAAATCGTGGGGGAGATCGTCGATGAATACGACTCCAACGATGCGGAGGTCACCGACCTGGGTGATGGCACGTTCCGTGTCAGTTCACGGATGAGCATCGACGACCTCGGCGAACTTTTCGACATTGACCTTGACGACGACGAAGTAGACACCGTGGGCGGCCTCCTGGCCAAGACCTTGGGCAAGGTGCCGATCGTAGGCAGTGCGGTGAAGGTGGACGGGATCTCCTTGAAAGCCGATAGGCTTGAAGGTCGGCGAAACCGGGTCAGCCATATCATTGCGGCAGCCATTCCAAAAGAAGACACTGACCTTGAAGACCTTCTCGACGAGGCCGACACAACGCAACAGGGAGTTCCACGTGAGCAAGCACAATAAGAAGTTCGACGCCGATCAGGACTTCGGCGGCTTCCACGCAGGCTTCTCGGTTCTCGTGGGTCGTCCGAATGCCGGCAAGTCGACCCTCACCAACGCTCTGGTTGGCCAGAAGGTTGCCATCACTTCGGCAAAGCCGCAGACCACCCGGCATACGATCCGCGGCATTGTCCACCGGGAGGACGCACAGCTCATCCTCGTGGACACACCGGGTTTGCACCGCCCACGCACCCTTCTTGGCAAGCGCCTCAACGATCTCGTGGCGGACACCCTCTCGGAAGTGGATGCCATTGGGTTTTGCTTGCCGGCGAACGAGAAGATCGGTCCGGGTGACAAGTACATTGCTGCGCAGCTCGCTGCCGTTGGACGGAAGCCGATCATCGCGCTCGTCACCAAGACCGACCTCGTGGACCGTCAGGCCCTGACAGAGCAGCTCCTGGCAGTCGCGGCACTGGGGCGCGAAGTGCTCGGCGAGCAAGGCTGGGCGGACATCGTTCCGGTTTCCGCAACCGACGGCTTCCAAGTCGACACCGTTGCCGACGTCCTCATTGGGCACATGCCCCCTTCCCCGCCTCTTTACCCGGACGGTGAGCTCACGGATGAACCTGAGGCCATCATGGTCGCCGAGCTCATTCGCGAAGCCGCACTTGAGGGTGTCCGGGACGAGCTCCCGCACTCCCTGGCCGTGGTGGTGGAGGAAATCCTGCCCCGCGAAGGCCGCTCCGAAGACAATCCGCTCCTTGACGTGCGGGTCAATCTCTACGTTGAGCGCCCGTCCCAAAAGGCCATCATCATAGGCAAGGCCGGAAGCCGCTTGCGGGAGGTCGGAACCAACGCCCGCAAGGGGATCGAAGCCCTCCTCGGAACCAAGATCTATCTCGACCTGCACGTCAAGGTAGCCAAGGATTGGCAGCGCGATCCAAAGCAACTCGTGAAGCTGGGGTTCTAGCCACTGGGGATTTTCCCAGTTTGGGCCCGTAAAATGGTCCGAATCCCATTTTCCGAGGAAAGGTTGAGCGCGTAGTGCGACGTCGCGATGCACGCGTACAGGAGCCCGGCACCATTCGTCCGCCCGGCGCTGCACGCCACGGGGAAGCCCCCGGCACCCCCCGCCACATGAATGCTCCTAAGGGGCTCCCGCTCTGGCTCAAGATCACCGCAGTGTCGGTGTCTGTGCTCCTCGTCGCCGGGATCGCTTTCGCCGCTTACTGGGTTGTCCGGTTGCAGTTGAACATCAGCAAGGCACCTTTGTCGGCGGGCGCCACGAGAACCGAAGCCGCGGCCAACGATGCCACGGACCGCTTGCAGATCCTCATCCTTGGTTCCGACACCCGCGACGGGAAAAACTCGCAATACGGTTCGTCACAAGACTCCACGGGCTACGGTCAATCAGATGTCATGATGCTTCTGGACATCTCGGCGGACAACAAGAGGGTGAGCCTTACCAGCTTTCCCCGCGATCTCTTAGTGACTGTCCCGAAGTGCACTGACCCCAAAACCAAGACGGTTTATGAAGCCCACTCCAACGTCATGATCAACTCGGCCATGGCTGAGGCCGGCATCGGTTGCGCGGTGGACACCGTGAACAAGCTCACCGGGCTGGAGATCGACCACTTCATGATGGCTGACTTCAACGCCGTCAAGGAACTGTCCAAGGCGGTGGGAGGAGTCGACGTATGCGTGAGCGACGCCGTCTACGACCCCGATTCCGGGCTCAGAATCCCCAAAGGGACATCGAAGGTCGAAGGCGAGCAGGCGCTGGCCTTCCTCAGGACCCGCCACGGTTTTGGTGATGGGAGCGACCTCGGACGCATCCAAGCGCAGCAAGGGTTCCTTTCCTCGCTGACCCGCAAAGTCAAGGCTGACGGCACGCTCAGCAATCCGCAGAGCCTGCTTTCGATCGCAGACGTCGTAACCAAGAACCTCACCGTGGATGACGGCCTGGCATCCGTCCAGTCGCTCCTGACGATCGGGAGCCGCCTCAAAGACATTGACCTGTCCAAGGTGGCCTTCGTGTCGGTTCCCACCCAGCCCGCCGCCGTCGACATCAACAGGCTCGAACTGGTCCAACCACAGGCCACGCAGTTGTTTGCCGCCATGCGGGCGAACTTGGACCTGACCAACCCGGGCGCCACGGCGGCTCCGTCCCCGAGCGCCTCGCCAGCCCCGACGGCCTCCTCAGGGCCTCCTTCAACGCCGGCTGCCGGTTCTCCCGGCGCCCCCGCCTACAACAAGGCGCTCCAAGCAGTGACCGTAGCTGACGGTTCGGGCGTTGCGTCGCGGGGCCAGGAACTCGCGGCCGCACTCATTGGCGGCGGGTTTACCAGGGCCGGCCATTTCCTGGCCGCGGCCGCATCCAAGACGGTTGTCTACTACGGGACCGGCTATGCCGATGTTGCGCCGGACGTTGCCAGCCTGTTGGGCATTCCCGCCGCACAGATCGAGCCGTCTCCGGGCATCGTCGGAGTCCAAGTCTATGTGGGCTCCGACTTCACAACGGGAACAAAATTTGGAATGGTTTCCGTTCCGGCCAACGTCGTCAAGCAGACTGCAGGCGATGTAAAGTGTCAGGCCGTCAACCCCGCCCTCATCGCCCGGTAGCCGCGCGCCGAAATGAAGGGGGCGTTGACCACAGCTTGTGGTCAACGCCCCCTTGCCGTTCGTATTGCTTCCTACCAGATACTGACGCGGTCCTCAGGCGACAGCCACATCCCGTCCCCGGATTCCACCGCGAACGCCTCATGGAATGAGTCCAGGTTCTTGGCGATGGCGTTAGTGCGGAACTCGTTTGGGGAGTGTGGGTCCGTAGCGACGCGCCGGATGGCTTCCTCGGGCCGGATGACCTGGCGCCAGCCGGCAGCCCAGGACATGAAGAAGCGCTGCTGGCCGCTAAAGCCCTCCAAGACGGGCGGTTCCGCACCGTCAAGGCTCAGCAGGTAGGCCTTGTAGGCGATGGTCAGGCCTCCAAGGTCGCCGATGTTTTCGCCCAGCGTCAGCTTCCCGTTGACCTTATGCTCAGGAGCCGCATACGGTGCAAGGGCGTCAAATTGGGCCACGAGCTTCGCCGCCAGTCCTTCGAATGCCTTGCGGTCTTCCTCGCTCCACCAGTTCCGCAGCGCTCCGCTTCCATCAAACTGGGAGCCCTGGTCGTCGAAGCCATGGCCGATCTCATGTCCGATGATTGCGCCGATGCCGCCGTAGTTGACGGCGTCGTCAGCCTCTGCGGTGAAGAAGGGGGGCTGCAGGATCGCCGCGGGGAAAACAATCTCGTTCAGCATCGGGTGGTAGTAGGCGTTCACGGTCTGCGGGGTCATGAGCCACTTGTTCAGATCAACCGGCTTGCCGATCTCATCAAGGTGGCGGTCGACGTCGGCATTGTGGGCCCGCTCGACGTTCCCTAGAAGATCAACCGGGTCAATATCGACGGCGGAATAATCGATCCACTTGTCGGGGAAACCAATCTTGGGGCGGAAGGCCGCGAGCTTCTTCAGTGCTTCCGCCTTGGTGTCCTCGCCCATCCAGTCGAGGGCGGTGATGCTCTGGCGGTAAGCCTCGATCAGCTTGGCGACCAGCGTCTGCATCCTGGCCTTGTAACCCTCGGGGAAGTGGCGCTCCACATAGATCTGTCCCACTGCCTCTCCGAGGGCGGCTTCGACGACGGCGACGCCACGCTTCCAGCGGTCCTTATTCTGCGGCGTCCCGCTCAGGGTGGTGCCGTAGAAATCGAAGTTTGCATCGACGAAGGCTGACGACAGATAGGGGGCAGCGGCGTTCAGCACGCGCAAAGCCAACCATTCCTGCCAGGTGGCAAGAGGCTCAGACTCGACAAGGGCGGCCGCACCCGCGAAGAAATCCGGAGTGCTCACTACCAGCTCGGTGAATTTGTCGCCCTCAATCCGGGCGGCGTCGAACCATGCGTCCAGATAGGGGAACAGTTCATGTCCCTCTTCCGCAGTCTTGAGGTTGTATGTCTTTTGCGGATCGCGAAGCGTGACGTTATCCCAGTGGTGCGAGGCAAGGGCCTTTTCAAAGGCGACGATGCGCCCAGCCGCTGCGTCCGCGTCGGGAATACCTGCCAAGCCGAAGAGTTTGGCGACGTACTTGCCGTAGGCACTGACGATCGGTTCGAACTTCTCGTCCCGGTAGTAGGACTCGTCTGGAAGGCCAAGCCCGCCCTGGCCGATGTACAGCAGGACCCGGTCCGGGTTCCCGGCGTCGGGCGCTGGGTAGATGGAGAAGAGGCCGGAAACATCCGAGCGGAACAGCCGCCCGGACAATGCGACAACTTCGGCGGGCGAAGCAGTGGCGAAGACCTCATCGATCCGGGCGCGGATCGGTTCCATGCCCTTGGCTTCGGCGGCGTCCTCGTCCATGAAGCTGTTATAGAGCTCACCGACTTTGCGCTCGATTCCGCTGGCTTCCTCGCCCTTCGCAGCCGCCTCTTCGATGATCGCTTTGACTGCCAGCTCGGCGCCATCGCGGAGCGCGGTGAAAGTTCCCTCCAGCGGACGGTCGTCCGGAATGACCGTGGCCTTCAGCCACGCACCATTGACGTGCTGGTAGAGATCGTCCTGTGGCCGAACGCTTTCATCGATGTTGGACAGTGTGATCCCCGACTGTGGCACAAGAACTCCTTCGGACGACGAGCGGATCCGGCTCACCACCGTAACCGCGTCTGCATGGTGGACGTTGCTTCAGGTATTGCATTGTCATCATACGCACCCGTGTTACTGTGAAATGGTGCGTGCAGGAATGCTTCTCCTTAGCTGCCGCGGCGGGGCCTTGAAAGCGAATATTCGCTAGGCCAACCCTCGCTGCGGAGTTAGCTGTGCCCGGCCAATCTTCCTTCAAGATTAAGAGAAAAGGCCCAAAATCATGCGCAACGCACAAAAGCCCTCCGGAATGCCGATCCACCGGTACCTGCCTTTCCAGGACCAGATCAAGGTCGAGCTGGCAGACCGCACCTGGCCGGACAAAGTCATCACCAAGGCCCCGCGCTGGTGCGCTGTGGACCTGCGTGACGGCAACCAGGCCCTGATCGATCCCATGAGCCCGGCCCGCAAGCTGAAGATGTTCCAGCTGCTGGTGAAGATGGGGTATAAGGAAATCGAGGTCGGCTTCCCGTCTGCGTCGCAGACCGACTTCGACTTCGTGCGGCAGCTCATCGAAGGCGGCCACATTCCGGATGACGTTTCCATCCAGGTCCTGACCCAGGCGCGCGAACATCTGATTGAGCGCACCTACGAGTCTCTCGTGGGCGCAAAGCAGGCCATCGTCCACCTGTACAACTCCACCTCGGTTCTCCAGCGCCGCGTCGTGTTCAACCAGGACGAGGACGGGATTCTGGATATTGCCCTGCAGGGGGCGCGCTTGTGCAAGAAGTACGAAGAAACGCTCACGGACACCCACATCACGTATGAGTACTCGCCGGAGTCCTTCACCGGAACCGAGCTCGAGTACGCAGCGCGGGTTTGCAACGCAATTGCCGACGTTTTTGAAGCATCCGCGGACAAGCAAGTCATCATCAACCTGCCCGCCACCGTGGAAATGGCCACCCCCAACGTTTACGCCGACTCCATCGAATGGATGCACCGGAACCTGCATCCCCGTGACGGCATCATCATCTCCCTCCATCCCCACAACGATCGCGGCACGGGCGTCGCGGCGGCAGAGCTGGGCTATTTGGCAGGCGCCGACCGCATCGAAGGTTGCTTGTTCGGAAACGGTGAGCGTACCGGCAACGTGGACCTTGTCACCCTGGGCCTGAACATGTTCGTGCAAGGCGTCGATCCAATGATCGACTTCTCGGACATCGACGAAGTCCGCAGGACCGTGGAGTACTGCAACCAGCTGCCCGTGCCCGAGCGCTCCCCGTATGGTGGCGATCTCGTGTTCACGGCATTTTCCGGTTCGCACCAGGACGCCATCAAGAAGGGTTTCGAAGCCCTTGAGAAAGAGGCGGCTGCCGCCGGCAAGGCCGTTGACGACTTCACCTGGCAGGTCCCGTACCTCCCGATCGATCCCAAGGACCTGGGTCGCACCTACGAGGCCGTCATCCGCGTTAATTCCCAGTCCGGCAAGGGCGGTGTGGCGTACCTGCTCAAGAACGAGCACAGCCTGGACCTGCCGCGCCGGGCACAGATCGAATTCTCCGGCGTCATCCAGCACCGCACCGATACTGTCGGCGGCGAAGTCAGCGGGCCCCAGCTGTGGGCGATGTTCCAGGACGAATACCTTCCCGCTACCACGGCCGATGGCCAGTGGGGACGCTATTCGCTGGGCTCCATCCGCACGGAGACCGATGAATCCGGCGAGCTGACCCTTCACGCGGCCCTGCGCGTGGACGGCACCGTGGTTCAACGGACCGGCACGGGCAACGGCCCCATCGCTGCGCTGCTGGATATCCTGCGTGAAGACGGCGTGGACGTACGCGTCCTGGACTATTCGGAACATGCATTGTCCGAGGGCGGCAGCGCCAGTGCGGCAGCATATGTCGAATGCGCCGTCGGCGAGCGGGTCCTGTGGGGTGTCGGCATCGATCCCAACACGAGCACCGCTGCGCTCAAGGCAGTCATCTCTGCCGTCAATCGCGCCATTAGGGCTGTCCGGGCATAGCCATTTGCCGTGCGGCACCGTCAACACGGTGCCGCACGGCTCCGCCGGACCCGAGAAGGCCCGGTGTGGTGCGAAGATTAACTGTGGCCAATCCTTCTTCGTTCGCAGCGCGGTCCTATCGGGACGATGCCGTTGTGCTGCGCACCCACAAACTGGGCGAAGCGGACCGCATCATCACGCTGCTGACAAAGCACCACGGCCAGGTTCGAGCGGTGGCAAAGGGCGTGCGGCGGACCAGTAGCCGGTTCGGGGCCAGGCTGGAACCCTTCATGGTGGCAGACCTCCAACTGGTGTCCGGCCGCACCCTGGACATCGTCACCCAGGCGGTTGCCAAAGGAGCCTATGGGAGCTCGATTGCCGCCGATTATTCCCGGTACACGGTCGCTGCCGCCATGACGGAAACCGCAGAGAAGCTGACAGACGCCGACGCCGATTCGGGAACCGCGCAATACAACCTCCTCGTGGGGGCTCTTGCCTCGCTAAGCCGTTCCGACCACCCACCGGAACTCATTCTTGACTCCTACCTCCTCCGCGCTTTGGCCACCGGCGGCTGGGCGCCCAGCTTCACGGACTGTGCCCGCTGTGGGGCGGCCGGTCCGCATACCGCCTTCTCCGCTCCCTTGGGCGGAATGATCTGCGCTAACTGCCGCCCCCCTGGTTCGCCGGCGCCGGCACCCGAGACCGTGGTCCTGTTGGGCGCGTTGCTGACGGGGGACTGGGCAACGGCGGATGTGTCCCAGAGCCTTCATCGCCGGGAAGCCGCCGGTTTGGTGGCGAGCTACCTGCAATGGCATCTTGAACGAGCATTGAAGTCCCTCAAACATGTGGAGCGAAGCTGACAGTGGCACTGGGAAAAAAGAAGACGGCAACTGCGCGGAGGACCCCGGTTAAGGCCCCGTATCAACATCCCTCGGGGGCCAGGCCACCGGCCATACCCCCCGAACTGGTCCCGCAGCACGTGGCCATCGTCATGGATGGCAATGGCCGCTGGGCAAACCAACGCGGCCTGCCGCGCATCGAGGGTCACAAGGCCGGGGAACCGGCGCTGCTGGATGTGATGGCCGGCGCGATCGAACTCGGCATCAAGTACGTCAGTGTCTACGCTTTCTCCACTGAAAACTGGCGCCGTTCTCCTGAAGAAGTGCGTTTTCTCATGGGATTTAACAAGGACGTGCTACGCCGGCAGCGCAACCAGCTCGACGAGTGGGGGGTGCGGATTCGTTGGGCAGGCCGACGTCCCAAGCTATGGGGTTCCGTCATCAAGGAACTTGAGGAAGCAGAGGATTACACCCGCGGCAACGACACGTGCACGTTGACCATGTGTGTTAATTACGGCGGCCGGGCCGAAATCGCCGACGCCGTTGCAGCTATCGCCCAGGATGTTGCCGATGGACGCTTGAGGCCCGGCTCTGTCACAGAGAAGACCATCCAGAAGTACCTTGATGAACCGGATCTTCCTGACGTCGACTTGTTCCTGCGCAGTTCCGGTGAGCAGCGGCTGTCCAACTTCCTCTTGTGGCAATCGGCCTACGCAGAGTTCGTCTTCATGGATACGCTGTGGCCCGACGTCGACCGCAGGACCTTATGGGACGCCGTCGAGATCTATGCCAAACGGGACCGCCGTTACGGTGGCGCGGTGGACGCTGCCGCATCCCGCTGACGATTAACACGAGTGCGCTGGCAAAATCCGGTCAGTCCGGATAAGAAGCCAACCAGATAGCGACGTCCCTGTAGGCCTGCTGACGGACCGTGCGCCGTGACAAGAACACATCATGGAGAGCGCCCGGGTAGCGGAACACCGCTGTCCGCCGTCCAAGTCCCAGGGCCCGGCGGGCAGTCTGCTCAACATCGATCACCGCGTCGACGCGCATGAGCTCCGCGCTCCACTCCGACTGGATGCGGGTGCGTCCCGAAAGCAGCACGAGCACCGGAGCATCGATATTGAGTTTGCGTTCGACGGCGGTGTGTCCCGCCAGGACTGCCTTCGTCCACCCCGCGCGTATCGGGAACGAAGTTCGCGGCCGCCATTCCGGATCAAGGGTCCATTCCCCGTGGGCCAGGTTGCTCACGCTTTCCCAATAGGCCGGCATCTCCGGAAATCGGAATGGCCGCTTGGGATCCGTGCGCGCAAACGGTTCCACCAAATGCATCGCGATGCTGCGGATCAGGCTGCTGCCCTGAAGCTCCAGCCACGGCGAATTCAGCGTCAGGGTGGCAATGCGGCCAGGGTTCCGGTCAGCCCACAGTGCCGCGATCAGGCCGCCCAGGGAATGGGCCAGCAGGTGGACGGTAGGCGCCTCCGCGCTACCGGTTATTTCGGCGATGTCCTGGTTTATCGCAAGCAGCGCGGCATCGATGTCTTCGTCGTATACCCACAGATCGGTGGTGTAGCCGGGAGTTTGCCCCGGCCGTAGGCTGCGGCCGAACTTACGTAGGTCAAGCGCATAGAAATGAAATCCGGAGGCACCCAGGAACTCCGCCAGTTCTGTCTGCATGAAGTAGTCGGCCCAGCCGTGGAGGTACAGCACCACCCTCGGTGGCCCCTCCGTGACCGGAACCTCCCTCCTGCGTCGGCGTCCCGTGAAGGCCGTCAAGGCATCGAGAAGTCCGTGTGGCGCCGACTGAGCTGGCACCGGACGGACGTGTCGGACTAGGGTGGCGCAAACCGGACCTTCTTCGTCGGGTGGAAGTTCCAATTCCAGGGCCTCGAAACCACCGCCCAGAAAATCCTGTTGCCATACCGGCACACCCAGCTCCGTGGTCATGGCGCATCCCCCGGCTGTCCATGTTCCTCGCCGGCCAGATGCTCCGGCGGCAGGCCGTTCGAAATGTACCCGTGAATCCAGCGCGCAAGCCGGGCGTAGGCATCTGCGCGCACCGGGCCTGCCGAAAGGAACACGTCGTGAAGGCCGCCGTCCACCCGTTCCAACGTGACGGTGCGGCCTAGGGTCATGGCACGGACAGCCATGGTGTTCACGTCCAGGACGGCGTCTGAACGCCTCATGGACTCCTGCCAGATCATGCCGTTCGCGCTCGCTCCGGAGATCAGCACGAGGATAGGGATGTCAATTCTCAGCCCGCGGGCCACCCTCGTGTGTCCGCTGAGGATAGCGCTGAGCCATCCTGCCCGCATAGGGAAGGCCAAGGGTGGCCGGTATTTGGGATCAACGAGCCATTCGCCCTCGGCTGAGCTGCTGATGCTGCGGTAGTAGAACCCGCGTTCGGGCAAGCGCAGGATTGTCGTGGGGCGGAAGCGCGCAAGCGGCTTCACCATAGTCTGGGCTGCGCGGCGGACCAAGGAACTTCCGTGCATTTCAAGCCACGGGCTGTTGAGTACAAGGTACTGGACGGAACCGGGGTTGCGGCTGACCCACAAGGCGGCCACGAGGCCTCCGGTGGAATGTCCCATCAGGGTCAACGAACGGGGCACCTCCCCAAAAGGGTCGCCGGAGCGGATCATGTCGATGGCTTTGCCGATCTCGGCGTCGTAGTCATCCAGATGTTCCACGTAGCCACCCGGGGTGTCCACCTGCAGGCTGCGGCCGTGGTTGTGCATGTCGAGCGCGTAGAAGTGGAAGCCTTGTCCGGTCCAAAACTCTGCCAGCGCGACGTTGAAAAAGTAGTCGCTCCAGCCGTGCAGGAAAAGGATGGAACCGTTGGCGGCCAGTGGCCGATCGCCACCTCCCGCCCCCTCGTGAGGGACGTGGCGAACCAGTGTTGCACGCCGGACCACCCCGTCAGGTCCTGCCGCCTCGAATGCGCAACTTTCGAAGTCCGCGCCGAGGATGTCGGTCTGCCACTCCATGGGAACAGCTTAGACACTCGCTGCGGCATCGCCCCCTGCTGCGCGCCCGGAGAACAGGCAGCCGCCCAGGAAGGTTCCCTCCAATGCCCGGTAGCCGTGGATTCCGCCGCCGCCGAAGCCAGCCGCCTCTCCTGCCGCGTACAATCCCGGGACCGGCGCTCCGGAACCGTCAAGGACGCGTGAACGAAGGTCCGTCTGTAGTCCGCCAAGGCTCTTGCGTGTCAGCACGGAGAGCCGAACGGCCACAAGCGGGCCGTGTTTCGGGTCCGTGAGCCGGTGCGGAGGGGCCACACGCATGATCTTGTCGGTGGCGAACCTCCGCGCCGCCCGGACAGCGGCGAGCTGCGGGTCCTTGCCCAGCCCGCTCGCCACTTGCTGGTCCCGATCGCGGATGAGGTCATCGAGCTGGCCAGGATCTATCCGGGGCGAACCCGTCAGCGAGTTCATTTTTCCAGCTAGTTCGGTGGCCGTTGCAGCCTGCAGGAAATCCACGCCACGGTCCAGGAAGCTGCGCAACGGGGAATCACTGGCAGCACTGAGGCGGGAGGCCAGGAGCCGGATGTCCTTGCCTGTGAGATCCGGATTCTGTTCAGAACCTGACAAGGCGAATTCCTTCATTGCGATGGTCCGGTTGCACACGAACCACGAATGCCCGTGTCCGCCCGCCAGGATATGCCTGAGGGCGCCCAAGGAATCGAACCCTGGAAAAAGCGGGGCGGGCAGCTGCCGTCCCGTCGCATCAATCCACAGCGACGACGGACCCGGGAGGATGCGGATGCCATGTAAGGGCCACACGGGGGAGTGGTTGTGGATGCCTTCGGGGTAGTGCCACATGCGGTCACCGTTGATGAGCCCTCCGCCGGCGGCAGCAGCGGCAGCAAGGAACTCGCCATCCACGGAGGCCGGTACACCGCTCAGCATGTGTTCCGGCGCCGTTCGGTCGGGCCATTGCCGCCTCACCATTGCATGGTTTCCACCAATTCCGCCGGTGGTGACGATGACGGCCCCGGCAGTCGCTTCAAAACTCCCGACGACGGTCCGCGACGACGCTTCGCCGCGTCCAGCGCCGGACGCCTCAAGAATCTCGCCGCTGACCCCGGTGACGCGGCCCGCCGTCGTCGTTAGTTCCGTGCCGCGATGCCGGAAGTGGAGGGATACCCTGCCCCGGGCGATGCCCTCGCTCACCTTTTCCAGGAACGGTTGTACGACGCCGGGGCCAGTGCCCCAGGTGACGTGGAACCGCGGGACTGTGTTGCCGTGGCCTTGCGGACCGTAGCCGCCGCGCTCGGCCCATTGCACCAGCGGAAAGAGCCGCACGCCGAGCGATCTCAGCCACCGGCGTTTCTCGCCGGAGGCGAAGTCAACATAGGCCTCCGCCCAAAGCCGGGCCCAGGAGTCCTCCGGCCTATGAAAGGCCGCGGATGCCAACCAGTCGCTCAAGGCAAGTTCGGCGCTGTCCCTGACGCCCAGCCTTCGCTGTTCGGGGGTGTTGACCAGGAACAGTCCACCGAAAGACCAATGTGCCTGGCCGCCCACGGATGCTGCAGGTTCCTGGTCCACCACAGCAACCCGTTTCCCGAGTGCATAGGCTTGGGCGGCGGCCACGAGCCCCGCAAGTCCCGCGCCAATGACGAGAACATCGGCTTGAATGGTTGCCTTGGAGTGAACTCCGTCACGTGGATTGCTCGGCATTCGTACATGCTACCGCCCGGTAACCGCTCTGGTTTGGTGCGCCGCCCGTAAACCGGAAAACTAGGAACATGCGCGTTTACCCAACATTCTTCAAGCTGGCCTTCTCCTGGATGGATGCCGAAAAAGCCCACAAGATCGGCTTCCAGGCGATCCGCTTTGCACACCGCTCGGGAGCGGGGCGCGTTCTGGCCAAAATGACGGCACCGCACCCCTCGCTGCGCACGGAGGCTTTCGGCCTGACCTTCCCCTCGCCGTTCGGCCTTGCTGCCGGTTTCGACAAGGAGGGCCACGGAATCGAGGCCCTCGCGGAATTGGGCTTCGGCCACGTGGAAGTAGGCACCATCACGGGCCAGGCCCAGCCAGGCAATGAAAAGCCACGGCTTTTCCGCCTGATCGAGGACAAAGCCGTGATCAACCGCATGGGATTCAACAACGACGGCGCCGCGGCCGTGGCGCCGCGCCTCAAGGCTGCGAGGGCGGCGCTGCAGCGCACGCATGCCGGAGTTCGCCCCGTGATCGGTGTCAACATCGGCAAGACCAAGGTTGTCGAGCTCGACGACGCGGTTGAGGACTATCTGGTCAGCGCCCGGAGCCTGGCGCCCGCCGCCGACTATCTCGTGGTCAATGTCAGTTCGCCGAACACTCCCGGCCTGCGCCAGCTCCAGAATGTCGAGACCCTCCGCCCGCTGCTGCGCGCCGTAGGAGACACCGCCGACGAATCCGCTGGGCGCCATGTCCCCCTGCTGGTCAAGATCGCCCCGGACCTCAGCGACGACGACATTGACGACGTCGCCCGCCTCGCCCTGGACCTCAAGCTCGATGGCATCATTGCCACCAATACCACCATCGGACGGGAGGGCCTCGTTTCCGAACCGGGCAAGGTGGCGGCCTGCGGCGCCGGCGGGCTCTCCGGTGCGCCCCTCAAGGAGCGCTCGCTCGAGGTACTGCGCCGGCTGAAGGCCGCGGTGGGGGAGGGCCTGGTGCTCATCGCCGTCGGCGGAGTGCAGTCCGCAGCCGACGTCCAGGAAAGGCTCGACGCTGGAGCCACCCTGGTCCAGGGATACACCGCGTTCCTTTACGAAGGTCCGTTCTGGGCCGCCGGCATCAACAAGGCCCTTGCGAAGCGCCGCCGCTAGCCACGCTATCGATCGCCACATGCGGACAAGCAAAAAGACCCTGGAACAGCTGGTCCAGGGTCTTTTTGCTTACTTGGACTCTTGTCCTTGGTCGCTTGCGTCCTTGGTGGCTTGCGGCCCTAAGCGGGGTACTGGCCACGCTGGACCTGCGGCTTCGGAAGGCGCAGGCGACGGAATTGCAGGGAACGCATGCTGCCGTACCAGACAGTGCCGCGCTCGACTTCGCCGAACTTCTCCGTCAGGCCCTTCCGCAGCTTGCGGGAGAGGATGAACACGTCCGCGAAGACCGCCAGGAACATGACCCAGAAACCGATCAAGACATAGCTGAGGGCATCGCTTCCTGACGGAATGATGAAGGAGATCACTACGAACAGCAGCGCTCCGAACATCAGGTACTCGCCGAGGCTGAAACGGGCGTCGACGTAGTCGCGGGCGAAACGCTTTTGGGGTCCCTTGTCGCGCAGCGGCAGGTATTTTTCGTCACCGGTATCCAGCGCCTGGCGCATTTTCTGGCGCTGGTCCTGCACGGCGATGCGCTCGGCTTCCTTGGAGGCCTTGCGGTCGGTTGGCACCAAGGGGCGCTTCCGAGCGGCTTCCTGTTCTTTGCGCTTGGGTGTGGGCGCGCCCTTACCAGCACCTGCACCTTTCGCGGCGGCATCGGCGGCTAGCTGGTCTACTGAGTCTTGAGCGCTCGGCTCATCCTTTTTACGTCCAAACACCCCTACAGAATACCCCGCAGGAAGCGCCCTGAAGTCGACGCAACGTGGACCCCAGCGAATGAGTCCGCCACGCCGTCCATACCAGTTCCCCCGTATCTCTCCCAGCGGTAGTGTTTTCGCCATGACTTCAATGAATGCGGAGATCCCGCAGACCTTTTCCGGCGGCTCCGGCACGATCAATGTCGATGCGCTCAAGTCCGCCGTCGAATCTTCCTTTGACGAGACCATGGCGCGTTTGAAAGCGCTGGTCGCCATCCCGGGTATTGCTTGGCCAAGTTTCGACCCCGCGGAACTTGAGCGCAGTGCCGAGGCCGTTGCGGCGTTGGTCCGCGAGTCGGGCTTCGCCGATGTCCAGATTCTGCGTTGCGACAAGACGGACGGCACTCCGGGAGGACCGGCCATTGTTGCGCGCCGCCTTGCAGCGCCGGGCAAACCGGCCATCCTCCTGTACGCGCACCACGATGTGCAGCCGCCTGGCGACGTGAGCCTGTGGGATACCGAGCCGTTTGTCGCCGAGGAACGGGAAGGCCGCCTTTATGGCCGCGGCGCAGCCGACGACAAGGCTGGAATCATGGCCCACCTGGGCGCCTACGCCGCTGTAACCCAAGTGCTGGGAGATGATTTTGGTCTCGGCGTCACCCTGTTCTTCGAGGGCGAGGAAGAAGCGGGCTCGCCAACCTTCCGCACATTCCTCGAAACACACCGTGATCTCCTCGAGGCGAACGTCATCGTCGTGGCTGACTCCAGCAACTGGAAGGTCGGCGTTCCAGCCCTGACAACCAGTCTTCGCGGCCTGGTGGACGGCACCTTCGAGGTGCGGGTGCTGGACCACGCCGTGCACTCCGGCATGTTCGGTGGTCCTGTGTTGGACGCGCCGACCCTCTTGTCCCGCTTGATCGCGACCTTGCACGACGACGACGGCAACGTGGCCATCGAGGGCTTGGTGGCCAAAGATGACGTCGTAGAGGACGTTGACGAGGACCAGTACCGCGCGGATGCCTCTGTGCTCGACGGTGTGAGGCTTGCCGGCAGCGGCAGCATCGCCTCACGGCTGTGGACCAAGCCCGCCTTGTCCATCATCGGCATCGACGCACCCGCCGTCGACGTCGCATCCAACACGCTGCTCCCTTCAGCGCGCGCGAAGTTCAGCCTGCGCTTGGCTCCGGGGCAAGATCCGGATGCCGCTATGGACGCAATGGGAAGGCACCTGGCGGCCCACGCGCCCTTCGGAGCGCAAGTGACGTTCGTGCCGGGGGAGCGCGGCAACGCCTTCTCTACAGACACCGGCTCGCCTGCGGCCCGGATCGCGATGTGGGCGCTGGGTGAAGCCTGGGGTGTACCGGCCGTCGAGATGGGGATCGGTGGATCCATACCTTTCATCGCGGACCTGACCGAAACCTACCCCGATGTCCAGATCCTCGTGACCGGCGTAGAGGATCCGGATTCCCGGGCGCACAGCGCCAACGAATCACTTCACATTGGTGACTTCCGTAATGCCATCCTGGCCGAGGCAATAATGCTGGCGCGCCTTAACGCGGAAGGCCTCTGACACTCCAGATCCCGAAGGTGTCCATATGGGTCACCAGGGGAACAAGATCCACTGCGGGGAACAAGGTAACGGTCCCGGCGGTTACGTTAGAAGTTATAGCTATGCGTCGGCTCGACGTAGCATGTAGCTATAACCCGCACGTATTTGGGTAAGGGCAGGCAGCGCGAAGGCGCAGCCGCCAAGAGCGTCATAAGAAGGTAGGCCAATGAGCACTGCAACCAACGAAAACAGCACCGGAGCGCAGCTCGCCGGCGGTGAGCTTCCCGAGCACGAGGTCAAGTTGACCGACGTCGCCGCAGGCAAGGTCCGGAGCCTTCTTGAACAAGAAGGTCGCACGGACTTGCGGCTCCGCGTCGCTGTTCAGCCAGGCGGCTGCTCGGGTCTGATCTACCAGCTCTACTTCGACGAGCGCCTGCTCGACGGCGATGCCGTCCGCGACTACGACGGCGTCGAAGTGGTTGTCGACAAGATGAGCGTCCCGTACCTGAGCGGTGCCAGCATCGACTTCGAGGACACGATCTCGAAGCAGGGCTTTACGATCGACAACCCCAACGCCGGCGGGTCTTGCGCCTGCGGCGATTCGTTCCACTAAGCCGGGCAGTCGCAGACTGTTGGCCCAGTTCAGGAGCGGGTTCAACCCGACCCGACGCACTGGGCCAGCATGTCGGCGAAATCCGCTTGGTAGCGGTAAGCTCTACATCGGGTAGTAAAACTTTAGTGTGCCCGGTGGGCCTTTGGTCTGCCGGGCTGCAGCAACAAGAGGAAGGGCCGTCTGTGAGTTCGCAGAACCGAACCGGCAGCCGACGCATAAAGATCACCTCGATCACTGGCTTGGCACTAGCCGGCGCGTTGGTTTTGACCGGATGTTCACCAGAGGTAGAGAAGGGCTGGTTGCCCACCGAGCGTGGCACCACCAACCACACCGATCGGATCATGGACCTCTGGGTCAACTCATGGATCGCCGCCCTGGTCGTCGGCATTATTACTTGGGGCCTGCTGGTCTGGTGCATCATCGCCTACCGCCGCCGCAAGGGCACCACGGGTTTTCCCAAGCAGCTTAGCTACAACCTCCCTCTGGAGGTCTTTTATTTGACCATTCCGCTGTTCATGGTCTTGGTGTTCTTCTACTTCACCGACCAGGACCAGCGTGCGATTGATGACCGCTCCCAGCCGGCCGACGTCGTCGTTGACGTCCGCGGCAAGCAGTGGGCCTGGGACTTCAACTACGTGAAGGGCTCGGTCGTCACCGAGGACCTCCACGAGGCAGGCGTCCAGGCACACCTCACGGGCAACGATGTGGACAAGGAGAAGCTCTCCACGTTGTACCTTCCGGTCAACAAGTCGGTTGACCTGGAGCTGAACTCCCGCGACGTCATTCACTCTTTCTGGGTCCCCGCCTTCCTGCAGAAGCGCGACATGATTCCCGGCAAGACCAACTACATCAGGTTGACCCCCACCAAGGAGGGAACCTATGACGGCAAGTGCGCCGAACTTTGCGGTGAATACCACTCAGAGATGCTGTTCCGCGTGAAGGTTGTTTCCGAGGCTGAGTTCCAGGCTCACATGAACCAGCTTCGCCAGAGCGGTAATACGGGTCTTCTCGATTCGAAGTACGACCGCAACCCGAACCTGAACGAGAAGAATTAAGGGAAGCGACGTGGCTACTTACACTCAATCCGCCGGAGTCCTTGAGTCTCCGGTAGTACCGAAATCCAAAGGACGCATCGTCGTCAACTGGATCACCTCCACCGACCACAAGACCATCGGGTACATGTACCTGATCGCGTCCTTTGTGTTCTTCTGCCTGGGCGGCGTCATGGCCCTGCTCATCCGTGCAGAGCTGTTCGAACCCGGCATGCAGATCCTGCAGACCAAGGAACAGTACAACCAGCTCTTCACGATGCACGGCACGGTCATGCTCCTGATGTTCGCGACGCCGCTCTTCGCCGGCTTCGCGAACGTCATCATGCCGCTGCAGATCGGTGCCCCGGACGTTGCCTTCCCGCGACTGAACGCATTGGCCTTCTGGTTCTTCCTCTTCGGCTCCACCATCGCCGTGTCCGGCTTCATCACCCCGCAGGGTGCGGCGTCCTTCGGCTGGTTCGCCTATGCGCCGTTGTCGAACACGACATTCACGCCGGGCGTCGGCGGCGATCTCTGGGTCTTCGGCCTCGCCCTGTCCGGTTTCGGAACCATCCTGGGTGCTGTCAACTTCATCACTACCATCATCTGCATGCGCGCTCCGGGCATGACGATGTGGCGCATGCCGATCTTCACCTGGAACACCCTGGTGACGGCCATCCTGGTCCTCATGGCGTTCCCGCCCCTCGCCGCTGCGCTCTTCGCACTCGGCGCGGACCGCCGCTTTGGCGCCCACATCTTCGATCCGGAGAACGGCGGAGCTGTCCTCTGGCAGCACCTGTTCTGGTTCTTCGGCCACCCCGAGGTGTACATCATTGCCTTGCCGTTCTTCGGCATTGTCTCCGAGATCTTCCCGGTATTCAGCCGCAAGCCGATCTTCGGCTACAAGGGCCTTGTCTACGCAACCATCGCCATCGCTGCACTGTCCGTGACCGTGTGGGCGCACCACATGTACGTCACCGGCTCCGTACTGCTTCCGTTCTTCTCCTTCATGACGATGCTGATCGCGGTACCCACCGGCGTGAAGTTCTTCAACTGGATCGGAACGCTGTGGCAGGGCTCCATTACCTTTGAGACACCCATGCTCTGGAGCATCGGCTTCCTGGTCACCTTCCTCTTCGGTGGCCTGACCGGCATCATCCTGGCCTCTCCGCCACTTGACTTCCACGTTTCGGACTCGTATTTCGTGGTTGCACACTTCCACTACGTGGTCTTCGGTACGGTCGTGTTCGCCATGTTCGCAGGCTTCTACTTCTGGTGGCCCAAGTGGACCGGCAAGATGCTCAACGAACGCCTGGGCAAGATCCACTTCTGGCTTCTGTTCTTGGGGTTCCACGGCACCTTCCTCATCCAGCACTGGCTCGGCGTCGAGGGCATGCCCCGTCGCTACGCGGACTACATGCCGCAGGACAACTTCACCTGGATGAACCAGTTCTCCACGATTTCATCCTTCGTCCTCGGTGCGTCGCTCCTGCCCTTCTTCTGGAACGTCTACATCACGTGGCGCAGCAACAAGAAGGTTGAAGTTGACGATCCCTGGGGCTTCGGAGCCTCGCTCGAGTGGGCTACGTCCTGCCCGCCGCCGCGGCACAACTTCACTTCGCTTCCCCGTATTCGTTCCGAGCGTCCGGCCCTGGACCTGCACCACCCGGAGCTCGCACAGCACCACACAGCACAGTCGCCTGAGCCGGCAGCAACACTGCTTGGCAATGCTGATCAGAAGGACGCCAAGTGAAGATCGAATCATGGATTTTTGGAGCCGGGTCGTTTTTCTTCATCCCCGTTGCACTGGCCTACGGTTTTCTGACCCACTGGTCTGAGTGGGTTGGCACGCTGGGTATTCTCCTGGTCGGTGGCCTGGCTGGCATGATCGGCGGTTATCTTGGTTTCACAGGCAGGCGTGTCGGTATGCGTCCGGAAGACCGTCCGGACGCCGAGATTCACGAAGGCGCCGGCGAGCAGGGACACTTCAGCCCCTGGAGCTGGTGGCCGCTGGTCCTCGGCTTGGCTTGTGCCGGTGGCTTCCTTGGTCTCGCCGTAGGTTTCTGGATTACTTTCGTCGCCGCTGGCTTGGCTCTCGTAGCCCTGGTCGGTTGGGTCTTCGAATACAGCCGTGGAGATCACGCGCACTAGAAGCACCTTGAACAACGATGGCGGGCCCCACCAATCGGTGGGGCCCGCCATCGTTGTCCTATACGGATGGTGTCCGCCGGCACGCCTTTCCCGGAGCCGTACCTGTGCGTTTACCCCGCTCAGCGCCCCTCTACGGCCTCCAAGACGGCCGAAAGGGCGTCTAGGGCGTCAGTAACCTCTTCAAGTGTCCGACCAGCTGGTAGCGGTTCTCCAGCGACCGATAGAACTACCTCGCAGCCATGGCCGAAGTCCTCGGTCATGACCTCAAGAAGGGACCTCGCATCGACCGCCTGCTGGCCGGGTTTCCGGATGGTCACCGGGAGCCCGGTGGCCGTCACCGCACGGACAAACACGGCGGCTGCCCGTGCATGGAGGCCGATCTCTGCGGCGACGATGGCTTTGTGCTCGGGCAAACCGGCTCCTTTTGACTCGGACGGCCAAATGCCGACTGCGATTTTGATCCTTACAAGCGTAGCGCCGCCACGCGAGAGCACCGTCCACAGCGTCCAGCTGGTCTAGACCTGCAAGGAGAATGGCCTACGCTTGTTTTATGGAAGATTTCGGGGCCGGAGACCGTCATGCCTGCTGAAGCAGCACGTATCACGGGGGAGATCGACCGCAAGAGCGGCACTCCTATCTACGTTCAACTGCGCGAGATCCTGCGAACCTACATCTCGGAGTCTTGCAAGCCCGGTGCTGCCTTGCCGTCGGAGCGGGACCTCTCTGAACGTTTCGGACTAGCCAGGATGACGGTGCGGCAGGCTATTGATGCCCTCGTCGGCGAAGAGGTCATTGAACGAGTGGTTGGCCTGGGAACTTTCGTCCGCAAACCGAAGCTGGACCTCCAAGTAAAGCTCACGTCCTACAGCGAGGAAATGCAACGTCGCGGCATGGTTCCGGCGGCGAAGGTTTTGAGCTTCGAGCAGATCGCCGCGAGTGCCTTCCTGGCGCGGGAGCTCCAGCTGGAGGAGGGGACTCCCTTGGTTCGCTTCCGGCGGCTCCTGCTCGCAGACAACGAGCCTATGAGCGTGGACGAGAACTTCATCCCCGCCCATCGCGTGCCGGGCCTTTTAGACGGAGCGCCTCCCACTTCGCTGTACAACGTGTTGAGCGAAAAGTACGGACTCGTCATGGAATGGGGCGAGGACATGATCGAAGCAACTGCGGCTTCGCCATCGACTGCGAGGCTCTTGAATGTGGATGTCGGCACTCCGCTGCTCAAGATTCAACGTCACGCCTTCGTCGCACGCGCCATGGTGGACTATTCCGTCTCCTACTACAGGGCTGACCGGTATAAGTTGTGGGTCCCGTTGCAGCGCCCAGGCGTTCGGTCCACGCGAAGCCAGTCCACAGGGTATCGTACCCACTAGCCTCAAGGCCTCAGGGAGTGGCCCGGTAGCCGGTACACATAGACAATGAGAGAGGGCCCCGTCCAATTGCGGACGGGGCCCTCTCTCGTTTGCTATCGCCGAGAACTAATGGCTCAGGCTCTTGTGCTCTTCGCCGGACTCGATGGCCTCATGGTGGCCATGACCGTGTGCGGCTTCAAGCTCGGCTGGCGTTGCCGGAGCAACACGGTCTTCGAAGAACCATTTGGAAAGTGCCGCGCGGCGCTTTTCCTTCGGAGTGACCACACCGTGCTCGTTCGGCTCAGCCGGCAGGGGGACGGGCGACTCGAAGCCGACGAGCTTGTAGTGCTTATAGTCGTCCAGCGGTGCGTGCACCTCGATGAATTCACCATGCGGCAAGCGCACGATGCGACCGGTTTCGCGGCCATGCAAGGCGATCTCGCGGTCCTTGCGCTGAAGCGCAAGGGCCACGCGCTTGGTCACCATGAACGCGATGATCGGGCCAAGGAAGAAGAGCGTGCGCAGCCAGTACGTAACGTCGTTCAGGGCAACGTGGAAGTGCGTTGCGATGAGGTCCGAACCTGCAGCGGCCCACATGACGCAGTACCAGGTGAACCCTGCGACACCGATGGCGGTGCGGGTTGGAGCGTTGCGAGGACGGTCAAGGACGTGGTGCTCGCGGTTGTCCTTGGTGATCCACCGCTCGATCCACGGGTACATGAAGAGCACGGTGAAAATGATGCCAGCAGGAACAAGGGCCGGGAGGAGGACATTCAGCGTCAGCACGTGGCCGAAGATGACGTACTCGAAGTGGAAGTCGTTGACGACACCCGGCATAAGACGCAGTGCACCATCGACGAATCCGATGTACCAGTCAGGCTGGGTACCGGCAGACACAGGGGAGGGGTCGTACGGACCGTAGTTCCAGATCGGGTTGATAGTGAACATCGCAGCCATAAGCGCGACGACACCGAACACGATGAAGAAGAAGCCTCCGGCCTTTGCGGCGTAGACCGGGCCCAGGGGGTAGCCAACGACGTTACCGTCGCTGCGGCCGGGGCCAGGGTACTGCGTGTGCTTGTGGACAACAACCATGAAGAGGTGGATGACGATCATCAGAAGGATCATGGCCGGCACCAGCAGAATGTGCAGCACGTACAGGCGGCCGATGATGGCCGTTCCGGGGAACTCGCCCCCGAAGAGGAAGAACGAGATGTATGTTCCGATCACCGGGATGGACTTGATGACGCCGTCGATGATGCGCAGGCCGTTACCGGAGAGCAGGTCGTCGGGGAGGGAGTATCCCGTGAAGCCTTCAGCCATAGCCAGGATCAACAGGACACCACCCACAACCCAGTTCATTTCACGCGGCTTGCGGAAAGCACCCGTGAAGAACACGCGCAGCATGTGCACACCAAGCGAGGCCACGAAGAGCAACGCCGCCCAGTGGTGCACCTGGCGGAAGAACAAGCCACCGCGAATGTCGAACGAAATGTTCAACGAGGAGCTGTACGCCACGGACATTTCGACATTGGTCAGCGGGGTGTATGAACCCGAGTAGTGGGTCTCCGCCATGGACGGGTCAAAGAAGAACGTCAGGAACGTACCCGACATGAGCAGGATGACGAAGGAATACAACGCCACTTCACCGAACATGAAGGACCAGTGGTCAGGGAAGACCTTCCGGCCGAACTCACGCAGGATTCCGGATCCGCCGACGCGCTCGTCAACGAAGTCGGTGATACGGCCAACTTTGGTCGTGGGTACGAAGGGGACTTCAGCTGTTGATGAGGCGCTCATGCTCGTCACGCTCCCAGTAACTCGGTCCTACAGGTTCTTTGAAATCGCTCGTGGCTACGAGGTAGCCCTCAGCGTCGACCGCGATGGGCAGCTGGGGGAGCGGACGGCTGGCGGGTCCGAAGACAACCTTGCATTCCTTGGTGAGGTCGAAGGTCGACTGGTGGCACGGGCACAGCAGGTGGTGCGTCTGCTGCTCGTACAAAGCAACCGGGCAACCAACGTGGGTGCAGATCTTGGAATAGGCAACAATTCCGTTGTAGCTCCAGTTTTCACGGCCCTTGGAGATCGTCAGGTCGCCCGGGTTGAGGCGCATGAGCAGGACGACGGCTTTGGCCTTCGCGTTCAGCTTGCCTTCCTGGAGCTCGTTAAGTCCTTCGGGGATCACGTGGAACGCAGAACCGATGGTTACATCCGATGCCTTGATCGGGGTTCCGTCGGGGTCGCGGGTGAGGCGCTTGAGCTTGCCGTCCTGGGGTGCCCACATGGTGTGTGCGAGCTTGTCGTCCGGGCGGGGTCCAAGGTCACCAAAAACGGCCAGGGCCGGGAGGGGTGCCAGTGCCACAGCGCCCAAAAGGGTGTTGCGGATCAGGGGGCGACGCTTGATGCCGGTTTCCTCGACGATGTCCTCGACGATCCGTACGGCGGCCTTGCGGTCTTCCTCAGTGCGGATGGCGTGGCGCTCTTCCGATACCTCGTGGTCCGGCATGAGGGCCTTGGCCCAGTGCACGATGCCGGTGCCGATCCCGAGCATCGCGAATGCGGTGCCAAGGCCAAGCAACAGGTTTTGCGTGCGGATCGTTGCGATCGTGGAGTCTTGCCCAAGATCGATGGCAAAGTACGACACCAGGAAGATCACCGTGCCGATGACGGAGATGCCAAACAGAATGGCTACCTGTCGCTCGGCTCGCTTAGCGGCTCTCGGGTCCGTGTCAGCCAGGCGCAAACGGTGCGGAGGAAGTCCAGGATCCTGGAACTTCTCCACAACATTCTGACCAGCCGTAGCTACGGTGCCCGAGTGGTTCGGACTGCCGTCACTATGGTTGCCCATAATTCGCCTCATCCTTCTCTCGTTGTCCCGGCCGGAACCGGGTTAATGTTCAATTCAAAACTGCTGTGGGGACAGCAGAAGCTTTTAGTGCGCCTGGACTAAGACGTACGCGACGTCAGCCAGATGGTGAAGGCGATGATGACGCCAAGGCCTGCAACCCAGACGAAGAGGCCTTCGGAAACCGGACCCAGCGAACCGAGGTCGGCGCCACCCGGCGAACCGTTGGCTTCGATCTTCTTCAGGAAGGTGATGATGTCGCGCTTGCCCTCAGGAGAAATGTTGGCGTCGTTGAAGACGGGCATGTTCTGCGGACCGGTCGCCATGGCTTCATAGATGTGTTGGCCGGAGACACCAGCCAAGGCCGGAGCGAACTTCCCGCGGGTCAACGCACCGCCGGCAGCTGCGGCGTTGTGGCACATAGCGCAGTTGACGCGGAAGAGTTCGCCACCCTTGGCGGCATCTCCCTTTTCGTCAAGCAGTGCTGCATCGGGAATGGCCGGGCCGGCGCCGAGCGAAGCGACGTAAGCCGCCAGCTGCTGCGTCTGCTGGTCGTTGAACTGCCTCGGCTTTTCTTGTGCCTGGGGTCCGTTCATCTGCATGGGCATACGGCCGGTGCCAACCTGGAAGTCAACCGCAGCCGCACCCACGCCGACCAGCGAAGGGCCGTCCTTGGTTCCGCTGGCGCCCATGCCGTGGCAGGTGGCGCAGTTGGCGGCAAACAGCTTGCCACCCTCCTGGGCGTCGCTTGCGCTCAAGGTAGTGGTGTCTGCCTTCGCCTGGTTGACCGTTGTGGCAACGGCGTAGAGCCCACCAGTGACGAGGAGTCCCATCAGCAGCAGCGCAATGGCTGCCAGTGGATGACGTCGCTTCTGCGAGAGTGCCTTCACGTGGTGGTTCCTTTATTCGATCCTGCGTCGGCTCCGTGAGCCGCTTTTTGAAAATTCATCCTCTTGCGGAACAAGAGTCAGTGCTTGGCTACTTCAGGACGTAGATGACCAGGAAGAGCCCGATCCACACAACATCCACGAAGTGCCAGTAATACGAGGTGACGATTGCAGAGGTCGCTTCAAAGTGCCCGAACTTCTTGGCCGCGTAAGCGCGACCGATGATGAACAGGAAGGCTATGAGGCCGCCGATGACGTGGAGACCATGGAAGCCGGTCGTGATGTAGAACGAGGAACCGTAGGCGTTGGCCGAAAGGGTGACGTGCTCCGAAACGAGCATGGCGTATTCGGTGGTCTGCCCGGCAACGAAGAAGGAGCCCATGAGGAACGTCAGGATGAACCACTCGGTCATGCCCCAGCGGGTGAGCTGAAACACGCCGCCTCGACGGCGTGGCTCGAGTCGCTCGGCAGCGAAGACGCCCATCTGGCAAGTAAAGGAACTGGCCACAAGGACGATCGTGTTGACAAGCGCAAACGGGAAGTTGAGCTTGCCGGTTTCTTCAGCCCACAACGCACCTGACGTTGATCGCAGGGTGAAGTACATGGCAAAGAGACCGGCGAAGAACATCAACTCACTGGAAAGCCACACAACGGTTCCAACGGAAACCAGATTGGGGCGATTCAGCGTCGGGTGCGCCGGGGTACTGGGGGCATGGGTCGCAGATGTCACAAAGACATTATGTCTGTAAAAGTCCGGACTTCCCAATGCGAACCGCCTTTTGGGGGGACTTTTTCTACAAACACGCGAATTCGCGCGGAAAAGTTCCCTGAGTGGTTCGCATTGGTCATGGAGCCGGGTGGATCGCTAGCATCAAGTGGTGACTTCACAGGCATCTGCACAGCAGGCAAGCAACTCGTGGCCCGGACTCATCTCCGCCCTGATCAAGGGGCATGACCTCTCCGTCGAGAACACAGCATGGGCCATGAACACGATCATGTCCGGGGAAGCCGCCCCTTCCCAGATTGCCGGCTTCCTGGTTGCGTTGCGCGCAAAGGGGGAGACTGTGGAGGAAGTCACAGGACTGGTTGAGGCGATGCTTTCCAACGCCAACCCCGTGAGTATCCCGGGCGAAAAGCTGGACATCGTGGGCACCGGGGGCGATCAACTCAACACAGTCAACATCTCCACCATGGCTGCACTTGTGGCCGCGGGTGCGGGCGCGCGCGTCGTCAAGCATGGAAACAGGGCGGCGTCGTCGTCGTCAGGCTCCGCTGACGTCCTGGAAGCCCTTGGCGTGAGGCTCGACTTGCCGATCGAGCGCGTTGCCCGCAACGCTGAGGAGGCTGGAATCACTTTTTGTTTCGCGCAGGTTTTCCACCCGTCATTCCGGCATACCGGAGTTGTCCGGGCAGAACTCGGCATCCCCACGGCCTTCAACTTCCTGGGACCGATGACCAACCCGGCCCATGTCCAGGCTTCAGCCGTCGGGGTGGCCAATGCCACCATGGCGCCGCTGATCGCGGGGGTCCTGGCACGCCGGGGGAGTCGCGGACTCGTATTCCGCGGAGGAGACGGTCTCGATGAACTGACCACCACAGGTCCATCCACGGTGTGGGAAATCAGGAACGGGGAAGTTACCGAACTGCTGTTCTCGCCGGCCGACCTGGGGATCGCCTTGGCAACCGTCGCGGATCTCAGAGGCGGCAACGCCGAGGCGAATGCCGCCGTCGTGCGCGAAGTACTGGGCGGGAAGCCGGGCCCGGTCCGAGATGCCGTGTTGCTCAACGCCGCTGCCGGCTTGGTTGCCTTCAACACTTCTGCCGAAGGACCGTTCCTGGACCGCATGAAATCGGCATGGCTGCGGGCCACCGAGTCCATTGACTCCGGAGCAGCCGCCCGGGTGCTGGACACGTGGGTCGGACTCACTCAAAACTGAGCCGGCCAGGCGCCAGGGGTTTTGGCGTTTACTGCTCGAAGCCCAAGGAAAAAGCGGCGTCCAGATCGTGCTGGGAGTATGCGCGGAATGCGATGTGCGTGGTGGTGTGAACCACTGCAGGAACCTTGGAGAGCTTGTCTGCGATGACGTCCGCCAGCTCCTCATGCCTGGCGACACGTGCCACGGCAATAAGGTCCCATTCTCCTGTGACGGAGTAGACCTCGCTGATGCCCTGGATGGCGGAAATCTCCTCGGCCGTCTCCGGGATACGTGAAGCGTCGGTCTTGATCAGGACAAAAGCGGTGATCACTGGGGGCCTTTCCGAAGTGCGGCAGTGGACGATGCAAGCCTAGTGCATGGGTTGGCGCTCAGGGCTTACCGCTCCGTCGACGAACCCGGGACACAAGGGCGATCACGGCACGGTAGCCAAGCAGCAGTATCGCCAAGCTGATCAAAGCAACGATGATGAAGGCAAGTACTACGGTCTGGCCAGTAACTGCGCGCAGCAGCATGCCGCCGGCCACGGTTCCGATCCATACAACGACGCCGGACGGCCAGATCGCGAACGGCGCCCGCCAGATCCTCGCGGAAAGCCACGCTATCGCAGCTCCCGCAAGAAACGGCCAGGCCGTCGAGAAGACCCCCGTCAAGACATCGGCGCGCTGGTGTGCGTCCCTGCCAATGGCCGCGAAAACCAGTATGAGAACGGCATCAACGAGTGCGGCGATGACGGCAGTCCGGACCAGGGTGGGTTTTGCAGCAGGCATGGAAACGACCCTATCCCGCAGGGATGCCGAACTCTAACCGATGGGGCTCAGGTCCTGGACGAACGCCCGGGAACAAAGCCTTGTACCAAAGCCCAGCTGCAGGGAAGATGTGGCTACCAAACCTGGAACGAAGCCAGTCCCTGGAGGTAAATAATGCGGTTGATCCAAGTTGCCCAGCGCGCCGTCGACCTCGACCGGGCAGCCGCTTTCTACTCGCGGCTCTTGGGCAGCGAGCCAACAGGAAGGTTCGATCCACCTGGGCTCCTGTTCTTCGATTTGAACGGGGTTCGGCTCCTCCTGGATAAGGGCGCTCCGACGTCGCTTATTTATCTTGACGTGGCCAATGTCAGGTCCTCGATTGAAAGGATCCGTGCCTCAGGAGTCAAGGTCGTTCAGGAACCACAGCTCATCTACAGCCACGTTGACGGGAGCCTTGGACCCGCCGGAACTGACGAGTGGATGGCGTTCATCGAGGACAGCGAAGGCAACACGGTGGGACTCGTCGGCCGCGAGCCATCAGGAACCTAGGGAGCGTGTCAAACCCGGTCTGTTGCGATCTTGGCCGCGAACCCGATGAGTACGACGCCGGCGATGCGGTCCGTGACTTTGCCCACCACAGGTGATTGGAGCCATCTGCGGGCAAAATGGGTTGCGGCGATGATGCCCGCGAACCACAAGATGCCCTCAATGCTGTGGACCGTCGGCAGAAGTATGCCCATCAGCAACGGCGAAGCGCCCGGCGGCAAAAGCTGCGGGATCATCGCCATGTAGAACACTCCTACTTTCGGATTCAGCAGACTGCACGTGATGCCAGTCAGCCATGGAGAGCGTCCGCTTGCCGGCCGGGGCTGCGCCATGGATTCGGCCGTGGCCGGGGCAAGGTCGGGAGCTGAGGCGAGGGCCACTCGCGGGAAACTCTTGATCAGCATGGACAAGCCCAGCCACGCCATATAGGCGGCACCAGCCAATTTGAGGACTAGAAATGCGGTTTCCGAAGCAGCGAGCAAAGCAGACGCGCCGACGGCGGCAGCAACACCCCACACCATCGTGCCTGTGCAGATCCCTCCGGCTGCGGCGAACGCCGGAACCCGGCCCCGGCTGATGGCAGTGCGCAGCACGAGGACCGTGTCCATTCCCGGAATGATAGTGAGCAGCGCGGCAACGACGGCGAAGGAAGCCAAAGCGGCGGGGATGGTCATGCTCTATGATAGCCAGCCGCCGTCGGGCATTTTTCAGGCTCCGTGCAGGTGGTCTGATTCGCAAGGCGTCCGGCGCGGAGCAAATTCCTGTGGAGGCTTCGGGCAGGCGCTGTTAGCATGACGCAAAGGCAGCTGAATCCGCTGCCACAACAACTGAGGAGCCATGTAATGACCACGAACCTCAATCCTTACATCAGCTTTCGGGACAGTGCCAGGGAGGCCATGGCCTTCTACAAGTCGGTCTTCGGCGGGGACCTGACCCAGAGCACCTTCGCGGAGTTCCACGCCAGCGAAGACCCGGCCGAAAGCGACAAAATCATGCACTCGGCGCTCAAGACCGACAACGGACTTCTACTGATGGCTGCAGACACTCCCAACAGCATGGACTACAGCCCGGGCAACAACATTTCCGTGTCCCTCAGCGGAGACGATGAAGCCGAGCTTCGCGGGTATTGGTCGGGACTGGCCGACGGCGGGACGGTCACGGTTCCGATGGAGAAGGCGCCGTGGGGCGATATTTTCGGAATGCTGACCGACAAATTCGGAATTGCGTGGCTGGTCAACGTCACCGGGGAGCAGCCCCAGTAACGGGAACCTCAAGGTAGCAGCCGCTTTCGCAGGGCGCCGCCGTCCCAAACCCCGGCGGTAAAAACAGGCCCAGCCTCTGGTCGCTTTGCCACTCGAGGCTGGACCGGTGCCCGGTGGGTGATGCGCCGCAATACCCACGGGGCCAGGTACTCCCTCGCCCAGACGATGTCGTCTGTTCTGGCTTCCTTCCAGCTGCCCGCGGGCAATGTCTTAGGTTCAGATGGACTCAGGGAGTCCTCGACATTGAGGGACTTCAGAACCGTCATCGCCACTGTGTGGTGTCCCAAGGGCGAGAAATGCAAGCGGTCCGGGTCCCACATTGTCGGACTTGCCAACTGCAGCGCCCACAGATCGGCAACCACGCCGTCGTAGCGGCTTGCAATTGTCCGAAGATTTTCGTTGAAGATGGCAACCTTGCGGCGGTTGTGCCTCAGAACCGGGGTTGACCCCCAATCCGGACCAGTGAAAAGCACGATGGTGGCACCTGTGGACACCAACTCCCCGACCGCGGGATCCAGTTCATTCGCCAAGCGGTCGGGATCGCTTCCACGGAAGACCAAATCATTGCCGCCTGCCGAAAGCGTTACCAGGTCGGGCCGCAGTGCCATCGCCGCCCCCAGTTGCCGGTCGAGTATCTGGCGCAACAGGAGACCACGGACTGCAAGATTGGCATAGGTGAATTCCGGATGGCCTACGCTGAGTTCTTCGGCAACGCGGTCGGCCCAGCCCCGGAGGCCGCCCGGGTTGCGCGGTTCCGGATCGCCCACTCCTTCCGTGAAGGAGTCTCCAATTGCCACAAATCGATTCCACGGGTGCAGACCCTGGCGCACAGTCGCGGGGCGGCCGGGTTCGGCGTGCTCCTGACTGGAATCGCTCATGCTCTCATACTGACCCTCATTCAGCCGCCGCACCAGACAAGCCCGGGACCACCGCAGATTCCGTCAAGATCGCCCGGTGGGGGCAGTGTGGCCGCTGAAGTTCGCAGTGGAGTTGTGCTCCGTCTATCCCGCGGGGTTGGTTGCCTGACACGTCTGGTCTTGGGCGGTCTGGGCAACCACATCGTTCGGCTTGGGCGCCGGAAGCGTCGGTTTGCTCCCTGTGGCGAAGTCTTGCCCGGCGTAAAGCTGGACTCCCTGGACACTGGGAACCTGCTGCATACTCGCCGCTGGCAACCCGAACATGGCGGCAACGTCCGCGGCGACATCGGCAAACCCGGCACCATAGTAGACCATGGTTTGCGGCCTCGCATCTCCCTGAATCCGGGCCACCTTCGTGAATCCACCGGAGGAGAGCAGCGCTGCGATGTCCTGGCTCCTGCCGCTCACGCCTGTTCCATTGGCGATGGTGATCGGCTGAAGCGCCTTGTTGTAGGCCGCTTTCGGAGTTTCGGTGGTCGGAGCAGGGGAGGGGGCAGCACTAGCGGCAGGCTGACTAAGGTCGGCGCTTTGTTTCAAGGCGGCAAAAAAGTTGCTGGCAGCCGGTTGATCGAGGTCGAGTCTGTTCGGATCCGACGCCGCTGGCACGTTCGGTAACGTGATGAAGTTGACTTTCGCCGGGTCTATGTTCTTCAGTCGGTCGGCGATGGTCAGCAAAGCAGGAACGGAAGCAAGGCCGTCGTCGACGGTCAGGTTTTTGGTGACCGTGTCGGCGATTCCCAGCATCTTCTGCGGGTTGCCGAGTGTACCGTCGGCTTTGAGTTTGCGGGTCAGCGAACCAAGAAACGCCTGTTGGGCCTTGATTCTCCCGAGGTCACCGCCATCCGTAAATGCGTGGCGAGTGCGCAGGAAGGCCAGGGCCTGATCCCCTTGGACCTGTGACGTGCCTTTGGGCAGGTGAAGTCCGGAGTCGGGGTCGTTCACGGCAGAGCTCACGCAGACGTCCACGCCACCGACCGCATTGGAGAGTTCTTTGACGGCGTTGAAGTCGGCCATCATGAAGTGGTCCATCTCCAGGCCCGTCAGCTTGTTCACGGTGTCCACGGCGCAGCCAATGCCGGCTTCGGCCATTGCGCTGTTGATCATGGCGTTCTGGCGTTCTGCGTAGTGCTGTCCGGTCTTATTGTCAGTGCAGGCGGGCACGTCGACTAGCAGGTCCCGGGGAAGGCTGATCACGTTGACGTGATTATTGTCTGCGGAAATGTCCAGCAGCATCATTACATCGGACTGCCCATAGCCGGATGACTGGTCCGTCGTCCCGAATTGTCCGTTATTACCGCTTCTGGTGTCGGTACCGAGAATAAGGATCTGCAAGCGGTCCTTCCGGTCATCTACAGGGCCTTCCGATCTGTGGCCACCGGCACCCAGGGCAGACGTCGAAATGTTGGATTGAAGCCTCCACGCCCAATATCCGCCGAAGGCAACGACGGCAAGCAGCAGGACGGCCACCACGATGCTCGTGATTTTGAACCAGCGCGGCGCCCGACGATAGCTGAAACGCCGGCTGCGGGTAACCAATTTGCCCTGCCCCGGATAGGCGACAGGTGCGGACTGACCCGATTCCGGGTTGGGTGCATCGTGGCGAGTTACCAAAAGGGGGACTACCTCTCCGGGGGAATGACGGACGGCCCCCATTGTAGCTGGGACGTCTGGGAAGGTTCCGTGCGCCCCGCTACGCGCAGCACAAATCCCCGGCAATGGTTGAATGGGAAAATGACTCTGAGTTCACTGGCGGCGTTCGTCGGGTTGTGCGCTATTTTGGCCCTTACCCCTGGCCCAGACTCCTTCCTCGTGCTCAGGTGCAGCCTGTCAAACGTCAAAGCCGGCCTCTCAGCGGCGTTCGGTTCCTCGCTCGGCAGCATTTTCTGGGCAGGTCTTGCGGGCATCGGACTGGCAGCCCTGCTTGAGCAGTCGGCCGAGGCTTACAGAGTGGTGAAGATCATCGGTGGTCTTTACCTGATTTACCTGGGAGTCAGCGCCTTTGTCCACAGCCGCCGCTCGCAAATAGCATCGCAACAACACGGCGGCCCTGGAGTCAGCGGCCAAATGCGCTCAAGTTTCTTCGCCGGGCTCGTATCGTGCCTGCTCAATCCGAAGGTTGGACTGTTCTTCCTCGCCGTTGTACCCCAGTTCCTGCCTTCCGGTGAAGAATCATTCGGCTTGACGATGATGCTCGGCGTCATCGACTTTGCGATCTCGATGATCTACTTCGGAATCCTGTCCTTCGTGGCTACCAAGGCCGTTCTCTGGCTGAAACGACCAACCGTGACCAAGACCTTGGAACGGACCTCCGCTGCGATACTCGCGGTGCTAGGCGTGGGGACTGCGGTTTCAGCAAGTAGTTAACAGTCCCTTCTTTGCGCCATCTCTCCTGCGCCCGGCGGACTCGATCGCGGCTACGGGGGAGTGACGACCGTTTCCTGGCCCGTTACTCTCGAGTCGATCCAATAAATGAGTTGACCATGTTGAGGACGGGGCTGGCGGGAGTCAGAGTCTGGCCGTGAGTACGGCAGGGCATGGAATTGGGCTTTGGGCATGAGTCGGGCCGCTCGTTCCGAGTCCGCATGCCGGAGCGGATCCTCCGTGCCCGCGAGCAGCAAGGTGGGGGTGTCGATCTTCCGGAGAGCCTCCTCCGGGATTCCGGGTTCCTCTTCACTGCGCCGGAAGTAGGCGCGCAGGGCGGCGGGGTCGTTGGCCAGAAAGGCTGCGGCGGTCTGCGGATCTATCTCACGGCCTGCGGCACTGCTCCACTGGCGCAGAAATTCGGGCACGCCGCCCTGGTCCAGGGCCTCGTCATATCCGGGGAAGAAGATCGATTCGATTTGCCCGGCCGGCGAGCGGTAGGTGCCGCCTGCAGCAGTGAATGTCTTGACACGCTCGGGACTGCTGGCCAGCAGTGAGAATCCGACTCTCGCGCCAGCGGAATACCCCAAGTAGTGGGCAGACGGCGCACCCGCGGCATCCAGGACTGCCAGAAGGTCTCCGACGAGCAGATCCATACTGTAGGCGTCTTCGTCATGCGGTTTGTCACTGCGGCCATGTCCCCGTAGGTCCAGGGTCACCACGTGGAATCGCTCCTCCAACGCCTTCGTGTAGCCGAGACCCCGCCAGATCGCGCGGGAAAGCCCTGAGCCGTGGACCAAAACGATGGTGGGGCCAGCACCCGATTCCTGGAAGGAAATCCGGACGCCGTCCACGGCGTTGAAGGTTTCACCCATGACTTGCTCCTTTCTAAAGGGACTCTCGTTGACCGTAGTCGGGCCACGGCGCGGTTGTCGGTGGGTGGCGATGCTTCTTCATCGAGTCATACCCGTTCCGGGTGCCTCGATCCGTGGTCGGCGCCGCGGCGATCGGCTGCTTTCCGTTCGCGGTAACGCTGGACTGCGTGGGCGTTGCCGCAAATTGCCGAGCAGTAGGCGCGTCGACCGTTCCGGCTGGTGTCGACGTAGGCGTGCTCGCATCCGGGGCGTGAGCAAATGCCCATGCGACCGACGCGGGCCTCGACGGCGAAGATCGCGAGGCCGCCGATGGTCGCCGCCTGCACTCGCTCGGTGAGGCGGTGCCCGTCTTGGGCGAAATGGAGATGCGGGGGAAAACCGTCGTGCGTCGCGAGGTGAACCTGACGCACCCCGACGGCCAACAATTCGTTGATCAACTCGCACCGCGCGTCCGTGTCGGTTGCGGCGAACACCCCCCGCAGGCGGCGCGTCCAGTCGTGAAGCTCCGTGAGTTCGTCGTCGAGGTCCACGATGCGGACCAGAGAACGCGTAAGTGTGGCCGAAACCGCATCGCGAGTCCACGCGCCGTCGACGTCGAGGTTGACCAGGTCCTCGGCAAGGCGGACTCCGATCATGTTGTCATGGTTGAACGGCATAGACCAATGACATCACACTGGGAGTGCCGCGCGACAACTGAGGATGAACACCCCTGCCGTGGCGAGCGCGCTCATACAGGAAGGTACCGGTGCAAACGATGAACGAATCGACCGAGAAAGACCCCGGGAGCAGGACTCCGCTGCCGTGGAGGTTTCCGGTGGCAGACCGGCTCCGGGGCGTCCAATCATCTCCGGTGCGTGAAATTCTGAGCATCCTGTCGCGCGGAGACGTCATTTCATTTGCCGGAGGCATCCCAGACCCCGGGCTGTTCGCCGTCGAGGAAATCAGGGCAGCTTTTGACCATGTTCTCACCCATCAAGCCAGCAAGGCATTGCAATACGCCTCAACAGAAGGCGAACCGGCTCTACGGGAGCAGGCCGCCGCGCGCATGTCCTGCCAACTGCCGACTACCTCGGAACAGATCCAGATCACCTCCGGTTCCCAGGAGGGCCTGTACTTGATCGGTCAAGCACTTCTGGACTCCGGAGACGTTGTTCTCGTGGAACGGCCCACCTACCTTGCTGCCGTCCAGGCTTTCGCGCTGTCCGGGGCGCAGATGATCGGCATTCCTACGGATGAGCACGGAGTACTTCCGGACGAGCTGGAACAGCTCATAGAACGGCATCAGCCGAAATTCGTGTACCTGATCCCGACCTTCCAAAACCCCACTGGCGGGTGCATGCCGGCCGCCCGCCGCCATCAAGTGGCCGAGGTCCTGCTTCGCACGGGAACAGCGCTGGTCGAGGATGACCCCTACGGACCTCTGCGATACTCCGGTGACCCAGTGGGTCCAATCGCCGCGCTCCCCGGAATGCCCGCCCAGACCCTGCTGTTGAATTCGATGTCGAAAATCATGGCCCCGGGCCTCCGGGTGGGCTGGATCCGGGGAGAAGGGCCAATCCTCCGAAGCGTCGCCATCGTAAAACAAGCGGTCGGGCTGCAGTCACCGGTAACCGACCAACTGGCGGTCGCGCATTACCTTGCCACGAACGACATCGATCAGCATATCCGGCGCCTCAACGCGGTATACAAAACACGCCGTGACGCCATGCACGCAGAACTCACCGGGATACTGCCCGAAGGAGCGAGCATGACAAACCCCGACGGAGGAATGTTCCTGTGGGTCCGCCTCGGGAACGACATCGACACCAGCAATCTTCTTCCCTTGGCCGTTGAAGAGGGCGTAGCGTTTGTGCCCGGCTCCGCCTTCTACGCCCACGATCCTGATCAAACCACTCTGCGCCTGTCTTACGTCACCAATCCGCCGAAAGTCATAGCCGAAGGGATACAACGCCTCTCCCGCGCGATCAAGACCTACAGCACCGAGGCGGGCGCGGCCCTCGTGCAATAGACCTGACAAGAGCACTATGAGCAAGACAAGGCGTGCGCCCAGTGCAACGAATCGACCCCGGCCACCATGGGCCAGGATGCCGTTGCCTTGCTACCCCCCGACCGTCCGCTAAAGGGCAGCACGCGCCTCGTCGGCGCTCAGGAGCTTTCCACCGAGCCCGCCATTCTGGTGAAGGTCTCCACGCATCAGCTCCAATCTGCCGGCCGCCTCGATTCCTCCGGCTTTGACCGGGTCAAAACCAGAGACACTAATGAGCCTCTCCACCGTTTCTGCCGCTGCGTCGTCGTCAGTTGCGTAAAACAAAGCGGCCCGCTCGGATGGCCGGTTCGCTGCCGAGCCCAGCGCGTCGGCCCCCAGCGTGCCGAAAGCCTTCACGAAGTGCGCTCCGGCAGGTAGCAGATTTGCCAGGACCGAGGCCGCCGATTCCCCCTCCGGCAGTGTCGTCGTAAAACCGCCGTGGCCATCGGGCCCGATCGGGTTGGACGGGTCGATTACAACCTTGCCGACCAGCGCCTGTGACAACTGGGAAATGAGCTCCTTCCCAGTGTCCAGCCACACGGCAAACAGAACAGCGTCAGCCTGTGACACGGCATCAACAACGCTTGCCGAACTCGCGAGCGTACCCAACTCAGCCGCCAACGCGTCAGCGCCGGATTGATTGCGCGCGGCCAGAACGACTGGCTCGCCGCCCTGAACAAGATTGCGGGCGACCCGGGAGCCGACGTTACCGATCCCGATAATTGCAGTTGTCACTTCACCCTCCAGAGTCTGGTGGTAAAAGCCTATGACCGCGGGGGACTGCATGTAAACGAGGTGAAAGGGTCACATGCAGAACACGACGGCGTCGGGAACGCGACCTGGTAGCTGGAGCCGGGGGCGCCCCGGGTGAACCCGGGAGAAGGGTCCGCCTGATTCATCTGATGAGCCAGACAGACTGCTACAACTGGGTAAGCGGATTATCGCTTTGGGGTTTATTCTCCGCTCCTAGGCGAGCTGAGGGTCTTTTATCGATGATTCTCGCCGTCATTCCCTCTGGTAGGCAGGAGTGCCTTGGTTGTCGAAGCGTCGGCCGGTGCGCAGGGTTAAACCACAATCAGGGGCTGCTATTAGTTGTTCGGGGACCCACATTGTCCTTTCTCAATTTAGTTGGCCACCTTGACCTGGGAAATGGCCAGATAAATTGAGACGAATGGGGTAGGAACCGTCTCAATTTAGTTGGCCATTCCGTATGGAACGCCCGGTCTCCTCCTCCCACAAGGGGTGGGCCGGGCGCAGCGGACTGAGGCCAAGCGTCTCTGTGCGGCGTACCGTGGTCGGTGGGCTATTTGTGTGACTGTTAACTTTGCTTAGCAGTTAAATCGCAGCTTGAAGTGACGGTTCGTCGGTCCCGTTTGCGGAACCGGTACTGGGACGTATTCACTTTGCTAAGATCCTTCAATTCGTCGGCCTGGCGTCGGGCGTTAATATTCCTTGACTGCCATTGATTATGGCTGGAGGGGGTGTCCCTCACGGAAGGTAGATTGCAACGCCTGCGGCGATCGTGCAACACAAACTCACAAAGAGTGAAGTCCACAGGAGTTTGTGTTCCCGACCATATGGTTGGCCCTTCGGCTGCGGGCGTCTCACTACGTAGACGACGGCAGCCAGGAACGCAAGATCGGAAACTGTCGCCATTAGCATCCATAACTGTTGCCGCATGCCACACCTCCATAAGGTCGTCCATTGCGCGGCGTTGGCCGGCGACCGGCGTCCCGCTCTTGGCACACGGCCCTACGCTATCCACGATCCTCCTCAAAAGGAATGCGAGGCCTCCAAGCCAGGATCATGTCGGCAAGAAGGGCGTCTACCGCGGTGGCCACGCTGCTAGTTGAAGGACCGGCTAACGGGCGCCAGGGGTGATACTTAGCGCTGCGAAAAGTCCGCTGAGAATCACAGGCTATCTGCCCCAGATTTTCCAGGCTTGAGCCAGTGGCGTGCTGGAGGGGGTGGCGCCTCCCGCGCGGGAGGGGTTCCTCTCGATTTCTCCGGCGATGGTGTTGAACATGGCGGTGATCCGGTGTGCGGCGCGCCAGGATTCGTCGTCGCTGGCGTTGGGAAAGAACCCGGTGGTCGCTTTGACGCTCAGCGTGTGGCGGTCGCGGGGTCGGAGCCCTGGTTGGAGCATCCGTGTGTTGAATACCGGGTTTGTGACAAGACGGGCGATTCTGACGGTTTCGGGGTAGGCGAGCAGGCCGAGGTCGGAGGTGGATCCGCGCCGGGACCGTTCCCGGATGGTGTTTGCTGGAAGAGGTATGTGCTTGGGCTGAGGACTGTGGTCGCGCATTCGCGGGCCCACAGCATGAGGGGGGAGCCTACGAGGACGCCGCGTGGGGCGAGGGCCCGACGGTAGTGGCGTTCGGCTGCGATGAGTTCGGGCAGGGCGCGGATGTCGTGCTGTGGGGTGCCGAGCCAGCGCCGGTGTCTGGCGCAGACCCACCCGATGCGGGGCAGCCGCCCGGTTCCGCCCGATCCCTGGGTGCAGCGCAGGCAGAGAGCACGATCGATGACGTCGGCGCCGTCGATCACGGCGGGTGTTGCGAAGGCGCTCTCGTGGAGAGAGCCGAGGCTTCGCCAGGCCTGCAGCCGTTCCGGGGTCCGGCGGTGGCTGGGCTTGGGGATGGCTCCCACCTCGTAGAGGACGCGTTCGATCTCCTCGACGGGCGTGCCGTTGCGTGCCGCGCGGCGGAAGGCGTAGCTGATCAGGCCCTCGCCGCCGAAGATCCTGGTGGGGACGGGGAGCGGCTGGATCGTCATTGGGCCCGCGTCAGCCCGCGCTTGCCGCTGCCGGAGGACATGGCTGCGCGTGTGTGGTGGTGTTCTTCGGCGGCGTAGTCGGTGGCGGTGGTCTCAAGGCGGCGACGGTCGATCTTCTCGGTGCCGTCGATGATCGCTCCGATGGCCGCGTCCGACAGGAGGGCGCGGAGGCCGCCGATGCTCCCGCCGGTGCGGTCCCACAGGTAAGCGGCTTCCTCGGCGAGGGACTCGGCTTCATGGGCGGCAAGGGTGAGGAGGTCCTCCACGCCGAGGACGAGTTCGGTCCAGGCCTCGCGGTCTGCCTTGGTTCCGTTCCCGTAGGGGCGCATCTGGTGCATGATCATCCTGGCCTTGATCTGTCTCCCCATGTCCCCGGCGAACAGGTCCGTGGTGGGCAGGTCGATGCCGGCGTAGAGGAAGGTCGCGTCCAGGCGGTCGGCGAACTGTTTGAGGGTGCTGGCTGCCTCGGCGCCTGCCTGCCTGTTCGTCGTCAGGTTGTGCACCTCGTCGAGGACCACCAGAGACGTGCCGAGGGTGCGCAGCACACCCAGGACGCGCTCGGTGACCATCTGCGCGGTCGCCCTCTGGAACACCGGGAGGCCGAGCCAGTTCGCGAAGGCCTGCATGAGCATCCTTGGCGTGGTCGCTGGCGGGACCATGGCATAGACCACCGGGGCGAAGGACACGTCGTCGGTGCGGCCGAGGCGCGTGCGCTCGGCCTTCTCATGGCGCTTGCCGATCAGCAGCGCGGCGGTGGATTTGCCCATCCCGGCTGCCCCGGAGATCGCGAGCCCTCGCCGCGCCGTGGCGGTGGTGGCCGCGTTGCGCGCGAGGATGATCCTGGTCTGCCGGGTAAGGGCCTGCGTGTCCGTGGTTTCCAGCACGGTGTCGGCCGCCAGCCAGGCGAAGCGTTCCAGGTCGTAGGCGTCCTTCTCCTCGGGAGAGAGGGCTTTGAGCTCCTTGCGGGAGAGCCGCTCCGGCTCGATCGGGGCGTGGTCGACGAACTGGCGCCAGGCGGTCAGGGAGTCGGGGGTCGCGATGGCTCAGTCCTCCAGAAGGTCGATGCGGCGGGCATGACGGCGCGGACGTGGACCCGCAGGTGCGGTCGCAGTCGCTGTGGACGGTGTAGCGGCGCCGGGTTCGGGTTCTTCGGGGACAGGGGCCAGGCGCCGCGGCGGAGCGGGATCCGGAACGCTCGGCGGCGCGGCGCTGGCGCGTCTGGCGGCCCGGGCCTCGGCACGCCCTGCGGGGGCCGTGAGGATTCGGTTGATCTCGGCGAGCAGGTCCGCGCCGGGGGTGCTGCCGGAGCGTTTGTCCAGGGTCTTTTTCGCGGCGGTGAGGACGTCGAGGGAGAACGGGCCGGCGAGTTGGCGTGCCATGGTCCATTCGGCTTCGATCCAGGCACCCTTGCGGTGGTCGCGGACGTGGATGGACTGCAGCCGGTAGGGGTCGTAGCGGATCTCCCAGCGTCCGTTCGCGGGGGCGGGCAGTCCCGAGGGCACGCCTCGGTATTCGTGCAGGGCGGGGTTGTCGTAGTGGAGGTTGTGGAAGTTGATCCCGTATGGCTGGATGGTGCGCCAGTCCAAGGGCAGCAGGGCGATGTAGTCCTCGCGGGTGAGCGTGACCGGGATCTGCGGGGCGACGCCGGAGAGAGCGGCGAAGGCCTCGTTCGGGGTCAGGTCCTTCTTCGGCATGGCCGGGTGACGCAGGCCCGGGTGCGGGCGGTTCTGCCAGATGGCGACGAGCCACCAGTCAAGCAGGCTCTGGACATCGGCGAGGCTGAACCGTGCCTCGGCGGCGGGATCCTTGCCGCGGCGGACGACGTTCGGGCCGGTGTAACCGGCGAGGTACTGGGTGAAGCCGGAGTTGACCCCGGCGAAGAAGCGCTCGATGTGGGGCTTGTCGGTCCCGGTTCGCGGGGCGGCCTTGGTCAGGCTGATCTGGAGGCGTTCGCAGGCGGTGGTGAACGTGGCGCCGACGTAGACCTTGCCCCGGTCCACGGTGATTGACTCTGGCACGATGACGGGTTTGGCAGCGATCGCGGAGCGGACGTCGGCGCCGCCGGGGATCATGCCCTGGGGCAGGATCGATCGGGAGTAGCCCAGGGCTGCGTCCCAGCCGGGCTGCAGCGGCAGGGGGGTCATGGCCCTGGCCAGCAGGACCGCGGCGTCGACTGCCTTGGTCGCTTCGGGGCGCAGGATCGCGCCCAGCGGTGTCCGGGTCGCGATGTCGAGGGCGACGGTGAGGTCGGCTTTGCCCGTGGACCCGTCGGGGTAGATGAGCATCAGGTCCAAGGGGCTGGAGTCGATCTCGACGAGTTCCCCGGCCGCATGGGCGTCTGCCGGCTCCATGTCCGGTCGGGTCGGCTGGCCTGGGTCCTGCGGGTCGTGGCGTTGCCGAACGGGTGCCGGGACTTCTCCAGTTTGGCCAGGATCCGGTAGAGCGTGGCGGGGGACGGGACCCCGAGGCCCTGCCGCTCGGCGAGGGCACGGACTCGGGTGATGGCGCGGGACCGTGTCCCGGTGGATGTGTTGGTCTGCCCTGCGATCTCGGCCTCAAGCAGCGCCACGAGCTCCGGGTCGGCCCAGCCCGCCAGGGTGCTCTGACGTGTGTTGCGCCCGTCGGCGAGTCCGGCGATGCCCTGCTTGCGGTAGGCGGTGACGTGGCGGCGCAACGTGCGGGCCGCGATCGGGGTGCCCGTGGCGGCGAGCTCGGCTGCCTTGGCCTCGATGCGGCGCAGCAGCGGGTTGGCCAGGTCGTACTCCGGCTTGGGCCCCGTTCCGGGGGCAGCGTCAGGCGGGGTCCCGTTGACTAGCTCGTAGACGTGGCGGTGCAGCAGTTCGGCCTGCGCGCGGGCACCGGGCTCGAGCGTTTCGAGCAGCGCGACACCGGCCAGGGACGGCAGGGGAGCGGGGGCGTCAGGCAGGTACGAGTCGTCGGCAAGCATCTCGGCGACCGGCACCCGGCGGATGCGGCCGGTGGCGAGGTTCTTCAAGGCCAGCTCGGCACCGTCGTGGGCAGCCACCTGCCAGGAGGCGCCGTCGAACTGGATGAAGTCGAACAGGCGAACCGACTTCACGACGCCGCCTCCCGCGAGCTAGCGTTCCAGGCGGCGCACGCCTTCGGTGCGACACCCGGGGAGACCGGCGTGTCTTGCGTTAGCGCGGCGTCGAGGTCGACGTCCAGCACCCCGGTGAACAGCAGGTGGAGCACCTGCGCGCGGACGATGCTTTCGTCGGTGCCCAGCGCCTTGGCTGCCCGCCGGACGCCTGCGGCCAGCGAGGTCTCAGGGGTGAACGAGTCGACCAGGACGGACGCGGCAATGCCGGAGGGGGCGAAGCGGTCCTGGCGGTAGCCGGCGAGCCACCGCAGATTGGACGCCCGTGGCTCGGCCAGACCGGTGAAGACCTGGTAGTCCCATCCGGCCGCCGCGCAGGCTTCACGGGTCAGGCTGAACTGGCGCTCCGCGGACCGGACACGACCTGCGGGCTTGACGTCGACGACCCTGCCCGTGCCGTCCCGCAGCCGGACGAAGAAGTCGGGCACGTGCCCCCGGGACCCCTCGGTCCCGCGCGGCCACAAGAACGCGAACGGCTGGGACGCGACCCCCACGACGTCCCGGTCATGGTCCGCCGAGAGCAGGAAGTCGCGCTCCAGCAGGCTCTCGAACCCCACATGGGACCGGACCGTGCTGGACCACCACCTGCCCTCGTAGTTCCGCTTGCCCTGCCACGAGAAGAACGTCCGCACCGGAAGCGCCGACTCAAGCCCGAGCGATGCCAGCGCCACGGAAAGCGGCGCATTCGTCATCCGCCCGTCCAGGCGCGCCAGCACACGGGTCTCGTCCGTCATGTTCGAAGGCATCGACCTCAGCGCGGCAGCAGCATCCATGGTGGCCAGATTAACTGAGACAAACCCCGGAAACCCGTAGGTGGCCAGGTAAGTTGCGAAAATGGCCAACTAAATTGAGAAAGGACAGAGGAATCGGCGGTTGAGGGCGAAAGGCTAATCCTTCACGTGTCTATGCTAGTGGCATCCCTGCGGATTGAATGTGGGCGTATTTCCACTCGGTCAACGCCGTCTTCCTTTGTTCTTGGTGTGGGTCAGGTCCAGGCAAGAACGCTTGGCGAAGGTGCGAAGGAATCATCCAGCCCTGTCTTTCGGTAGAAGCGATCGACCTCGAGGGGCGCGTACTTGCTGACCCGAATCGATTCCAAGGCTGGGCAGTTCTCCAGGGCATGAAGTGAGCCGTCTTCGGGCAGCACTCCGAAGAGTTCAAGGTGAGTCAGATCCGGCAGCTCGGCTAGGGGTTCCAAGGAGTGAACCGTCGTCCGCTTGCCGGATGAGTCCCAGCTCGGCAGGGTGCTGAGCCTTATCGTGTTTAGCCTCTGCAATTGGGTAAGAGGGGCCAAGTCTGAGACCTTCGGCAAGTGCATGATGCTCAGATATTCAAGGTTGCTGAGGCTGGTCAGCGGCTCGAGATCTGCATCTGGATAGGTCGCAATTACTAGGGTCTTTAGGTTTTTGTAATCTGATAAGCCGTCAAGTGACCTGTATTTGCAGTGCCACACCCGGATCGCTGTTACCTCTAAGGGGGATGGATGCGGAGGGAGGGAACGGTCGCCATCCCTCATGAATTCAGCGATCATCCTGCAACGGTAACTTGAAACGCGGCAGGAATCCTTCTGCCCTGGCGTGACTCGTCTACGTCACTTGTCAGGGCTTGGTGCGTAGGTTGACGTAGCGTGACCAGGCGTTGTCGGCGTGGAGGAATGCGACTTGGTGGCTGTATCCCAGTGCGTCAGCGACCAGTGGCGGCGGTGAAAGGGTGAGGTGTTCGTCCAAAGCGGAGTTTCGTGCGCCGCGCAGCTCGATGCCGAGGCTGCGGAGCCTGTCCATGAGGCCGTTTGGGTGAAGGGGCTGCCCTGCCCGGGTTCCGGGGAAGAGCGAAGGGCTTTCGGTGTCCGATCCGGTTCTGAGGTTCGGCCGGCTTCGAAGGTGTTCTTGGAGTAATCCTGCGAAGGGCTGGGGCACGGGAACCGGATGCGTGCCGAAAGTGATCCTCATGTTCGCGCTGTTTTCGTTGGTCTCGATGGCGTCGACCCGGAGTTTGGCTACCCGCACGAGCGGTTGGGCGTAGAGCAGCAGCAGGATGCCGGCAACCCTGTAAGGCAAGGACTCGCTGGTGCCGGTGAGCAGTTCGCGCAGCCATGCCAGGCGTTGGTCCTGGGTGATCGTGGGACGGTTTTTGGCGGTGTAGTGGCCCATTTCCACCTGGTGGTTTGTGCCGGTGTTGTTGATGAAAACGATGAAGGTGCGGATGGCTTTTCTGGTCGTGGGTCCGGTGGCGAGCCAGGATTCGATGTCCTGCTGGATGCAGGTGGCTGCGGTTCTTTGGTGGGTTTGCCAGAGCCAGTCCAGGAATTTGATGGTTTCGGTGATCTCTTGTTTGGCGGAGTGCACCGGGCCGCGGGCGCTTTTCTCCGGTGTTGTCAGGGACCGGATGCGCCGGAGGTGGTGCCATGTGGCGAAGTGCCCGACAGGTTTTGCGACCTCTTCGGGCAAGGGGCGGAGCTTGTCTTTGATCCAGGATTCGAACCGGGCCAGATGCAGGTCGTGGTGGGGGAGGAGCCCGTGGTGGACGAACAGTGCCCGCAGGTGGTTGGCTTCTCGTTCAGCTGTCTCGGCCTGCGCGTCGAGTCCTTCGTGGGTCAAAGGTATTTTCCCGCTCGAGAGAGAGGACAGGAGGGCTTGGACTGTGGGGGAGCGCTTCCACGTGATGATGCTCTCAGGCCGGTCTGCCTTGCAGAGGACATCGACGATTTTGCCCGCTGTTCCTGGATCGGCAGGGTCTGTGAGCAGCAGATCGTTGAGGTCGTCCCGGAGGGCGCAGCGGGCGCAGATACCGCGCCGGTAAAACTCGCCTTCAACATTGCAGCGGGTGCAGTGGAAGTCGTGGGGGATGCCTGCGCAGGGCGCGCATCGGGGCCCTCCGTTGGTTTCGGGCGGGCCGGGCAACAGCCGGCGCTGACCGCAGTCGGGGCAGGTCCCGTGGGTGCGGGTGGCGGTGGTGAAGCAGGGACCGCAGATTTTTTCCTTCCGGCCAGCTGGCGCGTGTTCTGCCGGCGGTGCGGCCGCATCGTGCGCACGTGGCGGCGCCTGTGGTCCGGGGCCGGCCTCGGCTGGTGTTGCGGGGACTCAGGCCCTCGGGCTTGTCAATGGTCATCGTCGATGATGCGGGCCCGGCGCGGGCGGACCGTGCGGTTCAGGTCGACGACATTGGCGGCGCTGGTACCCGTCTTGCGGGCGCGGACGTCGGCGGCTGTGACGGTGATGAGATCCTCGGGTCCGCAGGAGAAGATGTCACAGATCGCGGCGATAACCTGCAGCGCGACGCGTTCGGGCTTCTGGTTGACCAGCCGGTAAACCTGCGGCCGGGACAAGGTGATGCCGCGCTCGGCCAGCAAAGGGATGAGGTCGGTGGTGTTGTGAAGTCCCCGTGCTGCCATGAGCTCGGAAAGCCGCCACTTGTATTCAACTTCGCGTCTCACCATTGTCCCCGCATCTGCACGCCCAGGACTTCGTCCATGGTGCGGTCCAGAGCCGCCCGGAGGGTGGAGTTGCGGAAGTCATCGCTGACGAATTGATAGATCCCGGTGGTTGAGGCGTGTTCGTGGCCCATTTGATATTGCACGAATCTAGGATCCCATCCGTCCTCCAGAAGGTGCGTTGCGTAGGAGCGTCGCAGCGAGTGCAGATCCAGGCCATCCAGTGGCAATCCCAGCTCGTCCAGGTAACGCCGGAGCCGGCGCAGCAGGGTGGACTCGACGATCAGGCCACCGCGTTCGCTCGGGAACAGGTCCAGCGTTTCAAAGTTCCCCGCCCGTTGGCGAGCCAGTCCTCGATGACGCCGGCGGTCCAGTCGAAGACCGTCAGGACGCTGCGGGGTTTGTGGGGGGAGCCCTTGCGTGACTTGCCAAAGCGGACCTTGCAGACCCCTGCTTTCCCGAACCTGCGCGCCTGCGGATTGGTCGCGAAATCGATGGTCTGCAGATGCCGCAGCTCATTGAACCTCAGCCCGTACGAGTAGGCCACCTTCAGCATGACGGCATCACGGTATGCCGCCTTCCACCCCTTATTGCCCGAGGTGGCAATCAGCTCGACCTGGTTATCCGCATGGTCGAACAGCATCTGCAGCTCAGCCTTGGTGAAGGGCCGCTTGGACGGCCGGCCCTCGTACTCTTGCGTGTGCGCAGCAGTGTTCCAGTCAAAGAAGACCTGGGCAGGATGCGTGCCGAAGCGCTGCTCACACACCCGGTCCCAGCCATAATCGGGGTTGGATACGTAGGACGTGAACCGGCGGAGGCTGGACTGGTAACCGCGGATCGTGGAGTGCTTCAGTTGATGGATCGACCGCAGATCCCCGAAATACTCCTCGACATGGGCCGGTGACCAATTCCACGGGAACTCATTGACATGGTTCACGAACCTTCGGACACAACCGATGCCTTTATCAATCGTGTCGAACTGAAGGTTCCTGGACAGCTGCTGGTTGCGCCAGCCCGTGAGCATGTCCTCGAGCGTCTGCTCCTCGGGATGCTGCAGCTGAACAGCACTCAGCTGCAGCACGCGCCCGGACCCGTCGACCGACATTTCTCGCCCCCAAAATCACGTCAAAATCATGCTCAGAATCTGAATCAATGATTCATCAAATGCATCATATCGACAAAACCGCAGGTCAGAGGCGCTTCTCCGAGCGTCACACATCACCGCTATCGCCAGCCCGGAATGCCTGCGAAGCTGCCCACCAGGGGTCCACGGGCGCAAAAATCCGCGCAATCCCGAGGGCTGGATGAGCATGCTGATGGATCCGGGGGATTGGGGCGAATTGATTCATCTGATGAGATACGCAGAGAACTACTTTACATAATGTAGATTATCGGCGTTATCGAGCCACTCAGGAGCACCCGTGCGACGCCGCAATCCAAACCCTCAAAACATCCACATTTCCCCCTCTGCCATTGTCAACAGCATCTTCGTCGCCAACAATGAAGCATGCCGGTCTACGTGAGGTCTCTGGAAACTGCCGTACCGCCCACAGTGCTTGTACAGCCACAAGCACGCGACGTCTTTGCATCCCAACCCGGCCTGACGCGACTCGGATCCCGACTCGTGCGAACGTGCTTCGATTCAGCTGCCATTGACACCCGGTTCACCGCCGTTGCTGAACTAACCCTTGATAACCATGCCGAGAACCCGTCATTCTACGACCCTGACTCAGGCCGGGTTCTGAGCCCCAGCACCAAGGTCCGCAACGAGATTTTTGCTGTCGAGGCTACCAAACTGTTCATAGAGGCCGCCAAAGCCGCCGTCGGGAAATGTCCTGACATTGATTTACTTGACATAACTCATGTCATCACTGTTTCCTGTACCGGGTTCTTCAACCCCGGGCCCGACTATAAGGTGGTCCGGGCCCTTGGTCTCAGCCCGGCTGTGCAGCGTTACCACCTTGGATTCATGGGTTGCTACGCCGCGTTCCCGGCCCTCCGGGCGGCCCGGCAGTTCTGTCAGGCCGATCCCTCTGCCGTCGTCCTGGTTATCTGCGTGGAGCTTTGCTCTCTCCACGTCCGGACCTCGAATGACCCAGACACCATCATGGGATCGGCGATCTTTGCGGACGGCGCGGCCGCCGCCGTCGTGACTTCCCGTGAACCTGAGGGGCCGGACCCGGTGATCAGGCTGGACCATTTCGAGACTGTTCTGACGCCTGTGGGCGAAGAAGCCATGGCCTGGAACATTGGCGACGAAGGTTTTGAAATGGTTCTCGGCACGTACGTGCCGCACATCATCGAGGAGCACATCACCGGGGCGCTCGAACCGCTGCTTGCCCGCGACCCGTCCTTGGCCGGACTCCCCTATCGGGACATCACGCATTGGGCCATCCATCCCGGCGGCCGCAGCATTCTCGACAAAGTCGAGTCGAAGCTCGAGCTCACCGAGGAACAGATGATTCCGGCACGCGAAGTCCTTCGCAACTACGGCAACATGAGCAGCGCCACCGTGCTCTTCGTCTTGAAGCACATCCTGGGACAAACTCCGGCACAGCGGGAGGAGCGTATCTGTTCCATGGCATTCGGACCCGGCCTCACTGTGGAAACGGGGCTGTTCACCCGGGTTTCCCCAGCATTGTGATGCCTGCCCTCCCCCGCCCAGGCGGTTTTCTCGGCGAACGTGATGTGACCGCCATTGAGGACATGGACCGCCCCGATTGCGAGCTCGACCGGCTCAACCGCAGTTACGCGCGGTTTCCGCTCGTCAACGCCGTGGTGTCTGGCTGGCGGGATACGTACGAGTCCCTGATCAGGCCATTACTCACGACGGCGGCGCCAACCACGGTCCTCGACATCGGCTGCGGCGGTGGCGACGTCGCCCGAAGCCTCGCGCGCCGGGCCGCCGCGGAGGGATTCCAGCTCGAGGTCACCGGAATCGATCCGGACGAGCGTGCATTCCATTTCGCGAACTCCGCGCCGCCAGTCGAGGGCGTGAGATATCGGAAGGCCTTCAGCTCGGAGCTCGTGTCAGAGGGGCTCCGATTCGACGTCGTCATCTCCAACCACGTACTGCACCACTTGACGCCCCTCGAACTCGCTTCGTTCCTTCGAGACTCAGAACAGCTGTGCCGCCGCATTGCCCTTCACAACGACCTAAGGCGCAGTCGCCTCGCCTACTCTCTGTTCTGGGCGGGCGCCTGGCCGCTCGGGCTCGGCTCCTATATCCACGGCGACGGACTCACGTCCATCAGGCGCAGCTATACGATGCCGGAATTGCGTGCCGCCACTCCCCCGGCTTGGACGGTGGAAGGCAGCGGCCTGTGGCACAACCTGCTGATTTACCGACCCGGTGAGGCTCCGCATGTTTGATGTCGTAGTGGTTGGAGCGGGGCCGGTGGGGCTGTACATGGCCGCGCTGCTGTTGCAACACGGGCACCGCGTTGCCATCCTGGAGCGACGGGCGACGTCGAGCCGACAAACCAGGGCCATTGGAATCCATCCACCGGCGCTGGCCGCACTCGACGCTGTAGGTGCCGCCCATTCGCTGGTCGATTCGGGCGTCCGGATCACCCGCGGGGCCGCGTACAGCGGCGGGCGAAAAGTTGCCGACATGGACTTTGCCCGCCCTTCGGCTGAATACCCCTTTATCCTTTCAGTTCCGCAATATCTCACCACCCAAGCCCTCGAGTCCAGGGTTATCGAACTCGATCCAGGCGCGCTTCTCCGCGGCGTGCACATCCAGGAAGTGGTTGACGACGGCGGGTACTTGCGTTTGCGCGGACAGGAAGGCGGGTCGGCGGTGGAGTTCCTCGGCCGCTTCGTGGTGGCGGCCGACGGCGTCCATTCCGCCGTCCGTGAAGGCCTGGGTTTGGAGCCGCGTTTGCGTACTTACCCCGACTACTACGTCATGGGTGATTTCCAGGATGAGTCGATGTACGGCAACAATGCAGTCCTCTTCCTTGAGCCGGGAGGGATCGTCGAGTCTTTTCCACTGCCCGGCGGTATCCGAAGGTGGGTAGTCCGGCTTGGCGCCCCTTGCCAAGAGCCAACTCCCCGTGCGCTCGCTTCCCTGATCCGAAAGCGGACCGGAACGGCGGTGGACTCAACGAGCAATACGATGATCAGTGCGTTCGGCGTGACCACACGCCTTGTTTCCCGGATGGTTCATGGACGGGTTGCCTTGCTCGGCGATGCCGCGCACGAGATCAGCCCGATCGGTGGTCAAGGGATGAACCTGGGCTGGCTGGATGCCGTTGCCCTGGCGCCGATTATCAGCGAAACGTTGCGAACGTCGGGAAGAAGACCTGCCGGCAAGGAACTCGCGGCATTCGAGCGCAACCGTCAGCGTGCAGCGAAGAAAGCCATCTGGCAGGCCAGCGTGAACATGGCGCTTGGACGCCCGTTGCCTCCGAAGGTCCTGAACGCACGGAACGCCCTGATCGGCCGGGCGATCACCTTGCCGATGTTCTCGGAGCTCGTGGCCCGCCGATTCACGATGCACTAGGCGTGATTGCGTTTTAGACTGCATCCATGATCGCCAGGGGCGAAAAGTGAGTGTTCGACGACGGCGGGCAGCCGCCGTCGTGCTCACCGTCCTGCTGGGCATCACGGTAGCTTCTGCCGAGGGATGTACCGCGACGCCTGGACCACAGGCCACGACGCCGGCCAGCGCACTCACCGTCCAACTGAACCAGTTCCGGGATAACTACAGCACGCACATCATCGAGATCCAATTCAGCAACCCCGGCCCGGACACCATCACTGTGGTCCGCGCCGCCCTGCGCACGGCGAGCTTTGATGGAACGATCGGATGGTCTTCGAGCGCCGATGGCACAGCCATTCCGCCGGGCCAGACCAAGAGCCTGCCCGCGCAGCTTCCGTCTGCGACCTGTCCCCCTGGCTCCTCGGAATCCACGGTTGACTATCTGCTGGCGGGCTCGGACCACGTGTACAGCGAAACCGTGACGGACCCCTTCGGCGTGCTGGCTCGGAACAACAGCGAACTATGCCTGGAACGCGGCGCCTCGGAAGTAGCGAGCCTGGAGCTCCTGCCGACGTTGGACCCAGGACCCGGGAAAGGCCTGGCAACAATGACCATCACGGTCAAGCCCCGTGGTGGTACAGGGTCCATGACCATCGAGTCAATCGGCGAAACCACCCTCCTTGCAGCGGACCCGGGCAGCCCGTGGCCCCATGGCGTCGTGATTCATGGCACCGACAAGAACTCGACCCTGAGCCTGCGCATCCGCCCCGCGCGTTGCGACCCGCACGCCGTCGCGGAGGACAAAGTGGGCACGCTCATGCCACTTCACGTGACGGTCAATGGACTTGCCGGGACTATCAAGGTTGCTGCCGGTAATGCGCTGCGCGGAACCATCTACGATTTCGTCACCAAGAGCTGCGGGGACGGTTGAGGTGCCATCCCGCTAAGCTCAATCCATGGACTTTGAGACTCGGCCCCTGTCGGCCGGCCCGGACACAACGTTCACAGCCTCCCAGATCCGCGCCGCGGTTCAGGATCTACTCGGGCTCGACGGGCTCCCACCCATCGTCCAGGTCGGCCACCCCGTGCTCCGGCAACTCGCCGCACCTTATGATGGCCAGCTCGAGGACACCGAGCTGGCGCAACTGATCGAGCGGATGCGGGATGTCATGCACGGCGCCCCCGGCGTTGGCCTCGCAGCACCCCAGCTCGGCATTCCCTTGCAGTTGGCCGTGCTTGAGGACCATTTCGACGTTGACCCCATCGCTTCAGAAATCCGTGAGAGGACGCCGCTGGGCTTCCTCGCGATCCTGAATCCCAGGTACGAGCCCGAAGGGAGGTCTACGGCGTCGTTCTATGAAGGCTGCCTGTCGATGCGTGGATTCCAAGCCGTGGTGACGCGGCACCGGGATGTTCGCCTTCACTACCAACGTCCTGACGGAAGTTCAGCCTCGGAAGGATTCTCAGGTTGGCAGGCACGGATAGTCCAACACGAGACCGACCACCTGCACGGCGGACTCTATTTGGACAGGGCCGAGCTGCGGTCTCTTGCCGACGATCAGCAATACGGCGCCCACTGGGCATACCCCGGAATCGACGAGGCACGCCGCGGGTTGGGCTTCCTTAATTCTTAGCCGGGCCGGATTCGCGCGTTGGGTTCGCTGTGGAAGGCAGGTGCTTAGCCCACCACGCGAGGATCTGTTCGAACCGCTGACGGCGGTGATGCGGCGTGCCGGAGCGCGAAAGTTCGTGGTCCTCACCCGGGAAGAGAAGCAACGCAGTCTCCACGCCTTGTGCCTTCAAGGCGGCGAAGTAGCGCTGTCCCTGCTCAACAGGGCAACGGAGATCGTTTTCGCTGTGGATCACGAGCGTAGGCGTCCGGACCTCAGGCACGATGGCCATGGGGCTTTGGGCCGCCATCTGTTCCGGGGATCCACCGGTGTATTGGCCACCGAAGAACCACCCGATATCCGAGGAGCCGGCAAAACTGACGGGGTCAAGGAAACCTCGCTCCACAATGGCCGCCTTGAAGCGGTGTTCATGTCCGATAACCCAGGCCGTCAGATATCCACCATAAGACCCGCCCATGATGCCGATCGATTCCCTGTCCATCGCCGGGAAGGCCTGCAGGGCGCCATCCAGGAATGTAAGCACGTCCGCCATGTCCACGGTGCCCATTTTCTCCTTGATGGCACCACCATGTTCCTGACCATATCCGGCAGAACCACGGGGATTGCACATCAGGACGGCGTATCCCGCCTCTGCATAAATCTGGGCCTCATCGAAGAACGCGGCCGTGTATTGAGCGAAAGGGCCACCGTGGATGGTCAGCAGCACCGGATGCGGGCCCTGGCCCTCCGGCAGGACCGCCCAGCCATGGACCGGGTAGCCATCATTGCCAGTGGCGCTGAATTCCTGCGGGTCAAGGATGCTTGCTTCTGCCCGGAGCTCCCCGGAGAAGTCAGTGAGCAAGCGCAGCTCGCCCTGCTCCAGGACGCCTACCTCGCCGTTGCTTGAAGCGTCGCTGACACTGACGGCAACCACGTCACCCACCGCGGAAGCACCCCCGGCAACCCAGGGCCCTTTGAGCAGGACCGAGCTCCCGCCATCGGCCGTCCATTTGATCAGCTCCACACTCCCACGGCTTGTGTTGAGACCAAGCATGCCATCCACCCCGAAAGGATCGAGGGGGCCGGAAATGTCCTGGGCTTCGACATCGCTCAGCATTGCGGCTCTGCCCCCGCGGACGGGCATCACATAGAGGGCCGTGTTCCTCGCTACGAAGTCCAAACCGTCTTCGCCGAGGTCCTGCGCCGTAAAGAACAGCCATTCGCCGTCGATGGATTCGCGGACCTCGTGTACTGCTTGCGGCGCGGCATCCGGCCGCACGGCTTCCGGCTCGCCACCCGCAGCCGGGACGCGATAAATCCCAGAGGCGATATCGGCGTCGTGCCGTTCATGCAGCGATGCGACAAAGTAGACGCTCTCGCCGTTGCGGCTGAAACACGGTGATGTGTGATCGGCGTCGCCGAGCGTCAACTGCACCGCTGCCGGCAGCAAGCTCGGCGCGTCAGTTCCGCGTTCTTTCGCAGCCCGCCCCATGGGAGCCACGGGAGGTTCCGCTCCGAGCTCGGGGACGTCGATGACGAATAGTTGGGCGGGTTTGTCCGCCGTGTAACCCAGCCCGTTGAGTCGATACTGGTTATCCGTGATCAGCCGGGGGTCCTCGCCGCCCGCTCCGACGCCTTCAACCGTTCCGTAACGGCCTTCTTCGGGAACCCGCGAGGAGAACACAATCCTGCTCGAATCGGGCGCCCAGGAAAACTCCGAGACTCCCAATTTCTGTTCCGTAATCGCTTGCGGCTCCCCGCCGTCGGCTTCCACTATGTGCAGCTGTGGCTTTCCGTCCGGTGTCGCCCGGAGGAACGCCAGCACCTTGCCGTCGGGGGAAAAGAGGGTGCGGTGTCCCGGAAGCCTCGGGTGATCCGTCGAGGCGGGACTGCAGGGTCAAAGGCAACACTCCAGAGTTGCCCTACGTACGCATCGGCGTCGAAATCGGGCCGGGTGACGGACACGACGGCGCGGCTGCCATCCGGGTGGGCGGCAGCGGAAGAGACGGACTTCAGCAGCGGGAGTTGTTCGGCTTTCACGCTGGTGAGCCTAGCTGCCGTCCCGTCGGGACGGCTTGTGCCACTCCGGCCACCGTAGGATTATCCCTATGCTTTCCGACGCCGTCCCTTCCCTGCGCTGCCCGGTCTGCCAGGGTTCTTTCGGCCTCAGCGGTACGGCGCCCATTTCACTGAATTGCGTCGCCGGCCACAGTTTCGATGCCGCCAAACAGGGCTACTTCAACCTGCTCACCGGAAAGGGTACGGTCTTCGAGGCGGACACGGCAGAGATGGTCGCAGCCCGCAATGACTTCCTGGGCGGCGGACACTACGCTCCCTTGGCTGATGCCATCGCGGAACTGGCATCCCCGGTCCTGTCGGCGCCGGGATCCCTCGTTCTGGATTCCGGCACGGGCACCGGCCACTATCTACATACGGTGCTGGACCGCACTCCCGCGGCCGCTATTGGCATCGATATCTCGAAGTTCGCCCTCCGCCGGGCAGCACGGCTGAATCCCAACGCCATCAATCTGGTGTGGGACATCTGGCGTCCACTGCCGCTCGCCGACCAGAGCGTCGATGCCCTCATCGTGGTCTTTGCGCCGCGGAATCCCCCGGAGTTTGCCCGCGTGTTGCGTCCTGGTGGCCGGGTGATCGTGGTGACTCCCCGGAGCGGACACCTCGCGGAAATTGCGGAACGCACCGGAATGTTAAGGATAGAACCGGGCAAAGACGAGCGCTTGGCAGAGTCCATGCAGGAATTCTTCAATCCCGCAGATTCCGTCCAACTCGACGTGGAGCTGACACTCAACGGGCGCGATATCGCTGACCTCGCCTTCATGGGCCCGGCAGGCCACCATCTGGAGCGTTCGGCTTTGTTGGCGTCGATCGCAGCAGAATCGTCAGTCGGAGCCACCGCGAAGTTCAACCTCAGCGTTTTCACTGTGCCTGAGCGACCCTCCTAACGCGAAGCTTCGCACCGGGCTAGGATGGAAAAACAGCGACTGGATTTTGCCGACGCTGCAGTCCGGATCAGGCCGGCTGCCGCCGAAAGTCCGGGAACGGGGGGAATGATGTTTGAATGGCTTGGCAGCAACTGGTGGGCTCTCTGGCTCACGGTTTTCCTCGCGTTTGCCGTAGTGGAGATGTTGACACTCAACTTCTTCTTCATCATGCTCGGCGGCGGCGCACTGGCTGCACTGGTCGCAGACTTTGCCGGAGCTGATCTCTGGCTTCAGATCGTTGTCCTTTGCGTCGTGTCCTTGCTGATGATCGCCTTCGTCCGCCCTATCGCGCTGAAGCATCTGCACAAGGGTCCTGCGGAACAACGGACCAACGTGGACCGCCTGATCGGCCAATCGGCGCTAGTGATGGAGCCTGTCAGTGCGACCGCAGGATTGGTGAAGATCGGTGGCGACGTGTGGACCGCCCGCAGCGCCGCGGGAATCATCGACGCCGGCCAGACAGTGCAGGTCACCAGGATTGAGGGCGCGACGGCGGTAGTCGCCTCAACGGCGGAAAACAGTCCGCGCTGAACGGTGACCCGGAGCGCGCGTCCCGCAAACTTGGCCTGAAATGATCGGCGCATAGCCGAACACAAGACCACATGAAATACGTGACTGGGGAATGAAGGAGATGTATGGATAGCTTGGGAGGAACTGCAGCCGCGATCGTGCTGCTAGTTCTCGTCATATTTGTGATCATCGTGTTGGTCCGCTCGATCAGGATCATCCCGCAGGCGCGCGCTGGCGTCGTCGAACGCCTGGGCAAGTACCAGCGCACGCTCAACCCCGGGCTCACCATCCTGATCCCATTTGTCGACCGCCTCCTGCCACTGTTGGATCTTCGCGAACAAGTGGTCTCCTTCCCGCCGCAGCCGGTGATTACCGAAGACAACCTGGTAGTCTCCATCGACACGGTGGTCTACTTCCAGGTGACGGATCCTCGAGCCGCGACCTATGAGATCGCCAACTACATACAGGCTGTTGAGCAGCTGACCACCACGACGCTCCGTAACGTGGTGGGCGGCCTGAATCTCGAAGAAGCGCTCACCTCGCGCGACCAGATCAATGGCCAGCTCCGCGGCGTCTTGGACGAAGCTACCGGACGGTGGGGAATCCGCGTTTCACGCGTGGAGCTCAAGGCAATCGACCCGCCCCATTCCATCCAGGACTCGATGGAAAAGCAGATGCGGGCCGAGCGCGACCGGCGTGCTGCAATTCTGACGGCCGAAGGTACCAAGCAATCGCAGATCCTCACGGCCGAAGGCCAGCGGCAGGCTGCAATTCTTGCCGCCGAGGGCGACGCAAAGGCGGCTATCCTGCGCGCCGACGGTGAAGCCCAAGCCATCCAGAAGGTCTTCGATGCCATCCACAAGGGCAATCCGGACCAAAAGCTGCTCGCCTACCAGTACCTTCAGACCCTGCCGAAAATCGCGGAAGGATCATCCAACAAACTGTGGATCATCCCCAGCGAGGTCGGCGAGGCCCTTAAAGGCATCGGCAGTGCACTGGGAGGCACAAACGGAGGGGCCGGCGTTGCAGACCTGTTCAGCGACTCCGGGAAGCCCGCAGCCGAAGTTTCCGCACCGGCGGCCACCACGGCAGTGAGTTCCGGACACCCCGAATCGACTCCCCCGGCACAGGATCCGCCGGCGTAGCCGAAGGCAGCTTCGCAATCCAGTTCGCGACGAGGGACCGGCCTTCTTCATGGGGCCGGTCCCTCGTGGCGTCTGGGTCGCATCGGAGTGCCGCCAGGCAGGCTTTTGTCAGGAATGGCTCCCCCGCTTTGTCCTGCCTGCATCGATCCGCGTATAATGGTGTATTTGTCCGGCCGGTTCAGTCCGAACGGAACATTAACGCTTGGTCAGGCGTTTCATCTAGTGATGCAACGTGTGCATACAGTAGCCCGGGCTGCGTCGATTCGGCGTCCGGCTAGCGCGGAGCCTGGTTCCGTGAACAGACAGAGGGAGTAATCATGAGCGATCGCAGCCTGCGGGGCATGCGTCTTGGCGCCCAGAGCATGGAAACCGAGTCCGGCGTTGAGCCGGCGCCGCGCCAGAGGGTTGAATACCGTTGCGCGGACGGGGAGCAGGTCTTCGTGACCTTCTCGTCCGAAGCGGAGATTCCCCCTGTTTGGGTTTCCAAGACGGGCAAGGAAGCGCTCCTGGTTGATGGCGAACGCCCCGTTGACACCAACGAGAAGGCCGTCCGAACCCACTGGGACATGCTGCTGGAACGCCGCAGCCTTCCCGAACTCGAGCAGATCCTTGAAGATCGGCTGAACATCCTGCGTGAACGCCGCGGGGAACGCCGCTCGGCATAAGGCATTGCCAAAGGCAGTCCTAAGACAAAGGCCGGGTCCGCACTCTTAACAGAGTGCGGACCCGGCCTTTGTTCTGCCTACTTTGAAACCGGGGACTTCTTCCGGGTCAGCGCGGCCCAGCGGGAGGCCAACCCCCACTTGGTCACGTTGATCATGGCCTCAACAACGATGTTGCCACTCATCTTGGAAGCCCCTAGCTCGCGCTCAACAAAGGTGATGGGGCGTTCTACGATCTTCAGGCCCAGCTTGGCGACCCTCCACGCAAGGTCCACCTGGAAGCCGTAGCCCACCGATTCGACCTGGTCCAACTTGAGGGCCTCAAGGGTGCTGCGGCGGAAGGCGCGGTACCCTCCAGTAATGTCCTTGATCTTCAAGCCAAGCATGATGCGGGCGTATGTGCTGCCGGTGCGTGAGATCGCTTGGCGGTACAGAGGCCAGTTCACAGTGCCTCCCCCGGGAACCCAGCGTGAGCCCATGGCGAGGTCGGCGCCGTCGTTGATGGCATCCAACAACAACGGCAGTTGCTCGGGCTGATGTGAACCATCAGCGTCCATCTCTACGAGGACGTCGTAGCCAGCCGCCATACCCCATCTGAATCCGGCAATATAGGCGGCCCCGAGGCCTTCCTTGCCCTTGCGGTGGAGGACATGGACCTGGCTGTCCTCGGCCGCGATGCTGTCGGCGAGCTGTCCCGTGCCGTCAGGGCTGTTGTCGTCGACAACCAAGACGTCAGAGGCGGGGACAGCCGCGCGCAGCCGTCCGAGGGTCTTGGGCAGCGATTCCAGCTCGTTATAGGTGGGGATGATCGTCAGGACACGCAAAAAGAGGCCTTTCCTTGATGGAGCGGTCAGTGAGCCGGAGCAGCAGCGAGGCTGGGATCCTGGCGCAACTCTCCATTATAGGGCGACGACCCGGCGTGCGCAGGGCCACTTGTGGTGCTTGACACACCAAATTTGCTTGGCCGCGGGCAGGTCCACAAGCCCAGGTCCAGTGCCGACCCGTGTTTCCAACTAGAGGCCGAACCGTTTTCTGCTGCACTGCGGACCTGCCCACTACGAGTGCCACGGTCTGAAAACGGGCCCATTGACTGTTTTGACACGAACCCCACCGCGGCCAGACAACCAGGTATTCCCTGTGGAAGCCTGTTGACCCTAAATGCTACGGGCTTCACAAACACTGTCAAGCGCCCCCTGACCTGCGGGTTCGTTCATAGACGCAGGTCAGGGGGCCTTCAGTATTGGCAGGATATTTACAACTACCGCCGCAATGATTCCCTTGAGAAGAGCTCCCGGCCCTCCCGTACTGTCTGCAGGCAGGCGGGGTCGCTTCCGCTGTCCAGCGCGGGCAGAAGGGGCGTACGGGCGCGCGGATCAGTGGACCAGGATTGGACACGGTCATCCGCCACCTGAACCATCAGCTCTTCAACCTCCCACACTGCAAAACTTGCAGGTGCCCCGGGAACCAATTGCCCCATGAGCGGATTGCGCTGCCTGCTGGCCCGCCACCCAGCGCGGGTGTGTCCAATGAAGGCGGCCCGCGCCGAAATACGCTGGTCCGGATTGCTGTGCTCCAAGCATGCCCGGACACTGGACCACGGGCGCAAGGGGGTGACCGGGCTGTCGCTTCCAAAGCACACGGGCACGCCGGTGGAGTAGTACGAGGCGAAGGGGTTCATGGCCGCTCTCCGTGGGCCGCCCAGGCGCTGCTCATAGAGTTTTCCACCTCCACCCCAGGCGGCATCAAACGCGGGCTGCGCGCTCACGGTGATCGAGTACTTGGCAAGACGGGCGAAATCCGCCGCATCTGCCATTTCCACATGTTCGAGGCGATGCGCAGCTGCACGGACCCGTTGCTCTCCCAGGTCTGCCGCGGCAAGGTCCAAGGCATCCAGCGCGGTCTTCAGTCCGGCGTCGCCTATGACGTGGAAACCTGCTTGGACTCCCAGCGCTGAACAAGCGGCCAGATGACGGGCAGCCTCGTCCACGGAGAGATAGAGGCTTCCTCGATGCCCTGGCGCGTCAGCGTAGTCGGCGTTGAGGGCTGCCGTTCGTGACCCGATGGAACCGTCGATGTTCAAATCACCGGCCAAGCCAAGAACAGGTACGCCCAGGCCTTCCAAAATGGAAGCAGCATGCTCGGCCGATGTAGCAAGTTCGCCCCAATAGGGCAGGATCTCGGGGACACCCTCCCGGCTTTCGTTCCACGAGGCGGACATCCGCAGGTCCTCAACACTGCACAGGTGTGGTGCGGCCATCTCAGCAAGCGCCACGTAGCCGTTGGCCGCAGCCTCGCGAAGGGCAAGTTCCTGGTACCGGCGGCGCTCGGCTTCGGGGAACTGCCTGGCGGCCAAGCGCGAGGCCGTGTGAGCAGCCCTCAGAACGTGGGCCGAACCGTCGTAGCCGTCAAGGCCGGCGATGCCGGCAGCAGAGGCCAAGGAAGGTGAAACAAGGGCCGAGTGCGCGTCCACGCGCGCAAGATACACCTTGCGTCCACCGGCGGCTCGATCGATTTCTTCCGCCGCAGGCAGCGTCTTGTCCTGCCACATCGATTCGTCCCAGCCATGACCCAGCACGGTGCCGGTGGCACCAAACGCTTTTGCGGCGCGGGCGACGACGTCGAGCAGTTCCCGGGCCGAGCGGACCCCGGCAAGTTGGAGGGCGTCAGCCGCAATTCCGGTCTCGGTGAGATGCATATGCGAATCTACGAAGCCGGGAGCGAGCAAAGCTCCCCGCAAATCAATGACTTCCATCGACGAATCGGCAATCGACGTCGCGGCTTGCTCTGAACCAACCCAGGCAACAGTGTCTCCGTCAACCAGCATTGCCGTTGCAAAGGGGTCCGCAGCGGTATAGACGGAACCGTTCCGGTACATCGTGACCTTGCGGGGCGTAGTTTCAGCGGGCATGCCTGGATGAGTCATGGAAGTGCTCCTTGCTGGGAATCTGTGGTGGGTCAGGAGACGTTGGAATAGGCCACTACACCGCGGCGGACCAGATCGATCGCTTCTCGGCATGTCTTGGCCTGGCTCCGTTCGAGCCCGGGAATCTTGGCCATCTGGTCCAGCAGGTCGATCACCTGCTTCGCCCAACGCACGAAGTCCCCTGCTGCGAGGTCGGTGCCACTGAGTACTTCCTGAAGGTGGCGGCCTTTGGCCCACTTGAAAATGGGCCAAACGAGTCCGAGTTCCGGCTCGGCCGTCAGCGGGAGCCTGTTCTTGTCCTCGACGTCTTCCAGGGAGGACCATTCACGTACCACGATGTCCACGGAGGTTTCGAGGGAGATGGACGGCATCTTGGGCCGGAGACCGCGATCGTCGCGCTTGGCTTGGTAAACCAAAGTGCTGGCCAGCGAAGCCAGTTCTGCGGCGTCGAGGTCATTGATGGCGCCCTGGCGAATGGACTGGGAGATGAGCAGGTCCTTTTCGCCGTAGATTCGGCGAAGGCGCTGGCCGTCCGCGCTGATCGCGACATGGCCGGCGTCGGACGTCCGCAGGTAACCGTAAGCGGCGAGGACATCGCACACACGGTCAAAAGTCTTCGCGATCGTGTTGGTGCGGCCTTGGATCTGCCGGACAAGCCCATCGGTTTCATGGCGCAGTTTCCACCAACGCTCGGCCCAGCGGGCATGGTCTTCACGTTCGCTGCAGCCATGGCAAGGATGGGCGCGGAGTGCCCGGCGCAGGTCCGAGATTTTCTTCTCCTGGTCCGGCAAGTAACGGGCGCGGCCAAAGTCCTCGTTCCTGTTGGTCCCCCGGGCAGGCGGCCGCTCCTCCCGCACTGCGTTCCGCATTGCCGATGCCAGGTCACGGCGGGATTTGGGCAGCTTCGCGTTGAACGACTTCGGGATGCGGATCCAGGACACGGGCGTGACCGGACCTTCGACCTCGTGGGCGCCGATCGTGTGCAACTGGTTGTCTTCCGTCAGGACTGCGGGCCGCGGTTCACGCGCATTGGGATCGGCATCGAGGACGACGGCGTAACCGGGCGAGCGTCCGCCGGGAACCTTGACGATGTCTCCAGGCATAAGGCGGGTGAGGGATTCCACCGTCAGGGATTTGCGGGCCCTTGAGGTACTCCGGGATGCATACTCCTCGGCATCGCTGAGGTCCCGCCGCAGCTTCGCGTACTCGGTGAAGTCGCCAAGATGACACTTCATCGACTCGGCATAGCCGGCGAGTGACTCTTCACGGCTCCGAACCTGCCGCGCCAGCCCCACGACGGAACGATCGGCCTGGAACTGGGCGAACGATGACTCGAGGATCTGCCGCGCCCGGGGACGTCCGAACTGGGCGATCAGGTTGATGCTCATGTTGTAGGTGGGCCGGAAACTGGAATTAAGGGGATAGGTGCGCCGCGAAGCAAGGCCGGCGACAGCCGCCGGATCGGTTCCCGGCTGCCAGAGGACCACGGCGTGACCTTCGACGTCGATTCCACGCCTTCCCGCACGGCCGGTGAGCTGGGTGTACTCCCCCGCCGTGATGTTGACGTGGGCTTCGCCGTTGAACTTGTCGAGCTTCTCCAGGACGACGCAGCGGGCTGGCATGTTGACGCCCAGCGCCAAGGTCTCCGTGGCGAACACCGCCTTCACCAGACCGTCGGCGAACAGGTTTTCGACGACTTCCTTGAAAGTCGGCAGCAAACCGGCGTGGTGCGCAGCGAGCCCCCTGAGCAGGCCATCACGCCAGCTCCAAAACCCCAGCACATCGAGGTCGTCTGCGGGAATTTCGCGGCTCGCCTCATCTACCCGGGCCGCGATGATCTGCTGTTCCCGCTCGGTAGTCAGCCACAACCCGGCCCCGGCACACTGCGCTACGGCCCCGTCGCAGCCAGCACGGGAGAAAATGAAGGTGATGGCCGGGAGGAGCCCCTGCCGGTCCAAGCTCGCAATGATCTGCGGCCGGCTGGCTTTGCGCACCGGACTCCGCTGCTCCGCGGCACTGTTGTCACGTTGGCGGTCCTGCCTGCGGCGGCCGCGTCCACCGTGACCGAATCGGCCACGGAAGTTCATCTGGCTCTCTGCCCTGGCCATGGACAACAGCTCGGGATTGACCTCGAATTCCTTCTGCCCGGGATTCCGGTCCAACTCCTGGACTGCCACCGGCAAGGGTGCCTCGCCGTCGGTCGCCCCTGGAGCAATCTGATCAAAGCTCGTGTCCCCGGCGAAGAGGTCGACGATCTCACGGCCCACCATGACGTGCTGCCACAACGGGACAGGACGGTGCTCGGAGACAATCACATCGGTGTGTCCGCGCACGGTATCCAGCCACGCACCGAACTCTTCCGCGTTGGACACCGTGGCGCTCAGGGAAACCACTTGCACCTCGCTGGGCAGGTGGATAATGACTTCCTCCCAAACTGCGCCACGGAAGCGGTCCGCAAGGTAATGCACCTCATCCATGACCACGTAGCCAAGGTCGCCCAGGGTGTCGGAGTCCGAATACAACATGTTCCGCAGGACTTCGGTGGTCATGACGACGATGGGAGCCTCGCCGTTGATGGTGGTATCACCGGTCAGCAGGCCCACGTTTGATGCGCCATACTTCGCTGAAAGCTCGGAGAACTTCTGGTTGCTCAGCGCCTTGATGGGCGTCGTGTAAAAGGCTTTGAGTCCGCGTTCCAGGGCGAGGTAGATCGCGAATTCTCCGACGATTGTCTTTCCGGCCCCCGTGGGCGCCGCAACCAGTACTCCCTTGCCTTCCTGCAACGAACGGCATGCGTCACGCTGGAAATCGTCAAGTTCGAATTCCAGCGACTGGGCAAAAGTGCCGAGATAGGTTTTCGACTCAGCACTCCTTTGCGCTGCAGCTTGAAAAGCTTCTGAGGGCGAAAGGGCCCCTGAATTGGAGGACATGCTTCAAGCCTAGTGGCCGGAAGACTACAGATTCTCCAGATCAGAGGCAGGTGTGGCGACGTCGGCAGTGGCTTCCGTCTCAGCGGCGACCTTCGCCTGATGGCGCGCGCGCCGTTTGTCGTTCAGGATGCATAGCCCGATTGCGGCGAAGAATAGCGCCAGCAGGGGGCCAGCGAGCATGAACATCGACAGGGCGTCCGCACCGGGAGCTGCCACGGCGGCCAGGACGAACACAAGGAAGACGGTGATACGCCACGCCTTGAGGATGGTCCTGCCGGTCAAAACGCCCGCCATATTGACGCCCACCAACACCACTGGGACCAGGAAGGCGATACCGAGGAACAGAAGCATGTGCGTGGCGAACGTCAGATACTGCGATGCGTCGATGTTGTTGGCGCCGTTTTGGGGCGTGAACTGCAGCAAGGCGCGCACGACGTTCGGAATCACCAACCATGCGACATACACGCCCACCAGGAACAAAGGCACCGCCGCGGCCATGTACCCGAGGGTGTAGCGCCGCTCCTTCTTGGTCAGGCCCGGGGTGATGAAGGCCCAGACCTGGTAGATCCAGATCGGGCTGGAGATGACCAGGCCGATCTGGATGGCAATACGGAGCTTGAAGTCGAACGGATCCGCCACACTCGCGAAATTGAGGACCGCGGTCCGCTTGGTCTCCTCGGCGATCTTGACCAACGGATCCGACAAGCTGTTGACCACAGGCTCATAGAGGAACCATCCTGCCACGGCGCCCAGGAACACGCCGATGGCAGACTTGATCAGCCGGTTCTTAAGCTCCTTCAGGTGGTCTAGGAGCGCCATCCGCCCTTCGGGGTTGGCTTTGCGGCCCGTCTTCGTTGCCACTACTGCTTAGCTACGGGTTGCTGGCGGAACGTCAGTGTCGTTGCCGCTCTTGGTGGTGGCTTCGGGGTGGTTGACCACTTTGCCTTCAACGGGGTCCGTGTCGTCCTTGGCCGCCGGCTTCCCGTCGTTCTTCATTTCCTTGACTTCGGATTTGATGATGCGCATCGACTGACCGAGGCTCCGGGCCATGGCCGGAAGCTTGGGTGCCGCAAACAGCAGCAGGGCCACGATGATGATAATGACAATTGGCCAAGGGCCATCAAATAGTCGTCCCACGGGAAGTCCTTTCGTTGGAATACATCCTACGTCTAACTGAATTCGATGTCGTGCAGGGACTGGGGTTGGCCCCGCCCTGCTTTGCGCTTAACGCGCTTTTGGCGACGCACTTCCTGGCGGGAGGCCTTGGCCGTCACGTAATCATGACGCATCTGTTCCGGTGAGGCAAAAACGGCCTCGCCGAACACTCTCGGCGAGGCACCGCCGTCGTCGTCAGGGTGTTCGGGAAGGCGCGTGCGACGCCCCAGCTGCTCCCCCGCCGCACTCAGCTCATGCATCGTCGCCATGAAAGTCCGGAAAAGCCTGATGCCCAACAGGACGTAGCAAAGCAAGGACACTGCAATCAGAGCGACCCACAGAAGGATCCAGGACCACCAAGGCATTTGAGTAGTCTATCCAGCCTTCACCGTTTGTATTGGGTCCGGCTACTTGTACTGCCCGAGGGCCGCGGCAAGCCACTCTGCGGAGGCGTCCGCCAGCCCGGCAGGCTGCAGGATCCGGGCCGCACCCCCATGCTGGGCAACGAACATCGGTAACCAGTCAGCGTTTCCGAATCGGATCTCGGCGAGCAGTCCGCCATCGGGAAGCACTGCTGTCCGTTCCGCGTAGTAGTCATCCGCCAGTCCGGCACCTTGTCGAGTCAGCTGGAGGACAACCACGACATCGTCGTCGTTGGGCGTGTAGAGCTTCACCGGAACGCCGTCCTCGGCGCTGCCGGCCCCGGAAACAACCCTGCCGTTCGGTGCGATCTCCTCAACGCGGTCCAGGCGGAAATTCCGCAGCCCGGCTTTGTTGTGACAGTACGCCTCGAAATACCAGGTGTTGTCCAGCGAGTAGAGCCGGAGGGGGTCGACGTCCCGTTCGGAGATTGAATCGCGTTGCGGTGACAGGTAGCGAAGACGCAATTGGCTACCGGCCTGGATCGCCCGGGTGATGGTGTCGAAAACTCCGGCATCGGCGGGCGTGACGGGCGGGCCGGCGACGGCCGCGGCCAAACGGCCGGCCTCCCCCGCCGCGCCGGTGAGCTTCAGGGTCACGGACTCCAGGGCCCCGCTCTGTTCGTCTTCCGACATGCCTGCCTGGGCGGGGAGCCCGCCCAGGGTGGCCAGGCCCGTCAGCAGAGCGCAGGCTTCGTCGACGCTGAAGCGGATGGGCCGGTTGAGTTCGAGGTGCTCCCGGATGTAGACGTGCTCGTTTTCCCAATCGATATCGAACAAGTCATCCGGATAGCCTTCAGGACGGCCGGAGCAGATCAGTATCTTCAAGTCCTCAAGCAATTCCTTGCGGGTGATACCGAAGCGGTCCGCCACCTCCTGGATGGGCAAGCCCTGGTTGTGGACAAGGAAAGGCACCAACTGCAACATCCGGTTGAGTTGGTTCTCCGAGGTTCGCTTGCGCACCCGCGGCGCGGGACCGGCCTCGGGAAAGCGGATCTCGACGGCGGGGCGCGAGGCGAACGCGCCGGCGGCTTCAAGCCGCCGAATCACGGCTCCACGCAACTCAGGCGGCCCCGCCACGCTCACGTGCGGACCGTAGGAGGCCAATTCTTCGGCCAGCAACTCGCTGTCCCGGAACGGCACGGACAGGCGGTCCCTGCCGTTGTGGGGGCCAGCGCTCCCAGACGTGTCCGCGATGCTCACCGCCCGCTTGCGGAGTCCCAGCAAGCGGCCCTCCGCTACGTCGAGCTGGGCCTCCTGCAAGGGGAGTTCATTGAGGCTGTCCAGTTCGGCGCGGATATCAAAACCCGTCGGAATCTCGCAGTGGTCCCGTGTCTCAACCTGAACCTCGCTCGTCATCCGGGACAGGCGGAAGAAACGTTTGGCCCCCCGACCCCGGTCGAAGCCCACCAGGTACCACTGGCCGAAGCGGCTCCCCAAGCCCCAGGGCTCCACAAATCGGCGCTCTTCTTTTCCGGTGCTGGCGGCACGGTAGTGGAAGGCAACGGGGTGCTGGCCATTCATGGCGCCGATGATGTCGTCAAAAGCCTGGCCCGCGGGCTTGATGCGCGGCTGGACGCCCGCTGGAAGTTCGACGTCGGCAAGGTCGCCGGAGGCCTGCAGCTTCCTCAGCGCGCTGGCTGCTGCAGAGCCCAGCGCTGCGCGTTCCCACAACTGCGCGGCCAGAAGCAGTACTGTTCCCTCCGCAGGGGTCAGACGCACGTCCGGCAGGCGGTTGGATTCCCTACCGATGCGGTAGCGCGTGGAAGCGGGATCGTCTGAGCCGAAACCATGGTCAAGGAGCGTTTCGATGACGAAACCAAACTGCTTCAGGTCCGCCTTGTCCCGTTCGAACATGCGGCCAAACGCGACGTCGCTGTCGCCGGAGTCGTGGTAGACCTTGTCCCTGAGAACGGCCCGGGACAGCCCGTATTTGGTATTCAAAAGGGCGATCAGCAGGTTCAGGAGTCGTTCGGTTCGTGATGCGGACACGATTGCAACGTTACTAAATTCCTGCGGCAAAGGCGGAAGGCGCGTCTGCGGCCGGATTCCTCCGGCTGCAGACGCGCCTTCCTAGGCTGCGGAAACCTAGCGAACTGCCACGAGATCCACGACGAAGATGAGTGCTTCGTTGGGCTTGATGGCCCCGCCCGCGCCACGGGAGCCATAGGCGAGCTCCGAGGGGATTTCCAGACGACGACGGCCGCCGACCTTCATGCCAAGCAGACCCTGGTCCCAACCCTGGATGACCTGGCCAACGCCGACCCGGAAGTCCAGCGGCGCCCCGCGGCCCCAAGATGCGTCGAATTCCTCGCCCGTGGACCAAGCCACGCCAACGTAATGAGTGGAGACGGTGTCGCCGGCCTGAGCCTCGGCGCCGTCACCGACGATGATGTCCTTGATGACGAGTTCCACGGGGACGTCGCCCTCCGGGAAGTCGATTTCCGGCTTAGTGCGGTCGTAATCACGCTGGCCAAATGACATGGGTACTCCTCAATTTGATAGGGGCAATGCGGTGTGAATTTTGCTGAAGGCTAGTTGGCGCCGAGGATGTCCACGACGAAGACGAGGTCGCCCTTCGCGTCACCTTGACCGGCGTCGCCGTACGCGAGGTCCTTGGGGATAACCAGAAGAACCCGGGATCCGACTGTCTTGCCGGCTAGACCTTGGGTCCAGCCCTTGATGACGCCGTTCAGCGCAAAACTTGCGGTCTTTCCGCGATCGTAGCTGGAGTCGAACTTCTTGCCGCCCACCAGGTTGACGCCGACGTAGTTGACCGTCAGAGTGTCCGTTTCCTTGACGACGGCGCCCTTGCCCTTGATGAGGTCCTGGGCAATAAGACTCTGTGGAGCCGCCGCGCCGTCGACGGAAATCTGCGGAATTCCCTTGTCATCGACCTTGACCGTGGGCAGGCCAGCGGGAGGCGTCACGGCATCCCCCTCGGGCTTGTCCAGGGCCTTGGTGGCGTCCTTGACTGAAGTGACCTTGAAGACCACCAGCTGCGACGAAGTTGCCGCTGTTGTTCCGCTCGCCGCGGTTCCGGGGACGGCGAAAGCGATGTCGGCGCCTACTTTCGCGCCGACCAGCGCGTTGTAGAGCACAGCACTGCCGGTCTTGAGTTGGTCGTTCAGTTCGACCGGCATAGGTCCCGTGGTGAAGGTGTCTTCAAGGGTCTTGCCATCTTTGCCGTCGACGGCGATGTAGGCGATCTCTGCGATCTGACCGGCCTTCACTCTATCGCCGGTGCCGTCGGTGACCAGTTTGATGGTTGGCTGTGTCACGTCCAGCGGCTTGGTGAATTCCAGGCCGGGGGCCTTCTTGTCTCCATTGTCGGAGACCTTGAGGGAATCCAGCTTGGCGACTTCGCCGGCGGACTGACTGGTGGGCTCCGGCGGAGCTGCTGCCGGGGTTCCGCCACAGGCGGTGAGCAGCAGGAGGCCAGGGATAAGCATTGCTAGTAGACGTCGCACAAATTGAACTTTCGTCGGGGCAAAAGGAGAGCACGGCCGGGCCAGGCTCGGCCATGCACGTAGAGGCCCGTTAAAGGCCAACCTCCAGAATAACCGGTGAAGCTGGGAGTCAGCTCATTGAGTCCAGCAGGGCATCCACCCGCTCGTCAACGCTGCGGAAGGGGTCCTTGCATAAAATCGTCTGGTGGGCGCGGTCGTTCAACTTCAAATGGACCCAGTCCACGGTGTAGTCACGGCCAAGCTCCTGGGCCCGCCGGACAAAGTCGCCGCGGAGTTTTGCCCGGGTGGTTTGCGGCGGCGCATCCACGGCGTCCTTGATGTCTGTGTCCGCCACCAAGCGCCGGGCAGCACCACGGGCCTGGAGGAGGAAGAAGAGCCCGCGCCTACGCGAGATGTCGTGATAAGTGAGATCCAGCTGCGCGATCCGCGGGGAATCCAGGCCGATTCCATGGCGACGCATGTAGCCATCCATCAGCTTCTTCTTGATGGCCCAGTCCACTTCGGTGTCGATCCCACTGGTGTCGCCGCTTTCAATGCCATTCAGCGTGCGCTCCCACAGGTCCAGGATGAGCGGTACGTGAGGATTGTGGGCTCCGTTCGATGACACGAACGCGCTCACCTTCGCTAGGTATTCGCGCTGGATATCCAGGGCCGTCAGTTGCCGCCCGTTGGCCAGGCGGACCAAGGCCTTACCGCTGAGATCATGGGAGATTTCGCGGATGCTGCGGATCGGGTTCTCCATGCGCATGTCCCTCATGATCACTCCGGCCTCGATCATGCGCAGGAGCAGATCCACCGTTCCCACCTTCAACAGGGCGGTGGTCTCGGACATGTTGGAGTCACCGACGATCACGTGCAGGCGACGGAAGAACTCGGCATCGGCGTGCGGCTCATCGCGGGTGTTGATGATGGGGCGGGACCGTGTGGTTGCTGAAGATACACCTTCCCAAATGTGGTCTGCCCGTTGCGAGAACGCGAAGGTGGCACCATGGGGCGTCTTCAGGACCTTGCCCGCACCAACGATCAGCTGCCGTGTGACGAGGAAGGGAATGAGGATCTCGGCGAGCCGCGAGAACTCACCCCGCCGGGGAATCAAATAGTTCTCATGGCTGCCGTAGGAGTTTCCGGCGGAATCGGTGTTGTTCTTGAACAGGTAAACCGTGCCGTTGAATCCCTCCGCCGCGAGGCGCGCCTGCGCTTCATCTACGAGGTCGTCGAGAATGAGTTCACCCGCCCGATCGTGGGCGATCAGCTGCGCGAGATCGTCACATTCGGCGGTGGCGTATTCCGGGTGCGAGCCGACGTCAAGGTAAAGGCGCGAGCCGTTGGTCAGGAAGACGTTGGACGAGCGTCCCCAGCTCACCACCTTGCGAAAAAGGTACCTGGCGACTTCCTCTGGGGCCAAGGGCCTTGAGTCGGGGCTCGAATACGAAATGCCGAACTCGGTTTCTATCCCAAATATTCTCTTGTCCATCTCAGGCCTCCCCTGCCAGCAGCTGCGTGATTTCCTCTGCCCGGAGCCGCCGGAATGCCCGACGGGAACCGCGACCGCTTTCCGGACTCCGGTCCAGCACTGCCGCCTCCACGGCGGTCCCGGGCAGGGCGTCCACGTCCTTGTCCGTGGCAAGTGCCTTGACCGCCAGGCGCAGGGCGCCGGCCAGGCTGAGATCAGCCTTCCAGCCGCCGGCCACGACCTCCGCTACTTGCTCGGCCAGGCCGCCCATGACCACAAAGCCGTTCTCGTCGGCAATGGACCCGTCAAAGGTCAGCCGGTACAGATGATCCTCGACCTGGGTGTGCCCGACCTCTGCCACGGCGAGCTCCACTTCGAACGGCTTCTGTTCCGCAGTGAAGACTGCGCCGAGGCTCTGCGCATAGACGCTGGCCAGTCCGCGGGCGGTGACGTCCTCGCGATCGTACGAATAGCCGCGGACGTCGGCGTAGCGGACACCAGCCTGCCGGAGGCTCTCAAACTCGTTGTACTTGCCTACCGCGGCGAAGGCGATCTTGTCGTAGATCTCGCCGATCTTATGCAGGGACGGCGAGGGATTTTCCGCCACCAGCGCGATGCCGTCGGCGCAACTGATCACGACGACGGAACGGCCCCGGGCGATGCCCTTCCGCGCGAAGTCCGCGCGGTCCTTCATCAGCTGTTCGGGCGAAACATAAAACTGCTGGGTCATATCAGGCCTCCCGTCCGGCAGCTGCGCGCGATTCAATGATGGATCCGGCGATTGTCGCCAACTCCCGTTCGGACACGCGACGGGCGCCGGCGCGGGTGACCGTGTACACCACCGGCCAGAGTTGGCGGACAGGGTCCGGTCCGCCTGTGGCGGAATCGTCGTCGGCCGCGTCATAGAGGGCTTCGACGGCGACGGCGACTGCCTCGTCTTCGGTGAGGCTCGGCCGCCACAGTTTCTTCAGGGCACCACGGGCGAACACGGAACCGGAGCCGACAGAGTGGTGCTCCAATTCCTCGTATCGTCCGCCTGTGACATCGTAGGAAAAAAGCCGTCCGACGCCGGCGGCCTGGTCGAAGCCTGCGAAAAGCGGGATCACTGCAAGACCCTGCATCGCCATGGGCAGGTTTCCCCTGATCATGGCCCCAAGCCGGTTGGCCTTGCCGTCCAGGCTCAACAGCGTGCCTTCGATCTTTTCGTAGTGTTCCAATTCCACCTGGAACAACCGCGTGATGTCGATGGCCAGTCCGGCAGTGCCGGCAATGCCCAGGACGGAGTAATCGTCGGCCGGGAAGACTTTCTCAATATGCCTGCTGGCGATGACATTGCCCATGGTGGCGCGCCGATCGCCCGCCATCAGGACGCCACCGGGATAACTCAGGGCAACGATTGTCGTGGCATGGGGTACCGGCGGAATCTGTCCCGCGGGCAGCACTTGATTGAAGGGAAGGAGTTCAGGCCTGGAGCGTTGCAGATGCTCTGTGAACGAAGACGTTGCTTGGGTGGCCAGATGGCCGGCTGCTGGATCCTGCATTGCTGCGCTCCTTCGACTCTGACATCCGATGCCCGGCGGCCTCGCGCCGGCCGGGCCCTGAGATTAGCTGGCGGCTGCTTACTGGCCGCCCTTTTGCACAAATGCCCGCACGAACTCTTCGGCGTTCGATTCAAGTACGCCATCAATTTCGTCGAGGAGATCGTCCACGCCCTGCGTGGCGACCGAGGCCTGTGCCTCCGGTGCTGCGGGCGGGACCTCCGGGACGTCAGCCTCTGTCTCGACGTCGCGGGACTGCGGTTGCTGCTGCTCCTGAGCTGCCATTTCCTTCTCCATTCTGTCCATCCCCGGCAACGGGGACTTCCTGTAATGCCATACTGCCACGGGGCGGGCCGCCACGCTGCGGTTTTAAGAGCCCGTTTGGCGGCCTTTCACCTGCTGCCGGTTCAGGCTGGCGGGGCCGGGTCCAGTCCGAGCAATTCACGGAGGAACGCACCCGCTGTGGCGTGCTTTTGAAAGAGCTGGCCGGTGAGTGCTTCCGTGCCGCGGAGGGGTTCCCGCGTGGGCACCCGCTGGAGTTTGCCGATGCCGGGAACGTCGAAAATGACCGAATCCCAACTGGCGCCGACAACGTCCTTGCCGAAGCTGGAAACGCACTTCCCACGAAAATAAGCCCGTGTGTCCGACGGCGGTTCGACCACAGCGCGGCTGATGGCGGCGTCGTCGACGATCCTCTGCATCCGGTCACGCGAAAGCATGCGGTAGTAGAGGCCTTTCTCAGGCCTCACGTCGGACCATTGCAAATCGATCAGCCCCAGGCGGGCGTCGTTCCATTCCAGTCCGTCACGGTTCCGGTAACCCTCCAAGAGGGACATCTTGGCGAGCCACTCGACGGAAGAAGAGGCACCTGCGGGGTTGCTCCCCAGAAGCCCCAACGTCGACTCCCACCGGTCCAGGACATCCCGGGTATGGCCGTCTCCGCTGAAGGAATCGGAGACACCGCTTTCCTGGGCAAGTTTGTCGGCAGCCTCGTAATACATCCATTGGATGTCCAATGCGGTTACGCGCCGACCGTCGAGAAGCCTGACAGTAGCAGTCAGAGAGGTGTCGTGGCTGATTGCCTGCAACCCGCTCACAGGCTCGTGCACTTCGATCTTCGGAGCTTGGCCGGCTTCGATGAGGCTCAGGACCAAAGCCGTGGTGCCGAACTTCAGGTAGTTGGACACTTGGCTCAAGTTGGCGTCGCCGATGATGACGTGCAAGCGCCGGTACTTGTCCGCCGTGGCGTGCGGCTCATCCCGGGTGTTGATGATCGGACGCCGGATGGTGGTTTCCAATCCGACCTCGGCTTCGAAGAAGTCCGCGCGCTGACTGATTTGGAATCCGGCAGTCGAACCGTCCTGGCCCTTGCCGAGTCGTCCGGCTCCGCAGATGACCTGGCGCGTGACGAAGAACGGCGTCAGGCCACGGACGATCTCCCCGAAGGGCACCGCCCGCGGCATGAGGTAGTTCTCGTGGGAACCGTAGGACACCGACTTGTTGTCGGTGTTGTTTTTGTACAGGTTGATGGCTGGCAGATCGGGATCGGCTGCGACCTTCCGGACCGTGGCCAAGGCGACGAGATCGCCGGCCGCGTCCCACGCAACGATGTCTCGGGGATTCGTGACCTCGGGACTCGAGTATTCCGGATGGGCATGGTCCACGTACAGGCGCGCCCCGTTGCCGAGGACCATATTCATCAGCAGGGAACCAGACTCGTCGCTGCCATCGGCTTCGAGTTCCTGCCGCCCGTAAGCCAGCGCAACCGCCTCGGCGTCGAGCACCGGAGGCCTGTCGGTCAGCTGGCTGGGGTCTGCAGCACTGCGCTCAACCGTCCAACCACGTGCATCATGCAGGGGTTCCTCGTCCGTATAGTCCCACCGCGTTTCAGCGCCCCCGGCCGCCCGTTGCCGCGTCAGGTTCGCGTAGGCCTGGATGATTCGCGCGGACATCATCGTGGCGTTCGCCCCCGGTGCGGAGGGAGCGTGGATACCGTATTCAGTTTCCGAACCCATGACCCGCATGGCCCCGCCCACGGGAAGTTTCTCAGAGGGCAGGCCTTCCGGCCGGGCCGTCACAGGTACTGGCCGGTATTGGGAGTCGTCTCGATCGACTTCCCGGGCTCCTGGCCGGCCTTGCCCTGGACGATGGTGCGGATGTACGTGATGCGTTCGCCCTTCTTGCCTGAGATACGTGCCCAGTCATCCGGATTGGTGGTGTTGGGCATGTCCTCGTGTTCGCGGAATTCGTCGACGACGGCGCGCAGGAAGTGATCGATCCGCAGGCCCTTCTGCTGGGTCAGCAGGAGATCCTTGATGGCGTATTTCTTGGCACGGTCCACCACGTTTTGGACCACTGCACCCGAGTTGAAATCCTTGAAGTAGAGCATCTCGGTGTCGCCGTTGGCATAGGTGACTTCGAGGTACTCATTGGATTTCTCGGTGGAGTACATGGCCTCGACGGTGCGCTGGATCATGGCGTCGACGGTGGCCTGCACATCGCCACCGTGTTCAGCCAGGTCCGTTGCATGGAAGGGTAGGTCCGTGGTGATGTACTTGGCGAAAATGTCGGCAGCTGCCTCGGCGTCGGGCCGGTGGATCTTGACTTTCACGTCCAAACGGCCGGGGCGAAGAATGGCGGGGTCGATCATGTCTTCGCGGTTCGAGGCGCCAATGACGATCACGTTATCCAGCCGCTCCACGCCGTCGATCTCGCTGAGGAGCTGAGGGACGATCGTTGTCTCGACGTCGGAGGAGACACCCGTGCCGCGGGTGCGGAACAGCGAGTCCATTTCATCGAAGAACACCACCACGGGGCTGCCGTCCGAGGCCTTTTCGCGCGCGCGGGCAAAGATCAGCCGGATGTGGCGTTCGGTTTCGCCAACGTATTTGTCAAGGAGTTCAGGACCCTTGATGTTCAGGAAGTAGCTCTTGAGATCCACGTTGCCGGCCCGTTCGGACGCGCGGGCGGCGAGCGAGTTGGCCACGGCCTTGGCGATCAGTGTCTTGCCGCAACCTGGCGGGCCATATAGCAGAATGCCCTTGGGCGCCTTGAGGCCGTGTTCCCGGTACAGGTCAGGGTGCAGGAACGGCAGTTCGACGGCATCCCGGATCTGTTCGATTTGCGGTCCCAGGCCGCCGATATCCTCGTAGGTAATATCGGGGACTTCCTCGAGGACAAGGTTCTCGACTTCCGCCCTGGGAACCTTCTCGAGGGCGTATCCGGTGCGGGAATCGAGTGACAGGGCATCACCGACTCGAAGGTGCACTTTCTGCAGGGCACCTGAAAGCCTGACAACCCGCTCCTCGTCGGCGCGGCCCACCACGAGGGCACGGTCCGAGCCAAGCATTTCCTTGAGCGTGACGAGTTCACCCGCCCTCTCATAACCAAGGCCGGCAACCACAAGCAGGGCCTCGTTGAGGAGGACTTCTTGTCCAACAGCCAGCTGGTTGAGGTTCACGAGGGGGCTGACGCCCACGCGCATCTTGCGGCCGGCATTGAAGATGTCAACCGATTCCTCGGTGGCAGCCTGGCCCGTGCTGCCGGCCGTTGGCTGGCGCCTGGGGTTGATTTGCAGGACGGTCCCGAAGCTGTACGGCGGTTGGCCGTCCTGTTCGAGGGCGCCTTTGAGCCGGAGGATTTCAGCCTTGGCCGTTTCCAGCATGGTCACGAGTTTGGTGTTGTTCTGGGTGGCGGCGGCCAGTTGACGGTCGATGTGGCGCAGCTTGTCACGAAGGATGTTTATCTGGCGTTCCGCAACAGTGAGCTCACCGGCGTCGTCCACCGGTTGAATCGCCCCACCGCTGTGTCCCGCTTTTCCCTCAGCCACGGCCTTGTTCGATGGCTCCTCAGGTGTTGTCCGCCCGAAGTCATTGTTCGACGTATCCACGAAGCATCAGCTCCTTCCCGCTTTCTATAAATAGACCTTAGCCCTCAAAAGCGTCGGGAAACCTGTGACATCCGGAATGCGGACCAGTTTGTGATGTTTGCCTAGTGCGAGGCTGAGGGGTCGTCCTTGACGTTGGTCCCGGCAATCGCATCGCGCGCCGCACGGCGCAGTTTCTTGTCGGAAACAGCCCGCTCCCCCACGGCTCCCGGCGTCCAGGCATTCAAGTCCTCTTCGCTGAACTCAGTCTTGGAAGGACGGCGCTTGACGGAGATTCCGGTGACACCGTCCGCAAGGCGACGCGTCACCAACAGGAAGCCGGTGTGGGCAACCATGCGGTGGTCGGGACGGACGGCAAGGCCTTCGAGGTGCCAGCCACGAACCATGGACTCCCAGGCGTCCGGTTCCGTGAACCGGCCGTCCGCACGGATGGCTTCGGCAGTACGGGAGAGCTGGGTGACGGTGGCTACATAGTTGATCCATACGCCGCCGGGGGCCAGGACCGTTGCCACTGCGTCCAGGCATTCCCAAGGAGCCAGCATGTCGAGAACCACGCGGTCAACGGATCCGGGTTCCTCGGTGCGGACAACTTCCTCCTGGAAGTCGCCCAGCGAGATCTTCCAAGCAGGATGCGGCCCGCCGAAAATGGTTTCCACGTTGCCGCGGGCGATGTCGGCGAATTCTTCACGGCGCTCAAAAGAGTGGAGGTAACCGGCGTCGCCCACTGCGCGTAGCAAGGAGATCGAAAGTGCACCGGAACCCACACCGGCTTCCACCACCCGCGCGCCCGGGAAGATGTCTGCCATGGTCACGATCTGGCCGGCGTCTTTGGGGTAGACCACGGCAGCACCGCGGGGCATGGACAGCACGAAATCGGAGAGCAAGGGCCGGAGCGTCTGGTACTGCTGGCCTATGTTGTTTGCCACTACTGAGCCGTCAACCTTGCCGATGATTTCGTCGTGGTTGAGGAAGCCGCGGTGCGTGTGGAAGGCGCCGCCTTCTTCCAGGGTGATGGTGTTCATCCGGCCGCGTTCGTCCGTGAGCTGGACCCGTTCCCCCACCCGGAACGGCCCGCGGCGCCGTGCCGCACCAGTCGGTTGGGTGGCAGGGTTGGCGGCGGTGGCCGTGTAGTCGGCGGCGGTTTCGCTGCTCATGGGTGTTTCCTCGCTCCTGTACGGCTGGGCCGTCAATTATTGCCACAGTTACTGCTTAGTGATGCGCACTGCCGGCCGGGTTATTTCACGGCCGGCAGGTAACTCTACCGGGAAAGGTCCTACAGGCGCCCGCTCCGGCGGGCTACTTTTCCTGTAATGGCTGTCACTACCGCCTGCTGCCGCAGCAGGCCGGTGACGATGCCGACGTCGTCCACCACGGCGTATTCGCCGCCGTTAAGCTGGGCCAAATACTGGATCAGCTCCTGGCCGCTGGATGTCCGGGGCACGTACGCACCCTCGGCGAGCGGGGTTGAAACTGCTGTGACCAGTGTCGTGGATATTTCCGAGGCGGGCACGGCCGCAGTCGCCGCCGGGTCGACCAGTCCTTGTGGCCGTCCGTCCGGTCCGCAGATCACGACGGCGGGTGTACCGTAGGGTGCCACGCGCAGCACGTCCGCGACGGTAGCCGAATTGGGAATCCCGACGGCGGGTTCGGCCAGCGCGGCGGCACTCACCAAGTGGAGGCGGCCGCGGAGCGTGGCGTTCTTGATGGCACCCGATGCGCCCATCCAGAGGAAGCTGCAGACCAAGATGGTGATGAGCATATAGCTGAGGTCCGGGGTGTTTCCGCTCAGCAAAGGCAGTGCGATAAACCAAACGACCAGAACGACTACGATAACTCGTCCCGCCCAACCGGCCGCCACCGTCCCCTTTTCCTGGCTGCCGGTCGCTTTCCATACCGCGGACTCCACCAAGCGACCCCCGTCTAGGGGCAGGCCCGGGAGCACATTGAAAATGCCGATCAGCAGGTTGGCCCACATGAAGATATTCGTCAGGGTGTCCCCCACTCCGGTGAAGACACCTGCGCCCAGCATCAGCCAGGCTGCTCCCGCGAGGAGGAAATTCGCAGCCGGTCCCGCCAAAGCAACAACCACCGAGCGGCCCGGCGAGGCGATGAAGGTCTCAAATTGCGTGTGGCCGCCCCAGAGATTCAACACGATTTTCTCGGTGGGCCATTTGAAGGCCTTGGCACTCAAGGCATGGGCGAGTTCGTGGACCAGAACGGAAAGCGCGAGGAGGAGCGCGTAGGCAAAGGCAACAAAGTAGGCGCCAATGCCCAAGGAGTGGTTCCGCACGAGCAAAGCGGGTCCGTAGGCGATGACCGTGAACGCGGCGATGATGAACCAGGAATAGGCGAGGTATACGGGAATTCCGGCAATACGGCCGAGTGGAATCCCGTCATTCCTGCCGCGGGTGCTGTGGACGCCCTTCCGGGGAGTACCCACCTAGTTCGCCTGTCCAAGGAGGGCGCCGTCAAGTGCATCGGCGGCCGCCCGGGCCATAACGAGTGCTTCGAGATCGGAGACCTTCCGCCCCGCGAGGGTGTTCCAAGTAGCCCTGCGGCGGTCCTCGGGAAGTGGCATTTGGTGTGGAATTCCGACCGTAACCACGCCGGACGCGATCGCGGCCGCAACTCCCGGGACGGAATCCTCGAGTGCGACGCAATGATCAGCGGTCAGCTCAGGGTCCTTGTCCTTGAGGCGTTCGACGGCGGTGAGGTAAGCCTCCGGGTGGGGTTTTCCTTGGCTGACAGTGTCCCCCGTGATGAGGAATTCAAAGTACGGCTTGGGAAGGTTCGCCACGACCTCCCGCGCCATCGGGCCTTCGGACATTGTCACAAGGGCGCAGCGAACACCCTTTTGGTACAGCTCGTCAAGCAATTCCTTCGCGCCGGGCCGCCACGGCACCTCGATGCGGAGACGGTCGATGACCTGGCCGCTCAAGATGTCCACGATCTCCCGCTTTGCCAGGTTCACACCGGCCGCCTGGAGAATACCGGCCGAGTGCATCAGCGACTGTCCTACGAGCTGCATGGCTTGTTCGTGGCTCCAGACGCCACCGTGGGACTCTACGAGGGAGCGTTCTGCGGCAATCCAGTACGGCTCGGTGTCCACCAGGGTGCCATCCATGTCCCATAGCACGGCTTTGAGGAGGGGCTGGGTGGCTGAGGCATGCATGCCATCAAGTCTACGTGGAAGCGAGGGAGGCAATTGTCGTTCTACGCCCGGCGCGAAGTGTGGCCACGCAGACCCCTTAGGGCCATGCATGGGTGGCGGTCTTGGACGTAGGGTGAGTGGATGAACAGTTTGGACGGAGCCCCTGACGGACAGGCCACTTCACCGGAGCCTGAGCGCCTTCTCCAGCCTGTACCCGAGGGCAAACGCATCACTGTGATGCTGGCGGCTTTCGAAGGCTGGAACGACGCCGGCGAGGCGGCCAGTGATTCCCTGCACTACTTGAATAAGTTGTGGCAGGGAAAGAAAGTGGCATCCGTAGATGCCGACGATTACTACGACTTCCAGTTCACCAGACCGACCGTACGACGCACCGCGGCCGGAACCCGCAAGGTGAAATGGCCTTCCACGCGCCTCTACAAGGCCAGCGTCCCGGACAGCAATGTGGACGTGGTGTTCGTGCTCGGCACCGAGCCTTCCTATCGATGGCGCGCCTACACCGCCGAGCTTCTGGTTCATGCCGAAACGCTCAAAGTTGACTACGTTGTGCTGATCGGCGCTCTCTTGGCCGACGTCCCGCACAGCCGCCCGATCCCCGTCAGCACCACTTCGGATGACAGTGGATTGAGGCAGCGCTTGAACCTGGAGGCCTCACAGTACGAGGGACCGGTAGGCATTGTCGGTGTCCTGGCAGAATTCGCCCTGCTGGCGGGTCTGCCTACGGTATCGCTATGGGCGGCCGTACCGCACTACGTCGCACAGGCGCCCTCGCCCAAGGCACAACTGGCCATTTTGAACAAGATCGAGGATCTTCTCCAGGTGCCCCTGGAAACGCATGCATTGAGCGAGGAAGCGGAGGCGTGGGAGCGCGGCGTGGACGAGCTGGCCACCGAGGATCCGGAGATCGCCGCCTACGTGCGGCAGCTCGAAGAAGCCAAGGACACTGCCGACCTTCCCGAAGCAAGCGGTGAGTCCATCGCCCGCGAATTCGAGCGCTACCTCAAGCGCCGGGGCAAGGATAAGCCCTGACGTCTTTGCCGCCAGGGCTTATCCAGCCAGGCCAGGTTCGACGTTCGTTCCAGGAACCTAGAGTTCGACGCCGAGCAATCCGTTGACGGCATCGCTCACCAGCGCTGTGTCGAGTGCGCAAGGCTTTGCGTCGGACTGTTCGCTGAGGGCGGCTGCCGCCCAGGCATCGACGGCGGCGATCGCGCCGGGAGCGTTGAGATCGTTGGCAAGCTCGGCACGCATCCGTGTCAGCAGTTCCGCGCCTGTCCCCTCCGGTGCGATGTCGCGGGCGGCGCGCCAAGTGTTGAGCCGCTCCTTGGCTTGCGCGAATCCTTCATCGGTCCAAGACCAATCCGAGCGGTAGTGGTTGGCCAGAATCGCCAGGCGGATTGCCGCGGGTTCCTCCCCCGCGGCGCGGAGCTTGGACACAAGCACCAGGTTGCCCTTGGACTTGCTCATCTTTTCGCCGTCCAGACCCACCATTCCGGCGTGGGCGTAGTGGTGCGCCAAAGGTACGCCGCTGAGCGAGTATGCATGGCCGGCGCCCATTTCGTGGTGCGGAAAGACGAGGTCCGAGCCACCGCCCTGCACCGTGAAGGGAGCGGGCAGGTACTTCTGGGCAATGACAGTGCACTCAATGTGCCAACCGGGCCGTCCGTCGCCCAGGCTTGCACCGGGCCAACTCGGCTCGCCGTCGCGGGCAACGCGCCACAGCAAAGGATCGAGGGCATTGCGTTTGCCGGAACGGCCGGGATCTCCGCCGCGTTCCGCGAAGAGTTCCAGCATTTCCACTTCACCGAGACCTGAGATGTCGCCTAAGGTCCAGGCATCCGGACTGTCCGAGCGCTTGCCCGCGGCCTCGACGTCGTAATAGACGTCGCCGTCAGGCTCACCGTCGGTGCCGGGCACCCGGTAGGCGAGTTCGTCCGCGATCAGTTGTTCAATCGCCGGGACAATCATCGGGATGGCCTCGACGGCGCCGATGTAATGGTTGGGAGCCAACACGTTGAGGGCGTCCATGTCCGTGTGGAAAAGTTCGATCTGGCTCGCAGCCAGCTCGCGCCAGTCCACGCCCGTGGCGGTGGCGCGCTCCAGGAGGGGGTCGTCGACGTCGGTGACGTTCTGGACGTAGTCAACCCGCTGACCGCTGTCCCGCCATGCCCGGTTGAGGAGGTCGAAGGCGACGTAGCTGGCGGCGTGCCCCATGTGGGTGGCGTCGTAGGGCGTGATGCCGCAGACGTACATGGATTGCTCGGCGCGTGGCTCTATGTCCACCAAGGCCTTGAGGGCGGTATCAAACAGCCGCAATTGGGGCATGCTGCCGGGCAGGTCAGGCACAGGGCGGGAGGTCCACGATTTCACAGCCTCAACCATAGTGCTAGGCGCTGATGACATTGAAACCGAGCAATACATAAAGGGCAAGACCAAGGAGTATCCGGTACCAGACGAAGACCCGGTAGCTGTGAGTGGAAATGAACTTGAGGAACCATCCGATGATGACGAAGCCCACAACGAAGGCGATGACCGTGGCGAGGGCTGTCTCCGGCAGGCCGAAGGGTCCGGTGATTCCTTCCTTCAACACCACCTTGTACAACTGGTACAGTCCGCTGCCGAACACGGCGGGGATGGCGAGGAGGAACGAGTAACGTGCGGCGGCTTCACGCGTGTAGCCCATCAGCAGGCCGGCGGTGATGGTTCCACCCGAGCGGGAGACGCCTGGGATGAGCGCCATGGCCTGGGCCAGCCCGTAAAGGATGCCGTGCTTGTACGTCAGTTGGCTCAACTCCCGCTCCTGCCGGCCAACGGCATCGGCCACAGCAAGGATCATGCCGAAGACGATAAGCATGGTCGCCACGATCCACAGGCTGCGGAGAACGGATTCGATCTGATCCTGGAAGAGCAGGCCAAGCACGATGATGGGCAGGCTGCCGAGGATGACCAACCAACCCATTCGGGCGTCGGGATCGTCCTTTGCCACCTTGCCGCGCAGCGATCCGAACCAAGCCCGCACAATCCTGACGATGTCCCGCCAAAAGAAGACGATGACGGCCGTCTCGGTGCCCAGCTGTGTGATGGCCGTGAACGCGGCACCCGGATCCGCCGCATTGGGCAGGAAAGAGCCGACAATACGCAGGTGTGCGCTTGAAGAAATCGGAAGGAATTCTGTAAGGCCTTGCACGAGGCCGAGGAAGGCCGCTTCTATCCAGTTCACGTGAATAGACCCTACGTCATGAACTACCCGAACTCCCCGTAAGCTATCAGCTATGCAGCAGCGTTACGTCGGCAATAGCGGGTTTCGGGTGTCCACCCTTTCCCTGGGCACCATGTCCTGGGCGGAGGAAACGGACGAACAGGATGCACGGGAACTGCTCCACACCTTCGTTGCAGCAGGCGGCACCATGATCGACTCCGCGGCCTCCTACGCAGGCGGACAAGCTGAGGCCCTCCTGGGGTCCATGCTGGGCGACGTGGTGGCGCGTTCGGAGGTTGTCCTTTCCACGAAAGCCGGAGTCTCGACGTCGGACGTCCGCCGCACTGTAGATGCTTCTCGAGGCTCCATGTTGTCCGCGCTCGACGCCAGCCTTGCCCGCTTGGGAACCGACTACGTCGACATCTGGTTCGCCCAGGCTTGGGACGGCAATGTTCCGCTGGACGAAACGCTTTCCGCGCTTGACCTTGCGCTGCGGTCGGGACGCGCGCGGTACGTCGGCATTTCCAACTACAACGGCTGGCAGACCGCGAAGGCGTCCGCCGTGGCGGGATTCACCGTCGTGGCCAACCAATCCGAATACTCGCTCCTGCACCGGAAGCCGGAGGAGGAACTGGTACCGGCCGTAGAGGACGCCGGCCTGGGCCTCATGGCGTGGGCGCCGCTCGGGCGCGGTGTGCTCAGTGGCAAATACAGGGGACAGATCCCTTCCGACTCGCGCGCAGCCGAGGGTCGCTTGAGTAGCTACGTCGAAAAGTATCTCGACGCGCGGGGCGCACGAATCGTCGAAGCCGTGGCCATGGCGGGTCGTGGATTGGGACGCTCCGCGGTGGACGTATCGCTGAGCTGGCTGCTTTCCCGCCCAGGCGTATCTACGGCGGTAGTGGGCGCGCGCAATGCGATCCAGCTCAAGGAGTTGCTCGATGCGCAACTAGCGCCTCTCCCCGCCGAAATTTCGCGGGCACTGGAAGACGTTTCAGCGATCTGACTCGGCTGAAACCGCGGCATTACTGATCGGGCATTACTGGCCCGACACTACTGATCAAGGATCTCCAGCTCGTCTTCGTCGAGGAGCTCGTTATTGTCCTCGTCGTCATCTTCTTCATCGTCGTCAAACACCTGAAGGGGTGTGACTTCCGAGTAGGCCTCGTATAGTGAGTCCTCATATACCTCAAAGGCATCTGCAACGGCGAAAAACGCTGCCTCCACAGTGGGATCTCCTTCGCCCCGGCGGGCGGAAGCGGCAATCAGGTGCTCTTCCAAGGCGGCTGTCAATGACTGAAGCGCGACACGCGGATCGATGCTCATGACTTCACGTTAGCCCGAAAAAGACGAAAATGGAGAGGGATGAGAGAACAATTTCTGAGCAGTTCGGTAGAGCGTCAACGGGACTACGCAAGGCAGTATGAGTATCTCGTACTGACTGTCAGCCCCGATGATTCCTTGCCCGAGGCGCGGCGTCGGCTCGTGGAGCACTCCGAGTATGGCAAGTGGGAACTGGAGCGCAGCATCCTCTATGTTGGCGGCGGCCGCCGGTTCTGGCTGCGCCGCAGAGTGCTCAACGTGCAGCGCACCGTCTAGCTGCGAGGCCTCGTTACGGGGTCCCTGATTCAGCCTCGAGCGGTTCAGCCTTCGAGGGGCCCGAGCCACGCGTTGGCGACAGTGGTGTGCGCCGACTCATCATTGGAGGGATGGAAAATCCCGGCCAGCACATCGCGATACAGCCGTTCAAGTTCGGAGCCATGAAAGTAGCTGGAGCCTCCGGAAACCCGGATTGCCATGTCCACCATGTTCCGGGCGTTCTCGGTTGCCCGCACCTTGAGTCCGACAAACTTGGGAAACCACTGGGCGCCGTGGTTAACCAGTGCATCCACGTCACGCGCAACTGATGCTAGCTGCGGCTGGATGGAATCCATGGCCATGGCGGCGTCGGCAATCCTCCAGCGGATGTCGGGATCTTGCGAAAAGCTCCGGCCGCCGTACTTCGCCGAGGTCCTGCGCTTGACGGCCTCAACGGCCAAGGTGAATGCCCGTTCCCCGATGCCCGTATACACCGCGGCGAGCAGCGTCTCGAAGCACGCGAAAATCGCGAAGATCAATGGATCCTGGTTGGGTCCCACGGGCAGTTTCCGGAAGATGCGCTCGGGCGGCACCGCGGCACCCTGCAGGAGGGTGGTGTTCGATTGGCTTGCGCGCATGCCCAAGGTATCCCAGTCGGCCAGGGTCTCGTGACCCGGGGAGTCACGTTGGATGAAGCCGAAGACCAGCTCGCCGTCCCCGTCCCGCGCGCTACCGTCCTTGCCGAAGATTCCGAGGCGCGTCCAGGCCGGTGACAGGCTCGTGAAGATTTTCCGTCCTGTGAAGCTGTACCCACCATCGTCCTGCGGTTCGGCCGTGGTCCCTGAGTCAAAGAGCATGGAGTCGTTGCCTGCCTCGGAGATCCCGAAGGCAAAGACCTCGTCGTTACCGGCTTCCTTCAGGACAAAGCCGAGGGATTCGTCTCCGCGGGCCGCGAGGACATGCGCGACGCCGGTCCAGACGAGGTGCATGTTGACGGCCAAAGCGGTGGCCGGGGCAGCCGTCGCAAGACGGCGCTGCAGCGCGGCTGCCGCTTCGAGCCCGAGCCCGAGTCCGCCGTCGGACTCCGGGACGAAGATCTTCAGGTAACCCGCGGCAGCGAGCTCCCCCAGGTCTTCGTGGAAAAACGAGTTGTCCCGGTCATAGCCTGCGGCGCGGCTCCGAATTCGCTCCAGCAGTTCGTCCGGCAGGATCTCCTCGGAAGTCACCACGTTCTCCTTAGTAGTTGCTCAGCAGGGTGTTGAGCACCCTGGACCCGAACTTGAGCGAATCGGCGGGAACGCGTTCGTCAACTCCGTGGAACATGCCAGTGAAGTCAAGTTCCTCCGGCAGCATCAGGGGCGCAAACCCGTAGCCGGTGATGCCGATCTTGCTGAGCGACTTGTTGTCGGTGCCGCCGGAGAGTGTGTACGGCAAGACCTTGGCTCCGGGGTCCTCGGAATGGAGCGCATCGATCATGGCGTCCACCAGGTTGCCGGCAAACGGCACCTCGAGTGACACGTCCTTGTTGACATAACTGACGTCCACGCCGTCGCCGGCAAGTTGCTTGATGGTTTCGAACACGAGCTCCTGCTGGCCGGGCAGGGTCCGGCAATCCACCAGTGCTTCCGCGGATTCCGGGATGACGTTGTGCTTGTATCCCGAGCTCAGCAGTGTGGGGTTCGAGGTGTTCTGCAGAGTGGCTCCGACGAAACGCGCCACGGTGCCGAGTTCCTTCAGCAGGATCTCGGGGTTGTCCGGGTCGAATTCGACCCCGGTCAGTTCGGTGACGCCGTCCAGGAATTGACGGGTGGTGGGTGTCAGTTCGATGGGCCACCGGTATTCCCCGATGCGGGTGACTGCGCCCGCCAGGCGCGTGATGGCGTTGTCCGTGTTGATTTGCGAACCGTGCCCGGCCCGTCCGTGGGCCATGAGCCTCAGCCAGGAAAGACCCTTCTCGGCGGTCTGGAGCAGGTAAGTGCGCTGGCCTCCGATCGTCGCAGAGAAGCCGCCTACTTCGGAGATCGCCTCCGTCGCGCCGTCGAACAGTTCGCGGCGGTGCTCGACGGCGTACCGCGCACCGTGGTTGCCGCCCGCTTCCTCGTCGGCGAAGAAGGCAAAGATGATGTCCCGCTTGGGCTTGCGTCCCGTCCGGGCGAAGTCACGCATGACGGAGAGAATCATGGCATCCATGTCCTTCATGTCCACGGCACCCCGACCCCAAATGAGGCCGTCTTTGAGTTCGCCGCTGAAGGGATCCACGGACCACTGGTCCTTGAGCGCGGGAACGACGTCAAGGTGGCCATGCACCACGAGGGCGTCGGCTGAAGGGTCCTCCCCCGCCATGCGCGTCACGACGTTGGCGCGCCCCGGAGCGGATTCAAAGATTTCAGCGTCCAATCCCACTTCGCTAATCAGCGCCGCGGTATATTCGGCGGCAGGGCGTTCCCCGGGACCGGAATCGTCACCGAAGTTCGAGGTGTCTATCCGGATGAGTTCCTGGCAGATCCGGACTACTTCGTCCTCGGGTCGGATATCAGTCATGGAACTCTCCTCGCTGGCTGGGATTCGTGTACTCCGGCGGGCAGGCGTCAAGGTGCGGACGCTCCCGCGCGCTTCCCTCAGCCTACCCACCGACCGCCCGTTTGGCCGCGCGTTTTCCGGTGTTTTGACGCGGACTGGCAGGAACTAATTGCCGGTCCCGGCACCTTGGCCAGCTCCGATTTTTTTATTTCCCAGGAACCGTGTTAGAGTTTTTCTCGCTGCTTCGGAGGAAAGAGAAGCGCCGAGAGGCGCAGAACGAAGGCTCCGAACACCATCTGCGCGGGTGGCGGAATGGCAGACGCGCTAGCTTGAGGTGCTAGTCCTCGAAAGGGGGTGGGGGTTCAAGTCCCCTCCGCGCACAATTATAAGGCCCGGAATCGTAAAGATTCCGGGCCTTATTTGTTTAATATGAATTTGCTTTTTCAGCAATTGATACGGGCGTTCATCACATTCATTAAATTCCTGCAGAGTCGATGGCGTTCGTGGGCGTCAGCGCCAGAATTCGATGAGCTGCCCGGCAAGGACCCTACCTTGCCCGCAACCGGCTCGAGCGGCGGGCGGACGCAGCGAGAGATCCATCGCGTTGGCGCCGAACATGCGCTCGGAGCTGCTGTCCGGGAAGATCGTTTCGACTCTGCTTCCGCGTGCTCGTAGTTCGTCGACCTGTGTTGCGAGATCCATGCCCCAGTCCACCGGAGTCCGGGATCTGCCGCCGAACGGTGACAGCACCAACACCCGTGCGTATCCGGCTGCCAGATCGGCATTCTCGGCGTTGGATCGGTAACCGCCGTCGATGTATCTGCCGCCGTCGATTCGATAGGCGAAGCCACTGGCACAGCTGGCAGCAACGGCGTCCACCAAGTCGACCCCGCTGTGGCGGTCGAACACGACCGGTTCACCGGTATGCGCATTGACCGCCGTGATGAGCATTCTTTGTTCCGGCCAATGCTGGCTAGGCAGACGGGCGGCCACGGTATCGTGCCACCGCGTTTGACCGGGGCCATGCGACGCCGCGTCCATTTCGAGGGCCGCCGCGCCCATTCTGCGGCGCATGTCGGCCGCATCCTCAGCGGCGGCGATGATTCGGCTCGTTCTCTCCATATGGTTCGCCGCCGCCCCAATGCGAACGCGTCCAGCGTCGGATCCCACTGGAGCGGTCCGTGGCTGGGGTGCAGCGGAAAGGATGTCGGCAAGCAGTTGGGTCGGGCTCGCGCCGGTAATCTGGGCCGCGGCCGTCGATCCGGCCGACGTGCCAATGATCAGATCGGCCTCGGTCACATCCAACCCGGCATCGAAGAGGCCGGCGATGACGCCGATCAGCCAAGCATTGCCTGATGATCCGCCACCACCGAGGACCAGCGCTCGCTCACCCGCGGCGCGTACCCGTCTTGTGGCGTCCAACTGCGGCTGACCCTGGCCGGATCTCGGCAGGTCGGAGACCGTGGTCGAAATGGGGTGCAGGGGTGAAGAAGGTGTTGTGTTCATGGGAGTCGCCTTTCGCGAATTGCCTGTGGGGCGCTCCCGATCGCGACTACTTCAGTCGCGCGATCGTGGACTGCGAGGGAGCACCCATTGCGGATACTGCGTTCATGGGACTCACCTCCTGTCGATAGATCACGATCACTGAAAAGCTAACACGCCGCGGCGCGCTACTGACCTGTTTCCAACCTCGCTCCGGCACCCTAAAGCGCGGTCACCGACCCGTTGAAGTGCCTCCTGCCGCTCCGGGGGTTCCAGGCGACATAGTCAGAAGCCTCCCAAGCCCCCGAGCCGGAGTGGAGCGTGCTGACTTCCAAAGCCACCCTCGCCGGGAGGAACACGGGTGCCTCGAAATTCACGTCCCAACGGAACGCCTCCGACTTCACCGGGCCAACGTCCGCCAGGGCCCGGGAGGCAAGGTACATGCCGTGCGCTATGGCTCGCCGAAGCCCCAGTGCCTTGGCGGAGAGGACGCTGAGGTGGATCGGATTGAAGTCCCCGGACACCGCAGCGTAGAGGCGGCCTGCATCCACGCCGAGCTGCCAGACGGCCGTCGGCGCAGGAGGAGTGAACTCCCTCGGCGCGGCGGCTGCAGCCGCCTTATCGACTCCCGGCAAGAACACTCCCTTGGCCAAGTACGTCGAGACACCTCGCCAGAGCAAGGCCCCGTCACTGCTTGAACGGACCTCGGCGACGACGTCCAGCTGCGTTCCAGCCCTATGGCCCCGCATGTCCTCCGCCCAGGACCGAATGTCGAGCAGTTCGCGGAATTGGACCGCCCGCAAGTGCTCCACGTGGTTCCGCAGGTGGATCATTCCGAGCAGCGGAAGCGGGAAGTCGTTGCGGTTGAGAACACTCATGGCTACCGGGAAAGCGAGGGCATGGATGAAACCTGCAGGCAGCACATCGCTTGCGCTCTCTCCGACCAGATGCTGGTAGGCGGTGAGGTTCCCGACGTCAGCCTGCACCCCACGGACCTCATGACTCCCTTGAGGCAGCGCATTGGTAACCTGGAATCCCAGCATCCTTCTCCGCGCCGCCGTAGCCGCCGCATTGACATACAGCTTTGAAAGGGACGGCAAGTCCCCCAGGATGAGCGGCTGTTCTGTACTCATGCACCCACCAGGTTCTGCCCGCATACCCTCAGCACTTCGCCCGAGATCCCGGCGGCCGCATCCGATGCCAGGAATGCGATGGCCTCTGCGACGTCACTCGGCCGCCCGCCCTGCTGGAGGGAATTGAGCCGTCGCGCCACCTCCCGGGTGGCGAAGGGGATTCGGGCAGTCATGTCTGTTTCGATGAAGCCGGGGGCGACTGCGTTGATGGATCCACCGCTTTCTGCCAGCAGGGGTGCCGTGGCGCGGACCATTCCGATCACTCCTCCTTTGGAAGCCGCGTAGTTGGCCTGCCCGCGATTCCCTGCGATGCCGCTCGTGGAAGCCACAGAGACGATTCTTGGGGCTTTGCTGAACCGCCCGGACTCCAGAAGCGCCTCGTTGATTCGCAACTGCGAGGCGATGTTGACGCCGATGACCGAATTCCAGCGACTTTCATCCATGTTGGCCAGGAGCCTGTCCCTCGTGATGCCGGCGTTGTGGATGACGATGTCAAGGCCGCCATGGCGTTCCATGGCGTGGTCTATGATCCGTTTCCCGGCGTTCTCCGCCGTGATGTCCAACTGCAGGGCGGTGCCGTGGACCTCGTTGGCGACGGCCGCGAGGTGGTCCCCGGCAGCGGGGATGTCAACCACCACCAGCCGGGCGCCGTCGCGGTACAGGGTGCGTGCGATCGCCGCACCAATTCCACGGGCGGCCCCCGTGACCACGGCGACTTTGCCGTCCAGGGGCTTGTCGGCGTCGGCGGGTAGCTGGCCCGCACCCGTGGTGACCGTCAGGAACTGCCCATCCACGAATGCGGACCGGCCCGACAGGAAAAAGCGCAGTGCACCCAGTGTGCTGGGGCTGGTTGGACCGGCGCTGCCTCCAAGGAGAATGCCGTTGGCCGTAGCGCCCGCCCTGAGCTCCTTGGCCAGCGAACGCAGCAGCCCGTCGACCCCTTGGCGTCCGGCAGCAACAGCCGGGCTTGCCGCGGACGCGGAGGTGCGGGAGATGGTGACGACTCTTGCGGAGGGGACCAAATCCCGGAGCGATTGCGCGGCCGTGAGGACGGGGCCGGCGAGGTCTTCAGGGTGCTCCACGTCGTCGAGCATCAGGATGATCGCCCCGAGCTTTTCCTTGGGCAGGGCATTTCTCCGCACATCCAGCCCCCAGCCGAGGAGCGCTGCCGCCAGTTCATCGGGGCCTGATGCGTTCACGTTCCCGTTCCCGCTCCCCAGCAAAAGTACCGGCCCTGGAACCAGGGGTTCTCCCGCTTTGTACCTCCGAAGCACGGCAGGTTGGGGCAGTCCAAGTTTCTTGGCCAGGTCCTTGCCGATCCCCTGGCTGACAAACTGTGTGTATTTGTCGGTCATGCCCGCTCCCGCCCTTCCGGAGCGGAGTAGGCTTCGAGGATCGCGACGACGCCCTGTCCTCCGGCGGCGCAGATGGAGATGAGTCCACGGGCGGGACGGCCGTCCACCGGGCCGTTCTCCTGGAGCATCTTCGCCAGCGTTGCGACGATTCGTCCACCGGTGGCAGCAAAGGGATGGCCGGCGGCGAGGGACGAGCCGTTGACGTTGAGCTTGGCGCGATCGATTTTGCCGAGGGCGCCGTCCAAGCCCAGGCGGTTGCGGCCGAATTCTTCGTCTTCCCACGCAGCGAGGGTACTCAGAACGGTGCCCGCGAAGGCTTCGTGGATTTCGAAGAAATCGATGTCTTCGAAGGACAACCCGTTGCGGGCGAGAAGCCGTGGCACCGCAAAAACAGGCGCCATGAGGAGTCCGTCCTTGCCGTGGACGAAATCGACGGCGGCCGCTTCGCCATCGACGACGACGGCCAGTTTGGGCAGGCCGCGGGCGGCGGCCCATTCCTCGGTGCCCAAGAGCACGGTAGCGGCGCCGTCCGTGAGCGGGGTGGAGTTGCCGGCCGTCATAGTGGCCTCCGCTCCGAGGCTCTTGCCGAAGACGGGCTTGAGCGTGGCCAGCTTCTCCATGGAGGTATCCGGGCGAAGGTTCGAATCGCGACTCAGGCCACGGTAGGGAGTCACGAGGTCATCAAAGAAGCCGCGCTCGTAGGCCGCGGCGAGGTTATGGTGGCTGTCGAACGCGAGCTCGTCTTGGGACTCGCGGCTGATCTTCCATTGGGCCGTAACGCCTGGTGCTCACCCATCGACAGGCCGGTCCGCGGCTCTCCGGTGTTCGGGGCATCCGGGGCCAGATCCTTGGGACGGAGCCGGGACAGGACCTTGAGCCGCTCAGGCAGCGATTTGGCCCGATTGAGGTCGAGCAGGACCTCACGAAGTCCCTCGCTGACGGCAATAGGGGCATCGGACGCAGAGTCGACGCCGCCCGCGATGGCCGAGTCGATCTGGCCGAGCTTGATCTTGTTGGCCAAGCCGAGGACTGCCTCGAGGCCGGTGGCACACGCCTGCTGGAGATCGTAGGCCGGCGTCTCCGGCGACAGGGCTGAGCCGAGCACCGTTTCGCGGGTCAGGTTGAAGTCGCGGGAGTGTTTCAGGACAGCACCTGCGGCGACTTCACCGATCCGCTCCTCTTGGAGCCCGAAACGGGCAATCAATCCGTCCAAGGCGGCCGTCAGCATGTCCTGATTGGAGGACTTGGTGTAGGCGCCGCCGGTCCGAGCGAAGGGGATCCTGTTGCCGCCAACCACCACCGCTTTGCGAAGCGTGCCCGGGCCGATGGCGGTTTCCTGTGGTGCGCTCGCGGACTCTGCTGCTTCGGGCATGCGTTTCTCCTTATGATCACATTCGGGTTACTGATACCCAGCGTACCTGATACGCTGAGTATCGTGAACACCCCCAGCTCGGCACTTTCTGCCGACCCGCCTGCAGGGAACGCCGCCCTGGCCGGCGGCGGGAGCCCCGCCGTCGACGGCCGCGCCACGCGCTGGCAGAGCCACCGCGAGGAACGCCGCCGCGAACTCATCAAGGCCGCTCGCAAGGCTGTCCACGCGCTGGGCAGCGACGCGTCCATGGAGGACATAGCCGCCGCCGCGAACACCTCCAAGTCGGTGTACTACCGGTACTTCGGGGACAAAGCCGGCCTGCAGCAAGCCATGGGCGAAGTGGTGCTTGGACAGATGCAACGCCGGATGAAGGAAGCAGCGGAAAGCGCGCAGACTCCACGGGAAGGCTTGTTCGCCATGGTCTCGGCCTACTTGCAAATGGCGGAGTCGAGCCCCAACGTCTATGCATTCGTCACACGACTCACGCACGGAGAGCCCTCTGCTCAGGACGCCATCGCCGCTTCCGGAGCCCTCGGCCACTTCTTCGAGTCAATCAGCGCCATGATCGCCAAGCCCATGCGGGAACACCTTGGGGCGGAGAAGGAAGCACTCATTGAGTACTGGCCCACCGCGGCAATCGGGCTCGTCCGCAATGCCGGCGAAATGTGGCTAGGTAGCCCCGCCTCTCCAGCGAAGCCCAACCAGGAAACCATGGCCGCCCGGATCACCGATTGGCTGTGCGTGGGAATCGCCTCCGAGCTCAAGACCAACTCCGCAGAAAACCAGCAATGACACATCAGTTGTTCGGAACCAAAGAAGGAATCAACATGACTGAAGTAGTGGATCGCACGCCCTCCAGCACCCGTGAGCCTGCCGGGACCGCAGCAACCACGCAGCCCGCAGCACCCGTGGTGGACGTAGCGGCACTCGGCGAACTACTGCTGGGCAAGTGGGCCCACATCCGGCGTACGGCGCGCGACCTCGCCGGCCGCCCGGAGGTACACAAGATCGAAGGCCTGACGCATACCGAGCACCGCAAGCGCGTGTTCGGGCAGCTGAAGTACCTCGTGGACAACAAGGCGGTACACAGGGCCTTCCCCTCCAGCTTGGGCGGTTCGGACGACCACGGTGGCAACATCGCAGGCTTTGAGGAACTTGTCACCGCCGATCCTTCACTGCAAATTAAAGCCGGCGTCCAGTGGGGGCTGTTTGGTTCCGCCGTCATGCACCTCGGTACCGAGGAACACCACAACAGCTGGCTGCCGGGCATCATGAGCCTGGAAATCCCAGGTTGCTTCGCCATGACCGAAACCGGCCATGGTTCCGATGTTGCCAGCATCGCCACTACGGCCACGTACGATGACGCCACCCAGGAGTTCGTGATCAACACGCCGTTCCGTGCAGCGTGGAAGGACTACATCGGCAACGCAGCCGAGGACGGCTTGGCCGCCGTCGTGTTCGCCCAACTAAGGACCCGCAATGTGAACCATGGCGTCCACGCGTTCTACGTTCCGCTCAGGGACCCGGACACCAAAGCATTCCTTCCGGGAATCGGCGGGGAGGACGACGGTGTCAAAGGCGGCCTCAACGGCATCGATAATGGCCGGCTTCATTTCAGCGATGTCCGCATTCCGCGCACCAACCTGCTCAACCGCTACGGCAATGTCTCCCCTACCGGGGAATACACGTCCCCCATCGCTAGCCCGGGACGGCGATTCTTCACGATGCTCGGCACGCTGGTGCAGGGCCGGGTCTCCCTGGACGGCGCCGCAGTAGCCGCGAGCAAGCTGGCTTTGACCACCGCCATCCGATATGCCTCCGAGCGGCGCCAGTTCAACGCCTCCTCACCTACCGACGAGGAGGTCCTTCTGGACTACCAGCGGCACCAGCGCCGCCTGTTCACCCGGCTGGCCACCACCTTTGCGGCGAGTTTCGCGCACGAGCAGCTGCTCGAAAAATTCGACGACGTCTTCTCCGGCCGGCACGACACCGACTCCGACCGCCAGGACCTGGAGACCCTCGCCGCCGCGCTCAAGCCCTTGAGCACCTGGCACGCTCTCGACACTCTGCAGGAATGCCGTGAGGCCTGCGGCGGCGCCGGATTCCTCACCGAAAACCGTTTCGCCTCGCTCCGCGCAGACCTGGATGTCTACGCCACCTTTGAGGGCGACAACACCGTGCTGCTCCAGCTGGTCGCAAAGCGCCTGCTGGCCGACTACGCCAAGGAGTTCCGCAACGTTGACTTCGGCGTATTGGCGCGCTTCGTAGCGGCCCAGGCGGCGGACGTCGCAATCAACCGCACCGGGCTGCGACAAGTGGCGCAGTTCGTGGCCGACACGGGATCCGTCCAGAAGGCAGCTTTGGCCCTGCGGGACGAAGAAGGACAGCGCACACTGCTGACCGACCGGGTTCAGTCCATGGTGTCGGAGGTGGGTTCGGCACTCAAGGGAGCGAACAAGTTGCCGCAGCACCAGGCCGCCGCCCTGTTCAACCAACACCAGGACGATCTGATCGACGCCGCCCAGGCACATGCCGAACTCCTGCAATGGGAAGCGTTCACGGAAGCCCTCGGCAAGATCAGCGATCCCGGCACACTTCAGGTGCTGACGTGGCTTCGCGATCTCTTTGGCCTCTCGCTCATCGAAAAACACTTGTCTTGGTACCTCATGAACGGCCGCCTCTCCATGCAGCGGGGTCGCACTGTGGGCGCCTACATCAACCGGCTCCTCATCAAGATCCGTCCCCACGCCCTGGATCTGGTCGATTCCTTCGGCTACGGTCCGGAGCACCTGCGCGCGGCCATCGCGTCCGGAGCCGAGAAAGAGCGCCAGGACGAAGCCCGCAGCTACTTCCGGGCACAACGAGCCAGCGGCAACGCTCCAGCCGAGGAGAAGACCTTGCTTGCATTGAAAGGGAGGAAGTCCGGCTAGCATCCTGCCGGGACCGGCAGGTGAACAGTTGCCGAATCCTTAACGACGACGGCGCCGCACCCCTCAGCGGAAGTGCGGCGCCGTCGTCGTTCCATCCCAAGTGACTCGCACTTAAGGTCGTTTTGGGCGCCCAAAACGACACCTACTGCTAGCTAGTTGGGCTCGTGGGTTAGGGGTTTAGTGGGCGAGGACCGAACGGTAGACCTCAAGGGTTGTTTCGGTAATCGATTCCCAAGAGAAGTGCTGCTCCGCACGGACGCGGCCCGCGGCGCCCATGACCCTGGCCCGCGCAGGATCGGACACAACCTCGTTGAGGGCGGCGGCGAAATCTGCGACGAACTTTTCGGGATCCAGCGGGGTACCGGTGCCGTCCGTGACCTGCTCCAGTTCCACCAGCAGTCCCGTTTCACCGTGCTGAACCACTTCGGGGATGCCGCCCGTAGCGCTTGCCACCACGGCCGCGCCACATGCCATGGCCTCGAGGTTGACGATGCCGAGGGGCTCGTAGATGGACGGGCAGGCGAAGGCCGTGGCATGGCTGAGGACCTGGATGAGCTCATGCCTCGGAAGCATGCGTTCGATGACCAGGACACCTTCGCGTTTGCTCTGCAGGTCCTCGATAAGCCGGGCCGTTTCCGCTGCGAGTTCCGGAGTGTCCGCCGCACCCAGGCAAAGCACAAGCTGCACATCTTCCGGCAGGCTCGCGGCCGCCTTCAGGAGGTACGGAACACCCTTCTGGCGGGTGTTACGACCAACGAAGACCACACTGGGCTTGGCGGGGTCGATGCCGAGGGCGCGAATTGCGTCTTCGCCTTCGTCCGGCTGCCACATGTCGACGTCGATGCCGTTGTGGACGACCCTGACCTTGGCCGGATCCACGTTCGGATAGCTACGCAGGATGTCCTTCCGCATGCCGTCCGAGACGGCGATGATAGCCGCGGCGGCCTCATAGGCGGTCTTTTCAACCCATGAGGACAACGCGTAGCCACCGCCCAACTGCTCCGCTTTCCACGGCCGCAGCGGTTCCAGGCTGTGGGCGCTGAGCACATGGGGTATTCCATGCAACAGCGAAGCCAGGTGGCCGGCCATGTTGGCGTACCAGGTATGGGAATGGACCAGGTCCGCTCCGGCAACGTCCGGCACGATGCGCAAATCCACCCCGAGGGTCTGCAGGGCGGCATTGGCCGTGCCCAGATCCTCCGGTGTGGAATACGACGTCACCGTTGCACCGTGGAAGTCCGCGTCACGGGGCGCGCCGAAGGCGCGCACCTGCAGATCCACACGTTTTGCCAGGACGCGGCTGAGCTCGGCAACATGCACGCCGGCCCCGCCATAGATTTCGGGTGGAAACTCTTTAGTCACAATGTCTACGCGCACGCTACCTAACGTAGTCCTTCCGGAGTATGTGTTCTAGTGTGAAAGGGTCCGGCAACCCGGGCTTTTTTCGGGGGCTACAAAGACGTACAGGGAGAGCAAACACCATGGCGTTGAAGAAAGTATTGTCAATTGTGTTGGCTGGCGGCGAAGGAAACCGCCTAATGCCACTGACGGCAGACAGGGCCAAACCTGCGGTGCCGTTCGCGGGGGGATATCGTTTGATCGATTTCGCTCTCTCGAATCTGGTCAATTCCGGGTACCTCCAGATCGTGGTGTTGACCCAGTACAAGTCGCACAGCCTTGACCGCCACATCTCCGAGACCTGGCGGATGTCCACCCAGTTGGGCAGATATGTGGCCTCGGTTCCCGCCCAGCAGCGCGTGGGCAAGAGCTGGTTCCTCGGCAGTGCGAATGCCATCTACCAGTCCCTTAACCTGATTCACGACGCCAACCCCGACATTGTGGTGGTTGTCGGAGCGGACCACGTCTACCGCATGGACTTCCAGCAGATGGTCCAACAGCACGTGGCCAGCGGAGCCAAAGCCACGGTCGCGGCAGTTCGTCAGCCGCTCAACATGGCCAACCAGTTCGGCGTGATCGAGGTCGACAAAAACGATTCCCAGAAAATTTCGGCGTTCGTGGAAAAGCCCGCAGAAACAGAGGGCCTCGCGGCCGACCCTACGCAGTTCCTTGCTTCGATGGGCAACTACGTCTTTGATGCCGACGCACTGGTGGAGGCCCTTCGCATCGATGCGGAGCGTCTGGACACCAAACACGACATGGGTGGGGACATCATTCCCTACTTCGTTGGCCAAGGCGAAGCCGGTGTTTACGACTTCACGCTCAATGACATTCCCGGATCCACCGACCGCGACCGCACCTATTGGCGCGATGTAGGCACCATCGACTCCTTCTATGACGCCCACATGGACCTGATTTCGCCCGTCCCGATCTTCAATCTGTACAACTCGGAATGGCCCATCTACACGCGGCAGAGCATTTCACCGCCCGCCAAGTTTGTCCGGGGCGAGAACAACACGGTCGGCACGGCGCTGGACTCCATCGTGGCCAGTGGCTCTGTGATTTCCGGCGGAATCGTGGAAGGGTCCGTCCTGTCCAACGATGTTTACGTGGGACCGGCCACCAGGATCCAGGACTCGGTACTGATGGACAAAGTGCGCATCGGTGAAGGCGCCGTGATCAAGAGAGCCATCATCGACAAGAACGTGAAGGTCCCTGCCGGGGCTGCCATTGGCCTGGATGCCGACCTCGACCGTGCCCGCGGCTTCAAAGTCACCGAATCCGGAATCACGGTACTCGCCAAGGGTCAGATGGTACCGGAGCCTGACGCTTCCGAGCTCTCCCTGGCTGCCGAGTACCGGCTCTCGGTACCTGAGGCGATCAAAGCCGCCACCGAGAAGTTCCCAGACATCCGGGATTCGGCGGAGCAGGTCACCAAAATACAGGCCTCCTCGGTGGAAGTCTGACCCAGGCTCCAGGAACCAAGAGCAGCCCACGGCCTCTCCGGCGACAGCAGATATTCAGCCTCTGTCGCCGGGGAGGCTTTGCTGTGCCGGACCCTGTAAAATTGAGCCAATGAGCCCCGCCGATTTGACGCCTGATGAGATCCAGGCCGCCCTCAAGGTCCTGAATACAATCCACGTTTATGACGAGGAGCACCCTGACTACGTCGCCGTCCGGCGCGCCACGGGGAAGATGTTCAAGGCCGTCAAGCGCCACCGCCGGGTCACCAAACGGGACGAGATCGCGGAAGCCGACCGCGCGGTCCTCGCATTGACTGCCACTGCGGCCCCGGACAGGATCGACGACGAGACCCGCGGCAACAAGCTAGCCACCTCTGCCACGGGCGAAATCGCAGGCCATCTCATCCGCTCGAGGCCCTGTTACATCTGTAAACAGCATTACACGCAGGTAGACGCGTTCTACCACCAGCTGTGTCCGGAATGTGCGGCCTTCAGCCACAGCAAGCGGGACGCCCGCACTGACTTGAGTGGACGCCGTGCCCTGCTCACGGGCGGCCGCGCCAAGATCGGCATGTACATCGCCCTCCGCTTGCTCCGCGACGGCGCACACACCACCATCACCACCCGTTTTCCCAAGGACGCCGCACGCCGCTTTGCAGCCATGGAGGACAGCGCGGACTGGTTGCACCGGCTCAGGATTGTGGGCATCGATCTCCGCGACCCTTCGCAGGTCATGGCCCTCACCGACTCACTCAATGAAGCCGGTCCCCTCGACATCATCATCAACAACGCCGCCCAGACGGTCCGCCGTTCCGGGAACGCGTACAAACCCTTGGTGGATGCCGAGGACGAGCCACTGCCGGAAGCCCTGCAGGCGGCCAATGGCGGTCCGGAGCTGGTCACGTTTGGACACGCCCACGACAAACATCCCTTGGCCATCACCCATAGCGTCACCGAGCGTCCGGTACTGGCAGGAGATGCCATTACCTCGCTCGCCCTGTCCACGGGCTCCGCGTCGTTGGAGCGAATCGCTACGGGCACCGCAATCGACGCCGGCGGATTGGTCCCCGACCTTGCGACGATCAACAGCTGGACCCAAGTGGTGGACGAAGTCGATCCCCTGGAGATGCTCGAGGTTCAGCTTTGCAACGTCACGGCGCCATTCCTGCTGGTCAGCCGGCTCCGCGGGGCCATGAAGCGCTCCACGGCACGACGAAAGTACATCGTGAACGTCTCCGCGATGGAGGGGCAGTTCTCCCGCGCCTACAAGGGCCCAGGGCACCCGCATACCAACATGGCGAAGGCTGCGTTGAACATGATGACGCGGACCAGCGCGCAAGAGATGCTGGACCTTGACGGGATCCTGATGTCCGCCGTCGACACCGGTTGGATCACGGACGAACGTCCGCATTACACCAAAGTCCGGCTCATGGAGGAAGGCTTCCACGCACCGCTCGATCTCGTGGATGGAGCGGCGCGAGTCTACGACCCCATCGTCATGGGCGAAAACGGCGAAGACCAGTACGGCGTCTTCCTGAAGGACTACAGGCCCTCCCCCTGGTAACCCAGGTGGAGGGCCGCGGGCCCGCTTACGTCAGTCGCGTGATCTCAACGGTCACGGTCAGGCCGGAGCCGCCGCCACCGGACAAGATGCCCTTCAAGGGAGGAACATCCCGGTAGTCCCTTCCGCGTGCCACCGTGACATGATAGTCGCCGGCAGGCTTGTGGTTGGTCGGATCCCAACTGCGCCATTCGCCGTCCCACCATTCCAGCCACGCGTGGGATTGGCCAGCCACCGTTTCCCCGATCTCGGCCGTGGGCCGCGGATGGATGTAACCGGATACGTACCGGGCTGGAATGCCGCAGCTGCGAAGCGAGCCGATGGCCAAGTGGGCCAGGTCCTGGCAGACTCCTTGACGCTGATTCCAGGCTTCCTCGGCGTTGGTGGTGACGCCGGTGGTGCCTTTCACATAGCTCATTTCGCCGCGCATCCATTCGAAAATCGCCATGGCTGTCTGGTGCGGGTTCTTGCCGGCGACGACGGTGGGAATCAGGCCGAGGACTTCCTCGCCGGGTCCACTGAGCTGCGACTGTGGCAACCAGTCGCTGAACTGGTCCCGGATCTCGTCCGAGCCCATCACATCCCAACCAACGATCTCTTCGTCGAGGGCCACGCGTTCCACCCGGTGGACTTCAACGGTGGTAGTGGCCAACACCTCGAGGCGCTCGTGCGGCATCTGCATATCGAACGCGGTCACGCGGGTGCCCCAATAATCACGGTAGGTGCTCACGGCGGCCTGCGACGGCGTGATCTTCAGTGAGGATTCAAGGACCACCTGTTGCGGATCGGTCAACGGCGTCATGCGTGCCTCGTTGTACGACAGAGTCACGCGGCGGTTGTATTTGTAGGCCGTCTTGTGGACAATGCTCAGCCGGGTCATGAAACTTCTCCCACCCAGGCCAGTTCATCCGCCTGATTGAAGTACTTACGGGAAATCGCGTCGGAGGCCTGCGTTACTGCCTTCTGAACGCGGTCCATGTGCTCGGGCAACTCGGACATGAGATCGTCCGTGCGGTGGAACTCAAGGAACGTGCGGGCCTGGCCGACGATCCGACGGGCGTCATTGATGAAGCCCACCCGCTGGGCGGAGGGATCAAGCTTGGCCAGGCACTCGTCGGCGTCGCGCAGGGCGAAAACGATGGAGCGTGGGAACAAACGGTCCAGCAGGAGGAACTCGGCAGCGTGCTGGTCTCCAAAAGCAGCACGACGGGTCCGCAGGAACGACTCGTAGGCACCAGCGCAGCGCAGCATGTTCACCCAGGACATTCCCGCGGAGAGGACATCCCTGGTGGACAGCATCCGCGCGGTCATGTCGGCACGTTCGAGCGAGCGGCCGAGCACCAGGAAAAGCCAGCTTTCGTCGTGGCTCACAGTCGTGTCCGCGAGGCCCCTGACCATGGCGGTGCGTTCCAATACCCAGTTGCAGAAACGGTACGTACCCACGACGTCTTTGCGGTGCTGGTTCAGCCCGTAGTACGTGGTGTTGAGGCTCTCCCACAACGAAGAGGACACGGTCTCCCGAGCCCGGCGCGCGTTCTCGCGCGCAGCCCCCAGCGAACCTGCAATGGAGGTGGCACTCGTCTTGTCGTAGGCGAGGGCGTGGAGCAGTTCGGGCAAGCCGAAGTCCTCGCTCTGGGGACGGGCTCCCATGACGGCCAGGAGTTCCCTTGCCACGCTGCGTTGCTCTTCGAGCGGAAGGTGGTTCAAGCGTTCGAGATGGACGTCCAGGATTCTGGCCGTTCCGTCGGCGCGCTCCACATAGCGGCCGATCCAGAAAAGGGATTCAGCAATACGGCTCAGCATGGGGCTGTGCCTCCTTTGGGTCCTGCGTTGTGGCGATGAATGTCATCCGGTCCGTGCACCATGGCGAGGCCGGTCATTGCTGCTGGTCCGACTGGCGATCCCGCCAGTTGCTTTCAACGGGCCATACCGAGACCTGCTCACGGACCGTGATGGAGGAGCGGGGCAGCTCGACGGCGGGCAGTTGCGGGGAGTCCGAGAGGACCCAGGTGTCCTTCGACCCGCCGCCCTGGGAAGAGTTCACGATCAGGGAACCTTCCTTCAACGCCACCCGGGTCAGGCCGCCGGGCAGCACCCAAACGTCGTCGCCGTCGTTGACCGCGAACGGACGCAGATCGACGTGCCGGGGCCCGAACCGGTCTCCCGAGAGCGTCGGCACGGTGGAGAGCTGCAGGACCGGCTGCGCGATCCAGCCGCGCGGATCCGCCAACACCCGCTTCCTCAGGGCATCAAGCTCCTCCCGGGAAGCATCCGGACCGATCACCAGGCCCTTGCCCCCGGAGCCGTCCACCGGCTTGACCACCAATTCCTCGAGCCGGTCCAGGACCTGCTCACGGGCTTCCTTCTCCTCCAGCCGGAACGTCTCCACATTGGCGATCACCGGCTCCTCATGCAGGTAGTACCGGATCAGGTCCGGCACGTAGGAATAGACCAGCTTGTCGTCGGCCACCCCGTTGCCCACCGCGTTCGCGATGGTCACCCCGCCCGCCCGGGCGGCGTTCACCAGCCCCGGACACCCCAGCATGGAATCGGAACGGAACTGCAACGGGTCGAGGAACTCATCGTCAATCCGCTTGTAAATCACATCGACGCGCTGTTCACCGGCCGTGGTGCGCATGTAGACCCGGTTGCCGCGGCAGATCAGGTCCCTGCCCTCCACCAGCTCCACACCCATCAGCCCGGCCAGCAGCGTGTGCTCGAAGTAGGCGCTGTTGAACACCCCGGGCGTCAATACCACCACCGTAGGATCATCCACCCCCGACGGCGCCGTCTTCCGCAACGCCGAGAGCAGACGGCGCGGGTATTCCTCCACCGGCCGGATGGGCTGCTGCCCGAACGCCTCGGGCAAACCCTTCGCCATCGCCCGCCGGTTCTCCAGCACATAGGACACCCCCGACGGCACCCGCACGTTGTCCTCCAGCACCCGGAACGTTCCCGCCGCATCACGGACCACGTCGATCCCGGACACGTGCACCCGCACTCCGCCGGCCGGCTCGAAACCATGCACCGCACGGTGGAAATGCGCGCTCGTGGTTACCAACGCCCGCGGCACTACACCGTCTGCGACCACCGCCATCCGCCCGTACACATCATCGAGGAATGCTTCCAACGCGCGCACGCGCTGCTTGACCCCACGCTCAAGAACATCCCACTCGTCAGCCGGAATCACCCTCGGCACGATATCCAACGGGAAGGGACGCTCCTCCCCCGCATAATCGAAGGTCACGCCCCGGTCCAAGAAGGTCCGCGCCATCGACTCGGCACGCGCACTCACATCGGCAAGCGAAAGCTCGCGGAGTGCACCGTCCACCTGGCCGTAGGATTTTCGCGCAACTGTGCCTGGGGCGAACATTTCGTCGTAGGCGCCGGAACGGGCGGCGGCCTCGGAGTAATCCCGGAATAGCTCTGACATGGGACTCAGACAATCACCTTTTCGATTACGAACGCATTTCGCGTTCTGCATGTTGCGACACCAGCTTTAATCCCGGTTCGCGTTTCAGCGCTTGCATGCATCAAGGTTGACGAATGCACCCCAAGCGTCTTCCGGCCCCCGTCTCCCGATTGGGAGCCGGGATCGTCATGGCAGTGGCAGCCACTGGACTCGCCTTCATTGTCCATGCCCTGCTTCCCCCCATCCCTGCCATGACAGCCGCTGTAGCGCTGGGTTTGTTAGCTGCAAATATACCGGGCACGGCGGCATGGGCTGCCGGACGCGCCCGCCCGGGCCTGGACTTCGCCGGCAAGCACCACATGCGGGCAGGTATTGTGCTGCTGGGCTTGAAAGTCAGCGTTGTCGATGTGCTCGACCTTGGCTGGTTCGCGCTCGCCCTGATTGCCGCCGTCGTGCTGCTCAGTTTCGCCGGCACGTACGGACTGGCCCGACTGGTAAAGCTTCCGCGCGAAGGTGCCCTGTTGATAGCAACCGGATTCTCCATCTGCGGCGCCTCGGCGATCGGAGCCATGGCCGCGGTGCGCCGCATCAAGCACCAGGACACCGTCTTGCCCGTTGCCTTGGTGACCCTGTGCGGCACGCTCGCCATCGGCGTCCTGCCCCTGCTCATGCACCCCTTGGGCCTGAGTCCCGAACAATTCGGTGCCTGGACCGGCGCTTCCGTCCACGACGTCGGTCAAGTAGTCGCCACGGCACAGACCGCCGGTCCGGCGGCGCTGGCCATCGCCGTCGTCGTCAAACTGACTCGGGTGATCCTGCTGGCTCCCATTGTTGCGGGGGCCGGCCTCACGCAACGGTGGTCGATGCGGCGGAAGTCACGGAACGGCAACGAGGCGAATGACGACAGCGGCAAGTTCCCTCCGATCGTTTCCCTGTTCGTCCTCGGATTCATCGCCATGGTGGCCGCCCGCTCGCTGGGATGGCTCACTCCGGGCGTCCTGGAAGCAGCGGGAGGAATCCAGGACATCCTGCTCGCCTCGGCCCTGTTCGGTCTAGGTTCAGCGGTCCGCGTCCGTACGCTGTTGCTCACCGGGGGGCGCGCTGCGCTGGTTGCCCTCGGCTCGTGGTTCCTCATCGCGTTGCTGGGCCTGGGCGCCGTCTGGCGCATGATTAGATAGCTGAGTGTCGAACCACAATCTGGCGCGCGCTGAGGCCGCCACCCGTTCAGCCCTGATCAGCACACACAGCTACGATGTCTCCCTCGACGTCCGCGAAGCCACAGACCCTGACGTGCCGGGATACACGAGCCGCAGCGTCATCAACTTTTCCGCCGTGCCCGGTTCCTCCACGTTCTTGGATTTCATCCACGGCGGAGTGCACAGCGTCTTCCTCAACGGAAAAGGCCTCGACGTCGCCGGAGTGGTCGACCGCGACAGGATCCGCCTAGACAATCTCCAAGCTGAAAACCAAGTCACGGTCACCGGAACGGCCCTTTACAGCCGCTCCGGAGAGGGCATGCACCGCTTCGTCGATCCTGCCGACGGACAGTGCTACCTCTACACGCAATACGAACCGGCGGACGCCCGCCGCGTCTTCGCGAATATCGAGCAGCCTGACCTGAAGGCCGAATTCACGTTCCATGTCATGGCTCCTTCCGGTTGGCAGGTGGCCTCGAACGGCGCAGAGCTCGCGCGGACGCAACTGACGAGCGATCCGGCCACGAGCCGCTGGGACTTCGCCACCACCAAGCGGATGTCCACCTACATCACCACCGTCCTTGCCGGCCCCTATTTCCGCGCCACGGACCACTGGAGCAAAACGCTCGACGACGGGACCAGCCTTGAGGTCCCACTGGCGCTTTATTGCCGCGCATCCATGCAAGAGTCCTTCGACGCCGGGGAGCTTTTCCAGTTGACCAAGAACGGCTTGGACTTCTTCAACGATCTCTTCGACTATCCGTATCCGTGGGGCAAGTACGATCAAGCGTTCGTGCCCGAGTACAACCTCGGTGCCATGGAAAATCCCGGCCTGGTCACTTTCACGGAGAAGTACGTCTTCACCTCGCGCGCCACCGATGCCCAGTACCAAGCCCGTGCCAACACCCTCATGCACGAGATGGCCCACATGTGGTTCGGCGACCTCGTGACCATGACCTGGTGGGACGATCTCTGGCTCAAGGAATCCTTCGCCGACTACATGGGCACGCTCGGCGTGGACAAGGCCACGGACTGGGACAGCGCCTGGGTGAATTTCGCGAACAAACGGAAGTCCTGGGCATACGTGCAGGACCAGTTGCCCACCACCCACCCCATCGTTGCGGACATTCCCGACCTGGAGGCCGCCAAGCAGAACTTCGACGGCATCACCTATGCAAAAGGTGCATCCGTCCTCAAGCAATTGGTGGCTTACGTCGGCTTCGAGGCCTTCATTGGCGGCTCGCGACGCTACTTCAGGGATCACGAATACGGCAACACAACACTGACCGACCTCCTCGAAGCATTGAGCGCAGCATCAGGCCGGGACCTTGGCACCTGGGCCCGGCAGTGGCTGCAGACCTCGGGAATCTCCACCATGATGGCTGAGATCTCAGGTGGCAGCCACGTCATGGAGTCAGTCACTCTGCGCCAAGACTCCGTGGACCCCATCACGGGCAGGCAGGAACACCGCCCCCACAGGCTCCGGATCGGGCTCTACGACTTCGATGACATTGGCAGGTTGCTCCGAACCGAGGTCGTCGAGACCGATGCCCAAGGCGCCGAGACCGCGGTGGAGGCACTGGCGGGCAAGCCTCGCCCGGCCCTTCTCCTCGTCAACGACGACGACCTCAGCTATGCGAAGGTCCGCCTGGATGCGGGGTCCGAGGCAACAGTGCGTTCCGCCTTGGACCGACTCAGCGATCCGATGGCCCGGGCACTGTGCTGGACAGCCCTGTGGGATTCAGCGCGAGACGCCGTTACGCCGGCGGCGCTGTACGTCAACGCCGTCGAACGCTTCGCCCCTGCCGAGTCAGGAATCGGCGTGCTGCTGAACGTCCTGGGCAACGCGGTGACCGCCGTCGAGCGTTACGTCCCGGCTCCGCAACGCGGTGCCGTCCGCGGGAGCCTGCTGGAGACCAGCGCGCGGCGGCTGCGCGCAAGCGAGCCCGGTTCGGACCAACAACTTGCCTGGGCCAGGACACTGGCCGAGCTGTCGCGCCATGATGGCGCCTACGTGGAGTTCCTCCGCGGCATCCTCTCCGGAGGCGTCATTGTGGACGGCTTGACGGTGGATGCCGATCTGCGGTGGAGCCTGTGGCAGGCCCTTGCAGCGAATGGCTCGGCCGAGCTGCCGGAATTGGATGCCGAACTTGCCAGGGACCACACGGCATCCGGCCGCGAAGGCCATGCGCTGGCGGCCGCTGCCCGTCCCGATGCCGCAGTCAAGGCAGCCGCATGGGATGCCGCAGTGAACAACACCACGCTCTCGAACGAGATTCTGAGCGCGACGATCGCAGGTTTCTCCGTTTCCCCGTCGGGACTGCTGGACGGGTTCACGGAACCGTACTTCGACTGCTTGGAAAACGTCTGGGAGTCCAGGAGCATCGAGATCGCGGGCCGGATTGTGCGTGGTCTTTTCCCCTCAGCCCAGGACCTCGCCCCGGGCATGATCCCGGCGGATCAACCGGTGCTCCTGCGCACGGACGATTGGCTTGCGACGCACTCGGGAGCCCCGAGGGCCCTTCGGCGCATTGTCATAGAGCAGCGGAGCCATTTGTTCCGAGCCCTGACGGCTCAAGCCGCCGGCTGAGCTCCGGGCCACGCCGACCCTTCTCCGGCCGGGCCGGCGTTGAACCCGGAACCCGCCGGCATCGTCTTTAGATGCAAGCCCTGCACCTCGCCTTGGGCTTTCCCTGAGGACGGTTACCATGAAGATTCCTCGCCCCGTGCTTGCCGCCGCAGCGCTGGGCACGAGCCTATTGCTCGGAGCCTGCTTCGGCGGACAGCCCGCCGCTCCGGCGCCGGTTGCCCCACCCACGAGCACTGCGCCCGCTAGCGGCACGCCTTCGCCGAACGTCACCACCGGGACTCCCCTCACGCCGTCGACTTCCCCGACAGCGACGCCGATCGCGCCACCGGCTGCCCCGCCTGCCGTCGTTCCGCCCGCGGTAGTCCCACAAGCTCCAGTCCCGCCAGCGATCGTTCCGCCGCCCGTACAGGCGCCGCCGCACATGGTTCCGCCACCCCCGCGGCACCCCAACGGCGGCGACCACGACGGTGACGACAACGGCGGACCGGACGACGGCGATGGAAATAAGTAGGACCCGGGCTCGCTCCAGGGCAACGCTGTCCGCAAGGACATCTGTGATCGCGGCCAGTGGGATCATAGCCATCGCAGCGTGCAGCTCCCCTGTCCAGAACCCGCCGCCAACTGTCCTTTCCGCAGAAGCGCCGCTCGCGTGGTTCAACGCAGCACCGGCCCCGGCAGGGTGGAAAACCATGGAACTTCCGGATGGCACCGGGGTCCTTTCAGTCCCACCCGATGCCAGTCCCGCGGAAAGCGATCCCGGCAGCGTATCCGCAGCTGTCACGTCTTCAACGGGCGAACTGCGGATATACCTCAATGCCACGCCCCAGCAGGGCAGCGAGTCGCTGGACAACTGGAACACCTTCAGGCTCGACCACTTGGCTGACGAGAACTCCTCGTCACCCACCAAAATCGCTGAGCGAACCGGAATGGCTTTCCGTGGAGGCACGGGTTCCTGCGTGGACGACAGCTACGTGACCCACGTCGGCAACAACCGCTACCGTGAGATTGCCTGCTTCGTGGCCGGTAGCAGGGGCAGCAGCGTCCTCATCGTGGCGGCTCCCGCCGATTCATGGCCGCTCTACGGTCCGGTCCTGCAACAGGCAGTGAATGCGTACCGGGCCCAGTAGGTGCCAGTCAGTCCGCCGGTCTGTCCTAGGGAACACAGGCTATTAAGGAACCCGGTGCAGCCATTCTTCGGTACCAAACTTTGACTGCACCCGTTCACGTGCCGTTGCCAATTCGGCGTCGGTGATACGGGACTCCTTGGCGCCGTAGCGCTCGACGAAGACTTCCTGCATGGCCTTGATGATTTCCGTCCTTGCCAGGCCGGTCTGGCGTCGCAACGGATCCACGCGCTTCTTGGCACTCCGGGTGCCCTTGTCGGAGAGTTTCTCCTTGCCGATGCGCAAGACCTCGACCATTTTGTCGGCGTCAATGTCGTAGCTCATGGTGACGTGGTGCAGCATGCCGCCATTGGCGAGGCGCTTTTGCGCGGCACCGCCAATCTTGCCTTGCTCGGTGGCGATGTCGTTGAGCGGGACGTAGAACGCGGTAATGCCCAGTTTTTCCAGGGCGGCCATCACCCACGCGTCCAGGAACGCGTAGGAATCGGCAAAGCTGATGCCATCCACCAGGCTCTGTGGCACATAGAGCGAATAGGTGATGCAATTTCCGGCCTCCATGAACATGGCTCCCCCGCCGCTGATGCGGCGGACCACAGTGATGCCGTGGCGCGCGACGCCGTCGGGATCTACCTCGTTGCGGTAAGACTGGAAGCTGCCGATCACCACTGACGGCTCCTCCCAGTCCCAGAAGCGCAAAGTGGGGTTGCGGAGCCCCGCTCCCACCTGCTCGGTGAGGACCTCGTCCAAGGCGACGTTGAGGTGCGTGGGAAGGACCGCCGGTGGGATGACTTCCCACTGGTGGTCCGCCCAGCCGCTGGCCTTGGCAAGCGCCCGCCGGACAGCAACAGCGACGGCATCGGCGGAAAAGCCGAACAGGACCGAGTCGGCAGGCAGCGCGGCGGAGACGGCAGCGGAAATCTCGGCCGGCGTCGAACTTTCCGGGAGTCCTGTGACGGCCCGGTTGATGTCCAACAGGGCCTCGTCCGGTTCCAGGAAGAAGTCTCCGCTGAGCGAGACGTGCGCGAATTGTCCGTCCACCACGTCGAGGTCAACGACCACGAGCTTTCCGCCAAGGACCTTGTATTCGCCGTGGAGTTGTTGCTCGCCTTGCTCGAAAGCCATGCTGGAAGTCATGGCTTCCATCCTGCCGGAAAACGCAAAAGCCCGCAGCCACCGAAGATACGGCGGGTGCGGGCTTTCACCAAAGCTTGGGGGTGAAGTTGATTACTTCTTGCCGCCGAAGCCCTTGAAGCGAGCGTTGAAGCGCTCGACGCGGCCTGCAGAGTCCATGATGCGCTGCTTGCCCGTGTAGAACGGGTGGGACTCCGAGGAGATTTCGACGTCGATGACCGGGTAGGTGTTGCCGTCTTCCCATTCGATGGTCTTGGAAGAAGACACGGTGGACTTGGTCAGGAACTTGACGCCGGAAGCCAGGTCGTTGAAAACAACAGCTTCGTACTTCGGGTGGATATCAGACTTCATAATGGGACCTTTTGCTCACGCAGCTGGATTTTGCCAGCTGCCAGGTATGAATGGATTCGGTCCGCACACCATCTGCCGTTCAGGACGCTTTCGCTTGAAAACAGATACCGAGTGCCGGGCCAACAATCAATCATAGCGGAAACGGCACCTTGCGACGAACCGACCCTGCGGTGGGTGGCGTCACCTGCTGGGCGCGTCAGCTTCGCAGCCGCAGTTCCCAGAACGCCACGGCCGAGGCGGCCGCGACGTTGAGCGAGTCGACGCCAGCCCGCATGGGAATCTTCACCGCGAGGTCGACGACGGCGAGCGTCTCCGGGCTCATGCCCGCGCCTTCGGTACCTAGTACGAGAGCGAGCTTGCCGGGGTTGCTGGCAGCAAGCGCGTCGAGGTCCACAGCGTCATCTGTGAGCTCCATGGCGGCTACCGTGAAGCCCTGCTCCTTGAGCTGTTCAAGATCACCCGGCCAGGACTCAAGCCGGGCCCAAGGAACCTGGAAGACGGTGCCCATGCTCACCCGGACGCTACGGCGATATAGTGGGTCCCCGCAGCGCGGGGACACGAGCACGGCGTCCACTCCGAGCGCTGCCGCGGAACGGAAGATCGCGCCGACATTCGTGTGGTCAACCACGTCTTCGAGGACAGCCACGCGGTGCGCGCCAGCGAGGAGCTCTTCAAGGGGCACCGGGGCCGGGCGATGCATCGCTGCCATGGCACCGCGATGCAAATGGAATCCCGTGATTTCTTCAAGCAGGGAGGCCTTGCCGATGTAGACCGGAACCTCGGGGAATCGTTGGAATACGTCGTCGAGGTCCTCTAGCAACTTCTCCGCAAGGAAGAAGGAGCGGGGCTTATGTCCGGCCGCCAGGGCACGCCGAAGCACTCGGGACGACTCAGCAATGTACATGCCCTCCGCGGGCTCGCGGAGCTTGCGGAGGTGGACATCCGTCAGTTGTGTGTAGTCGGCAACGCGCGGGTCGTCCGCGGTTTCGAGGTAGTGGAAAGTCACGGGTTTCCTATTTCAGCAAGTTGGCGATCATGAATCCGAGTGCCACGATGCCGAGCGCGAAGATCACGATGCGCAGCGCGAGGGGCTTCAAGCGCCGTCCCACTTTGGAGCCCACCAGTCCACCAATCAATGAACTGACTGCGATGACTGCCACGACCGGCCATTCGATCCGGCCAAAGGCAAACAGGAGGTAGGAGCACGCTGCCACCACGTTTACGGCCAACACCAGGATGTTCTTCATGGCGTTGGCATTCTGGATGGTACCCGTCATGAAGACACCCAGAATGCCGACGAGCAGGATGCCCTGGGCAGCGACGAAGTAGCCACCATAGACCCCGGCGAGGAACACCAGCACAACGAGGATCACGGTGTGCCGCTTGTCGTAGATGGCGTGCTCCGGGTTGCCGGCCCGGTCCTGGACCCACCGTTGGAGTTTGGGTTGGAAGAGCACCATGAGCAGCGCGAGCACGATCAGGATCGGAGCTGCGTAGTAGAAGACCTTCTCCGGGAGGTGGAGCAACAGCCAGGCACCAGTGATGCCGCCAAGCAACGACGCCGGCAAGAGCCTGAGCAACTGCCGGCCCCGGCCCCTGAGTTCGTGGCGATAGCCCCAGGCCCCTGTCACGTTGCCCGCGACAAGCCCCATGGCGTTGCTGATGGTCGCCGTGACTGGTGCGTAGCCCAGGGCGATGAGGACCGGGAACGTGACCAGTGTGCCCGAGCCGACCACGCTGTTGATGGTTCCGGCCCACAAGCCCGCGAAAAAGATCAGGATGCCGCTAAGGATCTCCACTGTTTCTCGGTGCCTGTGCCTACCGGCGGGCGGTGGCCGTGTAGCGGCCGGAGTTCTCGGTCACGTCCAGGGGCAGGCCGAAGGTGTTGCTGAGATGCTCTGCGGTCAGGACTTCCTCGATGGGTCCCGCGGCCACCACGCCGCCATCCCGGAGCAGCATGGCATGCGTGAATCCGGGCGGGACTTCTTCCAGGTGGTGCGTCACGAGAACCATGGCGGGAGCGTCCTCGTCGCGGGCGAGTTCACCGAGTTTGTGGACGAGTTCCTCGCGGCCGCCAAGGTCCAGGCCCGCGGCCGGCTCGTCGAGCAGGAGCAGCTCAGGATCGGTCATGAGGGCGCGGGCGATCTGCACACGCTTGCGCTCACCTTCGGAGAGCGAGGAGAAGGACCGGTTCAGCAGTGGACCCATGCCCCATTCATTGAGCAGGCCGAAGGCGCGGCGCTCGTCGTCACGCTCGTATCCTTCACGCCAGCGGCCGGTCACGCCGTAGGCAGCCGTGACCACTACGTTGAGCACCTTTTCGTGTTCCGGGATCTGGGTGGCCAAAGCTGCGGAGGAAAGACCGATGCGCGGACGGAGGTCGAAGACGTCAACCCGGCCGAGCGTCTCGTCAAGGATCCCGGCTTTTCCACTGGTGGGATGCATCCGGGCGGCGGCGATCTGGAGCAGGGTGGTCTTGCCTGCGCCGTTGGGACCGAGGATGACCCAGCGTTCGCCTTCATTGACCTGCCAGTCAACTTTGTCCAGCAGGGTCTTGGTACCTCGGACAACGCTGACGGAAGCCAATTCCAGAACATCACTCATAGGAGTAGACACTAGGACAAAAATGGGGGTGATAGATAACCGAAACTACGGTCACACCGTTTGCGCGTCGCATCGGATGAAACAGGAATTCGGGCGGTGCTTCCACGCTGGATAAGATTGCAGCCATGAGTTCGAACTTGACCGCGGTCAGCTATGGCGTGAATTTGTCCCCTTCGGAGCTTGAACACCTGCGCAAGGTGCTGTCCGGCTCGGGGGCTTCCTTCACGTCTGAGTCGCGTTCGGGTGACGAGCGCTTTGGGGTGTACACCATTGGCCTGGCCGTTGATGGGGCTACTGCCGCTGACTTGTCCGGCATCCGGCGCCAGGTGGCAGATGCCGCGGCTCCCGGCATGGACACCGCAATCGTGGCCGACGCCCTGCGTGATGCCTCCCGCAAAATGCTGATCATGGACGTCGATTCCACCCTGATCCAGCAGGAAGTCATCGAACTGCTTGCTGCACACGCCGGCAAGCGCGAGGAAGTAGCCGCCGTCACTGAGGCCGCGATGCGTGGCGAATTGGACTTCGCACAGAGTCTGCATGCCCGGGTGGCAGTGCTGGCAGGCCTGCCGGCCGCCGTCGTCGACGCCGTCCGTGCCGAGGTGCGCTTGAGCGAGGGTGCAGCGGAACTCGTCGCTGCGTTCAAAGCCGCGGGCCATGTGGTGGCGGTGGTGTCCGGCGGCTTTAACCAGATCCTGCAACCTATCGCGGAGGAACTCGGGCTGGACTACTGGATCGCAAATGAACTCGAGATCGTTGACGGCTTCCTGACGGGCAAGGTCCTCGGCGACGTGATCGACCGCGCAGCCAAAGAGAAGTACCTTCGCGAGTGGGCGGCCGCCGAAGGGATCGACCTGGAGCACACCATCGCCGTGGGCGACGGCGCGAACGACCTCGACATGCTGGGCGCGGCGGGCATCGGTGTCGCGTTCAACGCCAAGCCCGCCGTCCGGGCGGTTGCCGACGCCGCCATCAACATGCCCTACCTCGACGCGGTCCGGCATATCGCCGGCGTCTGATCCGAATTCACGAGCGACGACGAAGCGGCCGGGACAATGTCCCGGCCGCTTCGTCGTGTTTGAAATCTATCAGGCGCTCTTGCCGAAGTAGTCGGCGCCGCCGACATACTCGGTGTGGCCGCTCTCGACGTCGGCCGTGACCATCTTTGCGACCTCGGCAGCGAATTCCTCCACTGAATACAGCTTGCCGGCCTCGGCGCGGCGGGCCTCAATGGCGCCCGGGTTGGAGCGGTCCAGCAAGGTAGCCGTTACGGTGCCCTCGATCATGTCGCCGGAAACCACAACGAGGGAGATGCCCTTGTCGGCAAGATTCGGGAGCAGTTCGCGCAAGGCGTCTTCACCGGCGCGCTTGCTACGGGCGACCGGCTCGTACTCGGGCATCGTGGGAACGGTCTCGACGAAATGTGCCTGGTGGCTGGTGACGAAGACCACTCGGGAGCCTTCCGGCATCAGCGGAACTGCCGCGTTGAGCATGTTGATCTGGGCGTCGCGGTTCAGCTTGAGGGCGTAGTCCTCTTCCATGCCGGATTCCATGCCGCCGGAAGCGTTAAGCACTAGGACGTTCAGCGAACCGAATTCCTCCATGGCTGCGCTGGCCAGTGCCTGGACGCCTTCCTGGGTGGTCAGGTCCGCGCCCACGGCGACAGCGCGGCCACCGGCTGCTTGGATCTCGCCCACAACCTTGTTGGCCCGGGGGGCCTTCTGGCGGTAGTTGACGACGACGGCAGCGCCCTCGCCGGCCAGGATCTTGGCTACTTCAGCGCCGATGCCGCGTGAAGAACCGGTGACGATTGCCGTCTTGTTGTCCAGCAGTCCCATTCGTGCTCCTTTGTTTAAACATCCAAGTTCTATTAGTCCTGAGTCAATCATGCCAGCGGGCTTCCTCATTCCGTCTGTGGGTTCCCCACAAGAACCAGTGGACGTGTTTTGCGTTTTCGCCAACACACCCTGCCGCCGCAAGGAAGGACCTAGTGGCCCATACCCAAGCCGCCGTCAACCGGGATAACTGCTCCGGAAATATAAGCGGCCTCGTCGCTTGCAAGCCAACGGACCACGTTGGCGACCTCGGACGCTTCGGCGAAGCGGCCGGCTGGAACACTGGCCAAGTAGGCCTTCTGGGTTTCTTCAGGAAGCTCGGCGGTCATGTCGGTGTTGATGAAGCCCGGGGCCACTACGTTTGCCGTGATGCCTCGACTGCCAAGTTCGCGGGTCAGGGAACGGGCGATCCCCACCATGCCTGCCTTCGAGGCCGAGTAATTGATCTGCCCCGGGGCGCCGTAGAGACCCGAGACGGAGGAGATCAGCACGACGCGTCCCTTGCGAAGGCGGATCATGCCTTTGGACGCCCGCTTGATGACACGGAAGGCACCGGTCAGATTGGTATCGATGACAGAGGTGAAGTCGTCCTCGCTCATGCGCAAGAGGAGCGTATCCTTGGTGATCCCTGCGTTGGCCACCAAGACCTCAACGGGACCGTGGGCAGCCTCAACTTCCTTGAATGCCGCGTCAAGGGAAGCCTCGTCCGTCACATCGGCTTTGACGCCGAGGATGCCTTCGGGAAGGGGCGTTTCGCTGCGGTAGGTCACGGCAACTTTGTCGCCGTTGGCCAGGAATGACTCTGCGATTGCCAGGCCGATGCCGCGGTTTCCGCCCGTGATGAGGACACTGCGAGCGGTTGATACTGCTTCAGACATGCTGTTCTCCAGAGTTCCGCGGCAGCACAGTGCCGCTTGAAAAAGGGTGATTTCCTGGATCGATCTTAGCCGCCGGGAGCCCTCTGCAGCGGGTGGCTGCCCTCGGCGCGGTTTGGGCGGCCGGTTCCATGGTGAGAGAATTGAGGGAAGCCGTTGGAGCGTGATGAATCAGCCGTGACAAGAGATAGTAGTCCCCTGCAGCAGGCGCCCGGGGACCCGGACGCCGTTTCAGGTGACCCCGTGGTGCACAGCATTACCGATGCCGCCTCTGCCCATTCGGACGATATGCGCGAACGAATGATCAAGTACGCGGTGGCCATGGGTATCCGCATGGTGTGCATCATCCTCATTTTCGTGGTTGATGGCTGGTTCAAGATCATCGCCGTTGCCGGGGCCGTGTTCTTGCCTTGGATCGCTGTTGTGATCGCCAACGGCAGCGACAAGGCCGAAATCCACAGTGATGCTTTATTGGATTACGTGCCGGCGGTCGAGCTGGAAGCGTCACCTGAGACAGAACCGGAGTCGTACGCGGCGACTGCGACGGTGTTGGAAGGTGAACTGATCGACGACGACGCCACGCACCAGGACGATTCCCGCCCGGAAACGGAAGGCATCGTCGGCAGCGGCGAACTCAAATATCCGCATAGCGGGGAAGAACAGGCGGCTTCATGAACATCTTCACAATGGGCGGCCTTGGCCTCGAGAAAGAGCAGCAAGCCGGTCAGCGCGACTCACTCGCCGCGGTGTGCTCGCGCAAGGCCTGCCGCGCAGAGGCCACGTGGCAGCTCTTGTGGAACAACCCGCGCATCCATACTCCCGATCGCCGCAAGGTGTGGCTTGCCTGCCAGGAGCACCGGGAATGGCTGGAGGACTACCTGCAGACCCGCGGCCTGTGGAAAGAGACGATACCCTTCGAGAAGACCACAGACCCAGGCGAGGCTCGCTGAATGTACCGCTTTCTTTTTTCCAGCAAGTGGCTGGGCTACTTCGTCTTGGCCGTGATCTTTGCTGCGGGCTGCGTTTTCCTGGGTCGTTGGCAAATGGATCGCCGAGCCGAAACGTTGGCGGAAATCAACCGTGTTGTCAGTAATTATTCGGCCATCCCCCTTCCGTTCTCCGCCGCCAAGGCGGAGTTCCAGTCCTTGGACCCGGAGCGGGAATGGACGCAGGTGGAGCTGCGCGGAAGCTATGACGTGTCGAGCCAACGCGTTGTGCGCAACCGGCCTCTCAACGGCCAGCCCGGATACGAAGTGGTGGTCCCGTTCCGCTTGACGAGCGGCGAGGCTGTAGTGGTTGACCGCGGGTGGCTCCCCATCGGAAACAAGACTCCCGGCCACCCTGACAGCATCCCTGCCCCGCCGGCCGGCGAGGTCACCGTCGTCGCGCGCTTGAAGGCCTCGGAACCGAAGCTGGACCGCGGCGCCGTCGACGGCCAACTGGCATCCATCGATCTCCCTTCCTACGCCGGAGAGCTTGGCTACCCCATCTTGACCGGGGCCTATGGGCGGCTGGCCACGGAATCGCCTGCTGTCCAGCCAATGCCCGCGCCGTTCCCCAAGCCGGCCACGGACGAGGGCACCCACCTTTCCTATTCCCTGCAGTGGTTTGCCTTCGGCGTGCTCATGTTCGTCGGCTTCGGCTATGCGGCAAGGCAACAGGCGCGCAATGCCCGGATTGATGCCGAAGACGAGGAAGAAGAAATCAGTGCGATGCCTCGTCGCAAGGCCCCCGCGCCACGGAAGTCAAAGCGGCCAACGGCCGAAGAACAGGAAGACGCGATCCTGGATGCCCAAGGCTACTGAGGAGATCCCCGCCCCCGTCCTGAACGTGAAGTCCGCGTTGACCGCTGCCGGTGCCCAGGACACGGTGCGCACTTTCGAGGACGACGTCCCGACGGCCGCCGCCGCGGCTTCCCTGCTGGGCTGCGATGTAGCGGCGATCGCCAACAGCTTGGTCTTCGAGCTCGACGGCGCTCCCCTGCTGATTCTCGCGAGCGGAGCCGCGAAGGTGGACACAGCCTTGGTGGCGGCAACCTTGGGTACGGCCAGGATCCGCCGGGCAAGCCCGGACTTCGTCCTGGAGCACACGGGCCAGGCCATCGGCGGGGTGGCCCCCGTCGGCCACCCACAGCCCATACGCACCATCCTCGACATATCCCTCCAGCAGTATCCGCTCCTTTGGGCAGGCGCGGGCGACAATAACTCGATGTTTTCCATCAGCTACAGCGAGCTCCAACGGATCACGGCCGCGCAGCCCTTGCAGGTCCGCTGAGTTGCAGGTCCGCTGGGCTCTTGATCCCGCCGGACGGTTGATCCGCTACCGCCAGCAGCTAGGCTGGTTGGCATGGCTGAATACACGTACGTCACGTACATCGAAGGAACCCCGGACCGGATCTGGACGGCGTTGACGGATGCCGCCCAGACCGCTGAATACTGGGGCCACGCCAATGTGTCGGACTGGAAAGCAGGTTCACGCTGGGAGCACCAGCGCACGGATGGTTCCGGTATCGCGGACGTCGTAGGCACGGTCCTGGAGGCAACGCCGCCCATGCGGCTCGTGAACACCTGGGAAGATCCGACGGTTCCCGAAGTTGGGAAGCCGGACGTGGTCACGTTCACCATTGAGTCACATGACGGCATTGCCAGGCTTACCGTCCACCACAGGAACATCGCCGACGACGAGCAACTAGCCATTGCGAGCCGGGGTTGGTCGGCCGTCCTGTCCAATCTGAAGAGCTACATCGAACTCGGCCGGCCCCTTGCTTCCGTGCCGTGGGAAATGCCCTGAGGCGGTCCCCTTAGCGCGGGTGATCCTAAGCGAGGGTGATGAGGTCCAGGTAGTCTTCGTTCCAGTGGTCCTCGACGCCGTCCGGGAGCAGGACCACGCGTTCCGGGTTCAGCGCCTCCACAGCGCCTTCATCGTGGCTGACGAGCACGACGGCGCCCGAATAGTTTCGCAGTGCGCCCAGGATCTCCGCGCGGCTGGCGGGGTCAAGGTTGTTGGTGGGTTCGTCCAGAAGCAGCACGTTCGCGCTTGAGGCCACAATCGTGGCGAGGGCGAGTCGCGTCTTCTCACCACCGGAAAGCACGCCTGCCGGCTTGTCGACGTCGTCGCCCGAGAACAGGAACGAGCCGAGGATCCCACGGACCTCAGCGTCCTTCATGTCCGGGGCGGATGAACGCATGTTCTCCAGGACGGTGCGGTCGTGGTCAAGGGTTTCGTGCTCCTGGGCGTAGTAGCCCACCTTGAGTCCATGGCCCGGGACGATTTCGCCCGTGTCCGGCTTGTCGACTCCAGCAAGCATGCGCAGGAGAGTGGTCTTGCCCGCACCGTTGAGGCCTAGGATGACCACCTTGGAACCGCGGTCGATTGCGAGGTCCACATCCGTGAAGATCTCCAGGGAGCCGTAGGACTTGCTCAAGCCCTCAGCCGTGAGCGGAGTCTTGCCACAGGGAGCGGGATCCGGGAACCGCAGGGCTGCCACGCGGTCATGCTCACGGACTGCTTCCAGGCCGCCAAGCAGCCGCTCGGCACGCTTTGCCATGTTCTGCGCTGCAACGGCCTTGGTGGCCTTGGCGCGCATCTTGTTGGCCTGGTCCATGAGGACCTGGGCCTTCTTCTCGGCATTGGCTCGCTCGCGCTTGCGGGCGCGTTCGTCAGTTTCGCGCTGTTGCAGGTAGCGCTTCCAGCCCATGTTGTAGAAATCAATCTGGGCCCGGTTGGCATCCAGGTGGTAGACCTTGTTCACTGTGGCTTCGAGGAGCTCGACGTCGTGGCTGATCACAATCAGCCCGCCCTGGTGACCCTTGAGGAAGTCGCGGAGCCACGTGATGGAGTCGGCATCGAGGTGGTTGGTGGGTTCGTCCAGGAGGAGGGTTTCGGCGTCGGAGTAGAGGATCCGGGCCAGCTCCACGCGGCGGCGCTGGCCACCGGAGAGGGTCTTGAGCGGCTGGTTCAGGAGGCGCTCCGGAAGAGCCAGGTTGGAGGAAATAGCCGCGGCTTCTGCCTCGGCGGCATATCCGCCTCCTGCGAGGAACTCGGCTTCCAGGCGATCGTAGCGGTTCATGGCCTTGCGCTGGATGGTGGCGTCTTCGCTGGACATGTCCGTTTGTGCCTGTTTCAGCTTGCCCACCACCACGTCGAGTCCGCGGGCGGAAAGGATCCGGTCGCGTGCGAGCTGTTCCATGTCCGGGGTCCGCGGATCCTGGGGCAAGTAGCCAATCTCGCCACTGCGGGCAACCTTGCCTGCCGCAGGCAGTCCCTCGCCGGCCAGGACGCGGGTAAGAGTGGTCTTGCCCGCACCGTTCCGGCCGACCAGGCCGATCTTGTCCCCCTTGTCCACGCGGAAGCTGACCTGATCCATGAGCAGGCGGGCGCCGGCGCGCAGTTCGAGTTCCTGGACGGTAATCAATTCGGGGGATGCCTTTCAATGGGGAACACCCGCAGCACCAGAGGTCAAGGCGCAGCTGAAGTGGAGGGCCGAACAAACGGCCTTTACGATTCTACCGCCCGCCGGGTCTAACCCTCGCCAGCGCTAAGGCTGGTCCGGTCATGACCCCTGAATAGTAAGTACCCTTGCTACTATTTTTGGCGCGTGGTTAGGTGAAGGTAGGACCCAGTAGGGAGCGCCGGCATTGCGGGGCTCCGAAGATGAGTCCGGTTGGACGATTGCGAGGGAGGCCCCCGATGAGCAGTGCAACAGGATCCGACGGCAAGCACGTCCGAGGCAACCGCGGCCAGGATGGAATCCCGGACGCCGTCGAACCACGGCGTGACGCCGTTGACGATGTACGTGGAAACAACCCTGGCTACGTTGACGACACGAGCAGCTATCCAGTTGTTCCCGCCGCTTCGGACCCACGTGCAGCCACCCGTGAGACCGTTATTGCCCGCGAGAAAGAACGCTTCGGCGGAATCAAGATTGGCTCCGCCTTCTTCGGCTGGCTGACTGCAACCGGGATGGCCGTGCTACTGGTGGCCCTTCTCGCAGCGGCGGGGATTGCTGTTGGACTTGCAAACAACGCAAACGTCAGTGATGCGGTGAATCTAGGGGCATCTCAGCCTGTAGGGATCGCAGGGATCATCTCGCTCTTGGTGATCCTGTTCGTTTCCTATTATTGTGGCGGCTACGTTGCCGGACGAATGGCCCGGTTCAACGGCGTCAGACAGGGGTTCATGGTCTGGCTTTGGGCAATTATTGTGGCCGTCCTCGTCGCATTGCTGGGCATGGTCGCCGGACAGCGGTTCAATATCCTCGCCAACGTGAACAGCTTCCCGAGGATTCCCCTGAATGAGGGACAGTTGAGCGCAACCGGGATCATCGCCGCCGTAGTGGTGGCAGCAGTGACCCTCGTCGCTGCGGTAGTGGGCGGACTGGCCGGCATGCATTACCACCGCAAGGTGGACCGCGCGGGCTTCACCCCAACGGAAGAGGACGTCGAGGCTTAGCCAAGAGCGGCTCAGGCCGCAAACAGCGCCATCCTTTGTACCTTGGCCCCAAGGCCTTGCAGCGCTGCTCGTGGACACCCTACAAAATGCCGTATCCGGCTGCTCTGTAGTGTCGGTTTCAGGGGATTCATTCGGCCCCAGGCATTAGACAGGACACACCATGAGCAGCACCGAAACCGCGGCTACGCGACGAACCTCCCCCCGTACCCGCTGGACGTCTACTGACATCGGCCTCATCGCGGTATTCGCGGCCTTGGTGGCCGCGTCCACCATGATTCCTGGCATCCCGGTCGGCGCCCTGGGTGTCCCGATCACTCTGCAGACGCTTGCCGTGTTGCTGACCGGCCTCGTGCTCGGCAGCGGCCGGGCCTTTGCCGCCGTCGGGCTCTATACCCTGCTGGGTTTCGCTGGACTGCCGATCTTCAGCGGAGGCCGTAGCGGACTTGGCATCTTGGCCACACCATCAGCCGGTTACATCATCGCCTTCCCGCTGGCTGCCGCTGCTGCCGGCTGGCTCGCGGCTCGAGTGATTCGCAAGACCGTCAAGTACCGTGCAGTGCTCCTGTTCGCAGCGGCCATGGTCAGCACCATTATCCTCATCCACGGCCTCGGCGTGCTTGGCTTCATGGTCAATGGCAAGTTCGACTTCGCCAAGGCATTCCTGGCCGATCTGCCCTACTACCCCGGCGACACCATCAAGAACATCCTTGCCGCGATCATCGCCGTCGCCCTCCACAAGGCATTCCCGGACATCCTGGTCCGCCGCGTCAAATAGAGCGGGAACAATCGGTACATGAACACCATCATTCTGAGCGAAGTCTCCGTGCGTGTTGCCGTCGATGGCAGCCCCACGCCCAAGACCTTGCTGCAGGACGTCTCGTTGGAACTTACCGAGCAGAGGATCGCTGTCATTGGCGCCAATGGCTCGGGAAAATCCACTTTGCTGCGCTTGCTCAACGGTTTGGTGGCTCCGAGCGAAGGTGCCGTCGCCGTCAACGGCGCGGACAGCGTGGGAGACGTTCGCCACGTCCGCAGCCAAGTGGGTTTCGTCTTCACCGATCCTTTGTCGCAGCTTGTCATGCCGACGGGCCGGGAAGATGTTGAATTGTCATTGCGGCGTTCGATCAAGAACTCCAAGGAGCGTGCGGCCCGGGCCGAAGCTGTCCTGGACCGGTTCGGCCTCCTGAATCTCGCCGATCAGAGCATCTACGAACTCTCCGGTGGAGAACGCCAATTGCTCGCCCTCGCCGCCGTCCTCGCGGTGAATCCTGCTGTCCTGGTTCTCGATGAGCCATCAACGCTGTTGGACCTCCGCAATCGGGAGTTGCTCCGGCGCACGCTTGCGGGCCTCGAGCAGCAAATCATCATGTCCACCCATGATCTCGACCTCGCGCTGGAAGCGGAGCGCGCCCTGGTGGTGGACGGCGGACGGATAGTGTTCGACGGCGGAGCAGCCGACGCCGTCGAACACTACCGTGCGCTGTGCGCCGAGGCGGTCGCGCCAGCGGAACCCGAATCCCTCAACGGCAAGGTGCGGACGACGTGACGGGCTGCGGGATCCTGATCCCCAACTATGTGCGGGGTGACTCGATCGTCCACCGCACGCCCTTGTGGCTGAAGTTCCTGCTGGTAGCGGGCTGCGGCTTGGCATCGTTCCTGATTGTCGACTGGCTCGTCTCGGCGGTGGTCCTGGCCGTGATGTGCGGGTTCTTCCTCTTGAGCGGTGCAGGGTTCAAACGCCTCGTGCATTCCGTGTGGCTGGTGACGCCCATCCTTCTTGTTATCGGCGCGTTCCAATGGTGGCAGTTGGGCGGCCCTGTCGCTGCGCGGATCGTCCTCAATGTGCTCGTCTGCGTGGTCGCCTCGTCCGTCCTCACGGCCACGACTCCGGTGCAGGCATTGCTGGACGGAGTAGTGGCACTGTCCAAGCCGTTCAAGCGTTTCGGGGCAGACCCGGAGCGCTTTGCGCTGACCATAGCCATCATGCTGCGCAGCCTTCCGTTCATCGCCGGCGCATTCTCCGATGTCCGCGACTCGGCCCGCGCGCGGGGGCTGGAACGCAATCCCCGCGCCCTGGTCCTTCCGGTGTTCATCACCACCGTGGCTTATGCGCGGCAGACCGGCGATGCCCTGGCGGCGCGCGGCCTGGGCGACGCGGAGGACTAGGCTCCCTGCAGAAGGGCGTACCGGAACATCGCCGCCGTACCCATTCCACCTGCGATGCTGATCATCGCCAGCGCCAGGCTCTCCCGGCCTGGCTGCTCTTCGGCAATCCGGCGGGCTTGCGCCAGAATTCGCGTGACCAAAACCGCCCCCGACGCACCATAGCCGTGCCCCAGCGCCAGGGCCCCGCCGTCGAGGTTCGCCCGCTCCGGGTCCACACCCAGCGCGTCAAGGCAAGCGAGGGCCTGCGAGGCAAATGCCTCGTTGAATTCCACTAGGTCGAGTTTCTTCGGCTCAATCTCAAGCCCAGCCAGCAATCGTTTGGCCGCCACCGAAGCGCCGATACCCAGCAGTTCCGGATCCACCCCTGCGGTATCGCACCCCAGCACGAGCAGGCCGTCGGCGGCGCCAAATTGCCGGGCCCGCTGCAGTGAAGTGATCACGACGGCGGAGGCCGCGTCAGCGTCGAAGCACGAGTTTCCGGCTGTTACAGTGCCGCCCGGCACGAACGCGGCCGGAAAGCGCGCCATGAGTCCGGGCCTCAGCGATGCCCGGGGACCGTCGTCGGCTTGGACCACGGCACCCCCTGCTTCCAAGGGAACAATTTCCGGGACGAACGCGCCGGCTACGCTGGCGGCGACGGCGCGCTGATGGCTGCGCAACGCGAAATCGTCCTGTCGTTGGCGGCTGATGCCACACTTCCGTGCCACGTTCTCCGCAGCCACGCCCATATCCGGGTCCCCGAACCCGGGCGGCACAAAAGTGGCGCGCGTGTAGAAGTCCGGTTCGCCGTCGGGGTCTGGATTCCGCCTGGCACGCAGTGGTGCAGTGCTGATGCTCTCCACTCCCCCGGCCAAATAGACTCCGTTGCCGCCGGCGGCCACCAGCCTCGACGCCAAGGCGATGGCATCGAGCCCGGAACCACACTGCCTGTCCACGGTCAGGCCGGGAACCTCCACCGGGAGTCCCGCTTGCAGGGCGGCGTAGCGGGCCAGGTTGCCGCCACCGCCTACCGCATTGCCGATCACGACGTCGCTGACATCCGAGGCGGAAACCCCGGTGGATGTCAGCAACGAACGCAGGACCGGAGCCAGGAGATCCTCGGCCCGGAGCGACTTCAGTTGTCCGTGGGCACGGCAGACCGGCGTCCGCAGGGCGGCAATGATCACGGGCTGGCGGGAGGGATCCAGGCCCGTGCCCGGCCCGCGGCTAAGCAAGGGGTTTCGCCCGGGGATCGTTGTCTTAATCCAGTCCAGCAGAATCTGCCGGCTGACTTTTCCGCGGTCCGTCACGGGCAATTCGGACAAGGTGAAGTACTGCAGGGGCCGCTTATCCCGGGCGAGCAAACCATCCAGCCCCGTCCTCACCTGCGTAGCCGTCACCGAGCCGTAGGCGGGGAGGATTCCTGCCACGACCCGCTGGCCACGAATGTCGTCGACCATTCCCGCAGCGACGGCGGCAGAAACTCCGGGGACCGATGCCAGGGCAAGCTCCACCTCGTGGGGATAGACGTTCTTCCCTGACGTGATGATCATGTCCGATCGACGGCCAAGGATATGCAGGACTCCGGCATCCATGTAGCCCTGGTCCCCCACCGTGTACCAACCGTCAAAGCAGCGCAGCGCCTGCCCGTCGTCGCCCCACAGGTATCCGTTGCTCACCATCCCACTGCGGACACAGATGTTGCCGTCGGTCCCTTCGGGCTGCTCCGCGCCGTCGTCATCCATGATCTTGAGTTCGACGCCGGGAAACGGCCCGCCGATGCCGGTGCCCCCCGGGTCAAGGAGCTCCCCTGCAGAAAGGCGCGTTCCGGAAACGAAACTGAGTTCCGAAGCTCCGTAATACTCGAAGATTGCCGCATTCGGCGCCCACCGCCTGGCGGCCTCCAACGTGCGGGCGTCGAGCTTCGAGCCCGCGCAGATGATGCTCCGCACCCCCGACGCGTCCACTCCTCCAGCCAGCCCGCGCTCGCTCAAGAGGCGCAGCATGGTGGGCGCCAAGACCAGGCGGGTAATGCCGTCGTGGCTGATGGCTGCGTGAGCGTCGCCGACGTCGAAGGTCTCCAGGGTATGGAAGGCCGCCCCGGCATAGAGGCACTCGGACAGGGCATAGAGGTTCAAGCTCGCGGCCAGCGGACCGGGGGCCAGCGTTTTGTCCTCGGGAGTCAGGCCGAAAAATTCGATGGAGGCCTCGAACGAGACCTGCCACGAGCGCCGTGAACGAGTGAAGGCTTTGGGGACGGACGTGGTTCCAGAGGTCAGGCCGACCAGGAATGTGGTGTCGGGATGGCCGTCGGCCAGCTCGTCGCCGTCGGCAAGCTCCCGGCCGATAGCCGACGCTTGGGCGGGCCCGGCTTGTCCAATCCCCTGGGCGACCTCATCGATCATGGTCTGCGGCCAGAGAGGGTCGAGCACGGCGCAGCACCGTCCGCCCGCCACGGCGGCCGCGTAGGCCACCACGAAGTCCAGGGAATTGGGCTCGGCGAGTATCGTCGTCTCGGCAGTCTCTTCCAGACGCAAGGTAGCGGCGTCTCGAAGGTCTGCCCAGTTGAGCCGTTTGCCGCCCACGACGACGGCGGCGTCGTCAGGGCGTTCATCGGCCCAGAGCTGAAGTTTGTCCAGAAAAGGCATCATCGAATTTTAGCCTCTGGCGCGGGTTCGCGGCTTTCTGTGACGCCACAAGTTTCGGCGTGGCCCAGCCTTAAGCGCACTCGACGAGGGTACGACGACGGCCGGTCACCTTCCAGGGAAGGTGACCGGCCGTCGTCGTACTCCAAGGCGGTGGGACCTAGATGTTGAAGCCGAGGGCCCGCATCTGGTCTTTGCCGTCGTCGGTGATCCGCTCGGGACCCCATGGCGGCATCCATACCCAGTTGAGGCGCCAGTCGTCCACGATGCCGTCGAGAGACTGGCCAACCTGCTCTTCAAGGACATCCGTCAGCGGACAAGCTGCGGTGGTCAACGTCATGTCGATGAGCAGCGCGCCGTCCTCCTCCGAGTACTTCAGACCGTAGAGCAGCCCAAGGTCCACCACGTTGACACCGAGTTCCGGGTCAATGACATCCTTGAGCGCCTCCTCGACGTCCTCGAGGCTGGTGCGAGCCGCGTTGATTTCGGTCATGGCGGGAGTCCTAACTAGGCCTGTGCTGCTGCGGCAGCAGCAATGGTGGCTGCGCCGGCGCCCGTGGCGTAACGGTCGTAGCCTTCTTCTTCGAGGCGGTCGGCCAATTCGGGGCCGCCCTCTTCGACAACCTGGCCATCAACAAACACGTGGACGAAGTCCGGCTTGATGTAGCGCAGGATGCGGGTGTAGTGGGTGATGAGCAAGGTACCCATGTTGCCCGTGGCGTGGGCGCGGTTGACGCCCTCGGAGACGACCTTGAGCGCGTCGACGTCGAGCCCGGAGTCGGTCTCGTCAAGCACGGCGAACTTCGGCTTGAAGAGTTCGAGCTGGAGGATCTCCACGCGCTTCTTCTCGCCGCCGGAGAAGCCTTCGTTGACGTTGCGCTGTGCGAAGTCGGCGTCGATGCGCAGCAGCTGCATGGCTGCCTTGACGTCCTTGGTCCAGGTGCGGAGGGCAGGTGCTACGCCATCGATTGCCGTTTTGGCGGTGCGCAGGAAGTTGGTCATGGTGACACCCGGAACCTCTACGGGGTACTGCATGGCCAGGAAGACGCCCGCACGGGCGCGCTGGTCAACGCTCATGGCCAGGACGTCTTCGCCGTCGAGCGTGATGGTGCCCCTCGTGACGTTGTAGCGCGGGTGGCCGGCAATGGTGGACGCCAGGGTGGACTTGCCCGAACCGTTGGGGCCCATGATTGCGTGGGTCTCGCCGGTCTTGATGGTCAGGCTGACGCCCTTCAGAATCTCTTTGGTGCCCTGCTCCGTCTCGATGCTGACGTGCAGGTCCTTGATCTCAAGAGTAGACATGCTCTTCTTTCTTTCGTAAGTCTTTAGGCACTTGGCGCTCAGTAGTTCTGTACTGAAGCGCCGTTCACAACGTTGGTCACGTCCACGTAGACATCGTCACCGTCGAGGGTGACGGCGAAGACGGGGACGGGGTCATAGGCAGGGAGCTGCAAGGGCTGCCCGGTGCGGAGATCGAACTGGGAGCCGTGGCCCCAGCATTCGATCGCACAGCCTTCGATTTCTCCCTCGGCCAGCGAAATGTCCGCATGCGAGCAGGTGTCGCCGATGGCGTGGATCTCGCCCATCGAGTCCTTGACGATGGCCACAGGGTAGTCATCGATCAGGATGCGCAGCGCCTGCTTGACCTGGATCTCATTGGCGTTGCATACCAGTTCGCCTTGTGGCTGATCGCTCATAATCTGTTTTCCCTGCTTGGCTTGTATTAGTTGTCGCTCGCGGCGAGCTCACGCTCGACAGCTTCGGTCAGGCGCTCTTCGAGTGCCGGCACCTTGATCTGCTGGATGATCTCATTGAGGAAGCCACGGACCACCAAACGGCGGGCGACGTCTTCCGGGATGCCGCGTGCCATGAGGTAGAACAAGTGCTCGTCATCGAAACGGCCGGTGGCGCTGGCGTGGCCGGCACCCTCGATCAGGCCGGTTTCAATTTCGAGGTTCGGCACGGAGTCCGCGCGTGCACCGTCCGTGAGGACCAGGTTGCGGTTGGCCTCGTAGGTGTCGGTGCCCTCAGCTTCCTTGCGGATCAGGACGTCACCAACCCACACGGTGTGTGCATTGCGGCCCTGCAGCGCGCCCTTGTACAGGACGTTGGACTTGCAGTTGGCCACGGCGTGGTCAACAAACAAGCGCTGCTCAAGGTGCTGGCCGGCGTCGGCGAAGTACAGGCCGAACATCTCGGCTTCCGCGCCGGGCGCCGTGAAGCGGGTGGACGGAGTCAAGCGCACGAGGTCGCCACCGAGGCTGACTACGATGTGCTTGAACTTGGCGTCGCGGCCCAGCTTGGCCTGCTGCGAAGATGCGTGAACGGCGTCGTCGTTCCATTCCTGGAGCGAGATCACGGTCAGGTCGGCACCGTCTTCGACCAGGATTTCGACGTTTTCCGAAACGATCGCGCTGCCCTGGTGGTCCAGGACGATCCGGGCCTTGGAGAAGCGCTCAGCCACGATCACGATGTGCTGGGCGGAAGCTTCAGTGGAGGTGCCGGTAAGCAGGACGGACACTTCGCCGTCGAGCTGGAGCTCGGCGGGCACCGTGATAACGGTGGCCTCCGTGAAGTTCTCCCAAGCGTTGGCGGACACGCGGTCCTCCGGGATGGCCGCCAAACCGATGCGGCGGTCTTCCCGGCCCACGGTTTCGACGACGACGCCGTCCGGGGCCGTAACAGCCACAGACGGTGCCGAACCGGACAGGACCTCGTTGTGAAGACCGCGAAGCCGCTTGAGCGGGGTGAAGCGCCAGTCTTCTTCCAGGCCGGTGAGGGGCTTGAAGTCAGCCAGCTTGTACGAGGTCAGTCGACCTGCGCGCGAACTGTCCGGGACACCGACGCCGCCACCGTGGGAGTGGCTCTTGGCCGAGGCTCCGGCAAGCGGACCGGCCGAAGGCGCCTGTTCCGACGTCGTGGAGGTGTTGGTTCCAGTGTTGACCGGCGAGAGGTTCTCGCCCTCCTCGGTGAAGCCGTTGATAAATGGGTGTGCCGATGGCGCGCCGATGCGAGCCTTTTCAGTAGTGATTTCAGTCATTGCTAACCGACGGATCCTTCCATCTGCAGTTCAATCAGGCGGTTGAGTTCAAGGGCGTATTCCATGGGCAACTCGCGGGCAATCGGCTCAATGAAGCCGCGCACGATCATGGCCATGGCCTCGTCCTCGGGCATACCGCGTGACATCAGATAGAAGAGCTGCTCCTCACTGACTCGGGAAACGGTGGCCTCGTGACCCATCACCACGTCATCCTCACGGATGTCGATGTAGGGATAGGTGTCGGAACGGGAAATAGTGTCAACCAACAAGGCATCGCAACGCACGGTGTTGGCGGAGTGCTTGGCACCTTCGCGGACTTGGACCAGGCCGCGGTATGCTGCACGACCGCCGCCGCGGGCCACGGACTTGGAGATGATGGAACTCTTGGTGTTCGGCGCGATGTGGACCATCTTGGAGCCGGTGTCCTGGTGCTGGCCCTCGCCGGCGAAGGCGATGGACAGGGTCTCACCCTTGGCGTGCTCGCCAACCAGGTAGACAGCCGGGTACTTCATGGTCACCTTGGAGCCGATGTTGCCATCGATCCATTCCATGGTGGCGCCTTCTTCGCAGATGGCGCGCTTGGTGACCAGGTTGTACACGTTGGTGGACCAGTTCTGGATGGTCGTGTAACGGACGCGGGCGCCCTTCTTCACAATGATTTCCACCACGGCCGAGTGCAGCGAGTCCGAAGTGTAGATCGGAGCGGTGCAGCCTTCGATGTAGTGGACGTAGGAGTCCTCGTCCGCAATGATCAGGGTGCGCTCGAACTGGCCCATGTTTTCCGTGTTGATGCGGAAGTAGGCCTGCAGCGGAATGTCCACGTGGACGCCCTTGGGGACGTACACGAAGGAACCGCCGGACCACACGGCCGTGTTCAGCGAAGCGAACTTGTTGTCGCCCACGGGAATGATGGTGCCGAAGTACTCCTGGAAGATCTCCGGGTGCTCGCGAAGCGCGGTGTCGGTGTCAAGGAAGATGACGCCCTGCTGCTCCAGGTCCTCACGGATCTGGTGGTACACCACCTCGGACTCGTACTGTGCGGCCACGCCGGACACGAGGCGGCTGCGCTCAGCTTCCGGGATACCCAGCTTCTCGTAGGTGTTGCGGATGTCCTCGGGGAGGTCTTCCCACGTGGCAGCCTGCTTCTCCGTGGAGCGCACGAAGTACTTGATGTTGTCGAAGTCGATGCCCGAGAGGTCCGCACCCCATGTGGGCATGGGCTTGCGGTCGAAGTACTTCAAGCCCTTCAGGCGCAGGTCCAGCATCCATTGCGGCTCGCTCTTCTTTGCCGAAATGTCGCGGACTACCTCTTCGTTGAGACCACGGCGTGCGTTGGCGCCGACGTCGTTCTTGTCAGCCCATCCGTACTCGTAGTTACCAATACCGTGCAGCTCGGGATTCTTCTCCAGAATCTCCGAGATCACAGCACCGTCAGCTAGCGCTTTCTCTGCTGTTCCTTCAGCTAATTGACCCGTCATCACGGCCTTTCTTACTGATTGTTGGATTCGACATGGGGCGTGGCCCGCAGCTTGGGAAACCCGAGGGCCTCTTTAGCGGCTGGCCTGCCGGTAGGAATGTGGGTTGTGCAGACGTGTCCGCCCTGCGCGAGGGTGGAGAGCCTGCGGACATCGACGCCGACCAAACGGGAAAATAGTTCGGTCTCCGTGTCGCAAAAAACGGGAAATTCGGCGGCGAGTTGCTGGATGGGGCAGTGTCCCTGGCACAACTGGACACTGGAGAGAGATGCCGGCAGGGGTGCCTTGGTCTCAACCGAGGCAGCCGATGCAACGTAGCCGTCCCGGCTTAGCGCCTTGGACAGCGCCAAAGCACGCGCTGCGATATCGGATCCTGCGCGCTCAACTTCGGGAGCGTAACGCTGTTCCATCTCGGCAAAGCGCTCTACCGCGTAGTCCCTGACAGCTTGTTCGCCCGCAAGGTCCCGCAAGCGCCGCAGCGCGGAACTGGCAATATTAAGGTAGTCATCTCCGAGCTTCGACTGGCCCTGGGAGCTGAGGACATAGCGACGGGCCGGACGGCCCGCGCCAGCCCCTGCCTTCGCGACGCGTTTCACCTCGATGACCCCGGCGCGCTGAAGGTGGTCCAGGTGCCGGCGGACAGCCGCGGGGGTGAAGCCCAACATGTCGCCGAGTTCGGCCGCGCTGACGGGGCCGTGCTCCAACACTGCGTTGAGAACACGGTCTCTGGTGCGGTCTTCCGCGTCAGCCACACCTGCGGCGGTGTCGCCGGGCATGGGCATGACTGTGCTGTGTCGCATTGCGGGCACAGAAACAGAACTCCTCATGGAATACACAACACAATCATGTCGTAATTTAGTCCATGCATCCAGTAAGGCAAGGCTGGCCTGCGAGACCCCGCCCGCGGCACCCCTACTACTTCACGTAGAATACTCTGGTGCGATCCCCCGAATCCCCTGTCCTCACCATCGATGGACTCATCAAGGACGTCGGCCCGCTGGCTTCCCTTGACGGCAAGATGCTCCGGGTGGTCAGCGGACTGTCAATGTTTGCAGAACGCGGCCAGATCACTGCGTTGCTGGGCGCCAATGGCGCGGGCAAAACAACCACCCTCGAATGCGCGCAAGGCCTTCAAAAGCGTACCGGCGGCCGCATCGATCTGCTTGGCGAGGACCCGGACACCGCCGGAGCGAACCTTCGTTCGCGCGTGGGCGTGATGCTGCAGGACGGGGGCCTGCCGCCGTCGGCCCGCCCCATCCCCTTGCTCCGGCACATCGCCGGCATGTACCAAAGCCCCCTTCCCGTGGACGGCCTCATAGAACGGCTGGGCATCGACACCTTCAGCCGAACCGGCGTCCGCCGGTTGTCCGGAGGACAGAAGCAACGGCTGTCTCTCGCAGCGGCCCTGATCGGCAATCCCGAAGTCCTGTTCCTCGACGAGCCCAGCGCGGGACTGGATCCGCAGTCCCGCCAAATCGTGTTTGAACTCATCGCCGAACTGCGGGATGGGGGCATGGGGATCATCCTCACCACACACCTCATGGACGACGCCCAGAGGCTCGCGGACTACGTGTACATCATCGACGCCGGACGCAACGTTGCGGAGGGCACCGTCGCCGACTTGCTAAGCCACGGCCACGAAGCCATGGACGGGGTCACCGAACGCACACTTTTCTTTGATGCTCCCGCCGGTCTCGACATTGCCGCGGCCATCGGTGACGAACTGACCATCACGGAAAGCAGGGCGGGAAGTTACGCGATCGCCGGAACGCTGACTCCGGAACACCTGGCGAAACTCACGGCCTGGTGGGCGGAAAAGGGCATCATGCCAGCGTCCCTTCGCTTGGAGGCGCGCAGTTTGGAAGACGTTTTCCTGGACATTTCCGGAAGGGACATCCGATGACCAGCGCAACCTCTGTGCGCAACACACCCCACGCAGGACCGGCCCCCTTGATGCGCAGGATCCTGCTCCAAGGCCGCTATGAAACCTTGACCATGATCCGGAACGGCGAACAGCTGATCCTCGCGGTGATCATGCCCTTGCTGGCCTTGGTGGGACTCACCGTCACACCGCTGCTCGATGGCTTGGGCGCCAATCGGGTGGACATCGCGACCCCAGGGGTTCTCGCACTGTGTGCCATGTCCACGGCATTCACCGGCCAGGGCATTGCCACCGGCTTCGACCGCCGCTACGGCGTGCTCCGCTTCCTCTCTACCACCCCCCTGGGCCGGACGGGCCTCATTGCCGGGAAGATCCTCGCTGTGCTGGCTGTTCTGGTCCTCCAGGTCCTGGTGATCGGCGCCGTGGCCGCGTTGCTCGGTTGGCAGCCACGTCCAGAAGGATGGCTTCCCGGGCTGGGCCTGCTGGTCCTCGGAGCCGCCGCGTTCACAGCACTCGGACTCCTGGTTGCCGGCACCGTGCGGCCGGAGGCAACGCTCGCCATTACGAACTTGCTCTGGATTCTGTTGGGCGCCCTCGGGGGAATCGTGGTTCCCGCGGAGCGCCTGCCGGTTCTGGCCCAGAACATCGTGCACTTCCTGCCCTCGGGCGCCTTGGGGCAGTCGCTCAGGGACGCTTTCCTGCATGGCGATGTTTCGTTGCCCTACGTCCTTGTGCTGTTGTTGTGGACGGTTCTTCCCGGCGCGGCCGCGATCCGATGGTTCAAGTGGAACTAGGCGTTGCCGAACCGAACCGTCAGCGTGAATTGAGATCCGAGAATTGAGAAATCTGTGAGCACGGCTTCCCGCCTCCCGAAGTCCATCCAGCAGTTGGCCGCCAAACTGCCCACCGAAGTCAATCGCACCATCCGAAGGCTGGCGATGTTGTCCTTGATCGGCCAGGTAGTCCTGGTGGTCACCGGCGGCGCGGTCCGGCTGACATCCTCAGGGCTCGGCTGCCCGACATGGCCGCGCTGTACCAACGGTTCCCTTGTGAATACACCGGAGATGGGCATCCACGGCTTCATCGAATTCGGCAACCGCATGCTGACGTTCGCTCTGGCGGCCGTCGCCGTCCTGATGCTGGTGTACTTGTGGAACCTTCGCAAGGAACGTCGCGACCTTTTCCTGCTTGCTTTGGGGCTGCTCGCCAGCATTCCGGCACAGGCCATCATCGGCGGCATCACCGTGCTGTCCAATCTGAACCCCTGGGTGGTCGGACTGCATTTCCTGGTTTCCATGGCCCTGGTGGTCTTCTCCACGCTCCTGGTCAACCGCGCATATGGCCGGACCGGCCGCTTCATGAACCGGCCGTTGGCACCGATTCCGGGCGCAATGAGCCCCGTCATGACCGCCGTCGCGTTCTTCTCGGCAGTTGCCGTGTGCCTGGGCGTCGTAGTCACTGGCGCCGGCCCCCACGCCGGCGACGCCAACGCACCGCGCAACGATCTCGACTGGGACCTCTTCTCGCACATCCACGCAGTGCCGGCGTACCTCATCACGGCAGGGGCCGTCTTCGCCGTCTACTTCGTCCTGCGCAAGGGAATCACCGGCCTGTTCCGCACAGCGGCGCTGCTGCTGCTCGCCGTGACGGTCCTGCAGGCGGTCATCGGCTTTACCCAGTACTACAACGGAACCCCCACCCTCCTGGTAGGCGCCCACATGTTGGGTGCCGCCCTGCTCATGAGCGCCGCCACGAACGCGACGGATGTGGCCCGGTTCAGCCCGAGGGGCTAACCCCGGGCGGTTGGTCGCCTCGCAGCTTAGCCAAAAGGAAGACCTTCCTTCACCTCTGATGTGAAGGAAGGTCTTTCTTTTGCCGCAAAAGGTGCAGGAGGGTTTCGGGCTTTTGCCCTTAAAGGTGAGCGGGCGTTTGGGCACGGGCGCACATACGTCAGCGAGCGTCCGTCGACGACGGCGACCGGGGGGCCGGGGGCGTCAGCCGCCGATGATCGGGGAACCGATGAACGGGTCCACGGCGAGGGCAATGAAGAGCAGGGTCAGGTAGCTGATGGAGCCGTGGAAGACCTTCATGGCTCCCTTGTTCGAGACGTCGCCACCCTGGGCCCGATTGTAAAGGGCATGGGATTCATACAGGAACCAGGCGCCCGCGAGGATGGCGGCGATGGTGTACACCCAGCCTGCGCGGCCAACCGGCACCAAAAGCAGCGAACACGCAACCATGGCCCACGCGTAGAGAACCACCTGGACGGACACCACCTTGGCGCCGGCGATGGCGCCCAGCATGGGAACGTTGGCGTTGCGGTAGTCCTCGCCGTAGCGCATGGACAGCGGCCAGTAGTGCGGCGGAGTCCACAGGAAGATCACCATGAAGAGCACGACGGCGGGCCACTCAACAGTGTTCGTCACCGCGGCCCAGGCGATAAGCACCGGGAAGCACCCTGCAGCTCCGCCCCACACGATGTTCTGCGCCGTCCGGCGCTTGAGGATCATCGTATAGATGACAACGTAGAAAACAATCGCACCAAGGCCAAGCCATGCCGAAAGCGGGTTGGCCCCGAACCACAGGATGGCGATCGAGGCAGCCCCAAGGATCCACGCGAAGACGAGCGCTTCGCGTGGAGTGACTTCGCCCGTCACGAGGGGCCGCTTTTCGGTGCGGTGCATCAACTTGTCGATGTCGCGGTCGATGTAACAGTTGAAGACCCCGGCGCTGCCGGCCGCGAACGCGCCACCCACCAGAGTGGCGAGAATCAACCCGATGGAGGGGAAACCGCGCTCGGCGAAGATCATGGTGGGCAGGGTGCTGACCAGCAGCAACTCGATCACGCGGGGTTTGGTCAGTGCCAGATACGCCTTGAACTTACGGGACATTCCACGTTTCCCCGCAGCCGGGGAAACGTTGAGGGGCGTATCTGTTGTGCTCACGTTGGCAGTCACTCTGTTCTTTGCTCTGGTGTTCTCGCAGCGGCGGCGCCAGTCCATCCGGGCACCTCGAAAACCGGGGCGCAAGGCAAAGCGTGGATTCAATGCGTGCTTTGGACCCCGCTTTGGATGAAAGGCGCACTCGCCGCTGGTGGCCTCCAGATATCATACCGTGGCCTGTCCGACGCCACGGCACCCGGAACTTTCCTTTGTTTCCGAAAGTTCACCGGCACTTTGACGTCGCGGTGATTCATAAAACGGAATTTGCGTCCATTTTTTGAGATTCCCACCATTTGGGGCCCGGAACCGGGCTAAGCTGTCTGCAGATCAGCTCACGCAGGTTTCTGAGAAAGCGTATTCTCAGGTTTGCATGTCTGGATGATAGATCAACGTTTCAATGGTGAACGGCTGGTAGACACTTCGCAGCGGGCGCCATCCTGTGCCCGAGGCTTGCCACGTGCCGTCACCAGCCGTCAGCACAGAGAGGGGCTCGGTTTACGTGCCACATTTGGAAGAGCAAGAACTGACTTGGACAAGCCTGGACCAGCGCGCCGTGGACACCGTCCGCGTTTTGGCCGCTGACGCCGTCGAGAAGGTCGGCAACGGTCACCCCGGCACGGCCATGAGCCTTGCACCGGCCGCCTACCTTCTCTTCCAGAAGCTGATGCGCCACGACCCGAAGCACCCGGACTGGATCGGCCGCGACCGTTTCGTCCTGTCCCCCGGGCACACATCGCTGACCCTGTACATCCAGTTGTTCCTTTCCGGCTACGGCCTGGAGCTGAAGGACCTCGAGGCCCTGCGTACTTGGGGATCACTGACCCCCGGCCACCCGGAATACAAGCACACTGCCGGCGTCGAGATCACCACCGGCCCGCTGGGCCAGGGACTCGCGTCGTCGGTTGGTTTCGCTTACTCCCAGCGCCGGATGCGTGGCCTGTTCGACGCCGACGCCCCCGCCGGCGAGAGCCCGTTCGACCACACCATCTGGGTCATAGCGTCCGACGGCGACCTCCAGGAAGGCGTCACCTCGGAGGCATCTTCCCTGGCCGGCCACCAGGAACTGGGCAACCTCGTGGTGATCTACGACGAGAACCACATCTCCATCGAAGACGACACCGATGTCGCGTTCACCGAAGACGTGCTTAAGCGCTATGAGGCCTACGGCTGGCACACCCAGCGCGTGGACTGGACCAAGACCGGCGAATACGTCGAAGACGTCCAGGAGCTCTACGGCGCCTTGCTCGCCGCCAAGGCCGAGACGTCAAAGCCGTCCATCATCTCGCTGCGCACCATCATCGGCTACCCGGCGCCCAAGAAGCAGAACACGGGCAAGATCCATGGTTCCGCCCTCGGCGCCGAGGAAGTCGCAGCCCTGAAGGAAGTCCTGGGCTTCGACCCCGAGCGTTCCTTCCAGGTTGACGAGGACGTTCTGGCACACGCCCGGGCCGTCGTCGAACGCGGCGCAGCCGAGCGCAGCGAATGGCAGGGATCCTTCGAGGCGTGGCAGGCCGCCAACCCGGAGAACGCTGCACTGCTTGAGCGCATCGAGGCCAAGAAGCTTCCTGTTGAGCTCGACGCCGCGCTGCCGGTGTTCGAAGCAGGCAAGGAAGTCTCCACCCGCGCAGCTTCCGGCAAGGTCCTGAACGCCATCGGCCCGGTCCTTCCGGAACTGTGGGGCGGTTCGGCCGACCTCGCCGAGTCCAACAACACCACCATCGAGGGTTCGCCGTCGTTCATTCCGGCCTCGCGCTCAACCGGCGCATGGAAGGGAAACCCGTACGGCCGGGTATTGCACTTCGGTATCCGCGAGCACGCCGCCGCGTCGATCGTGAACGGCATTTCGCTGCACGGCCGGACCCGGGCATTCTCCGGTACGTTCCTGATCTTCAGTGACTACCAACGCCCCGCCATCCGCCTCGGCGCCCTCATGGGTGTTCCGTCGCTGTACGTGTGGACCCACGACTCCATCGGCCTGGGCGAAGACGGCCCCACCCACCAGCCGGTGGAGCAGCTGTCCACCCTGCGTGCGATCCCGGGCCTGGACGTTGTCCGCCCCGGCGACGCCAACGAGGTTGCCGCAGCATGGAAGACCATGCTCGAGAACCACGAGAACCCTGCAGGCATCGTGCTGACCCGCCAGAACATCCCGACTTACGCACGCGGCGAAGGCGTTGCTGAGGGTGACACCTTCGGCTCCACCGCAGGCGTCGCGAAGGGCGGCTACGTTTTGGCTGAGGCTTCGAAGGACAGCGCCACGGTCCCGGCCGAGGTCATCCTGATCGGCACCGGTTCCGAAGTCCAGCTCGCCGTGAACGCCCGCGAAGCGCTCCAGGCCGAGGGCATCGCCACCCGCGTTGTCTCCATGCCGTGCGTCGAGTGGTTCAACAAGCAGGACGCCGCGTACCGCGAGTCCGTGCTTCCGGCCGCCGTCAAGGCCCGCGTCTCCGTCGAAGCTGGCCTGGCACTGGGCTGGAAGGAATTCGTCGGCGACGCCGGCCGTTCCATCAGCCTCGAGCACTTCGGCGCCTCGGCAGACTACAAGCGCCTCTTCAAGGAGTTCGGCATCACGGCAGAAGCAGTCGCCGCCGCCGCCAAGGACTCCCTCGCGGGTCTCGGTAGCTGAAAACGCGCCTGAGACGAATTCGACTGCAACGAATAGATTTTCAAGGAGATAAAAGAAAATGACTACGACTCCCACCCAGCAGCTCTCCGACGCCGGTGTGTCCATCTGGCTTGATGACCTTTCCCGGGAACGCCTGTCCAGCGGCAGCCTGCAGAAGCTCATCGACGAGAAGAATGTGGTTGGTGTGACCACCAATCCGTCCATCTTCCACGCCGCCATCACTTCAGGCAGCGACTACGACGCCGTGATTGCCGAGGAGGCCGCCAAGGGCGCCACGGTTGAAGAGACCGTCTTTGAAATCACCACCCGCGACGTCGCAGACGCTTGCGACCTCTTCGCTCCGGTCGCCGCAGCGAGCAAGGGTGTTGATGGCCGCGTCTCCATCGAGGTGGACCCCCGCCTTGCTTGGGACACCGAGGGCACCATCGCCGAGGCCAAGCACCTGTACAAGAAGGTCAACAAGGACAACGTCCACATCAAGATCCCGGCAACCCTTGAAGGCCTCGCGGCCATCACGGCAACCCTGGCCGAGGGCATCAGTGTCAACGTGACCCTGATCTTCTCCCTGGAGCGCTACCGCGCCGTCATCAACGCCTTCCAGTCCGGCCTGGAGCTGGCCAAGGAAAACGGCCACGATCTCTCCAAGATCCACTCCGTGGCGTCCTTCTTCGTCTCCCGCGTGGACTCCGAGATCGACAAGCGCCTCAATGCCCTGGGCACCGACGAAGCCAAGGCCCTCAAGGGCAAGGCAGGCGTTGCGAACGCCCGCCTCGCCTACCAGGTCTACGAAGAGCTGTTCTCCACCGAGCGTTGGGCAGTCCTGGCCGAAGCCAGCGCGCTGCCGCAGCGTCCGTTGTGGGCCTCCACCGGCGTCAAGGACCCGGCCTACCCGGACACCCTGTACGTGACCGAACTGGTCGCCGCCGGCGTGGTCAACACCATGCCCGAAAAGACCCTCGACGCCACGTTCGACCACGGCGTGGTTACGGGTGACACCGTCTCCGGTACCTACGAGGAAGCAAACGGCGTCCTCAACGCACTGGAGGGCCTGGGCATCTCCTACAACGACGTCGTCGCAATCCTCGAATCCGAGGGCCTGGACAAGTTCGTCGCCAGCTGGAAGGAACTTCTGGCCGACGTCGAAGGCGCCCTCGCCTCTGCACGGAAGGCTTCCTAACCCACATGAGCACTCTCAGCTACGACGCCAGCGGTGCTGCGCAGCAGGCCATCGAACTGCACATCCCGGCACTTGTTGAAGACCGGATTGCCACCAGGATTTTCGCGAAGGACCACACCTTGTGGGGTCCCGATGCAGAGTCCGAATCCGCCATCCGTCTCGGATGGGTGGAGGCGGCAACCGTTTCCCAGCCTTTGGTCGAGGGAATCCTGGAACTCCGGGATGCCCTCCGGGCCGAAGGCGTCTCCCGCATTGTCCTGTGTGGCATGGGCGGCTCCTCGCTTGCCCCCGAGGTCATTGCCGGCACCGCTGGCGTCGAGCTGACCGTGCTGGACAGCACAGACCCCGAACAGGTCGGCGCTGCCCTGGCGGACCGCCTCGCCGAGACCGCCATCGTGGTCTCCTCCAAGTCGGGTTCCACTGTGGAGACCGACTCCCAGCGGCGGGTATTCGAGCGAGCTTTTACCGAGGCCGGCATCGATGCCAAGAGCCGCATCATCATCGTGACCGATCCCGGTTCCCCGCTGGACAAGGCCTCCCGTGAAGCCGGCTACCGTGCCGTCTTCAACGCCGACCCGAACGTCGGTGGCCGCTTTTCTGCGCTGACGGCTTTCGGCTTGGTCCCCAGCGGCCTTGCCGGAGTCGACATCCAGGCATTCCTGGATGAGGCCGAGGAAGCTGCGGAGATCCTCAACGATGACTCACCTGAAAACATCGGGCTCCGGCTTGGTGTTGCGCTTGGCGGAACCACCCCGCTGCGCAACAAGGTCGTCATCGTCGAAGACGGTTCGGGCATTGTCGGCTTCGCCGATTGGGCCGAACAGCTCATCGCCGAGTCCACAGGGAAGCTCGGCACCGGTGTTTTGCCGGTTGTGGCGGGTCCGTCCGCACCCGAGGTCAGCGGCGGCGCTGAGGACGTCTTGGTGATCCGCCTCGTCGGCGCGGAATCCGACGTCGAACTCGGGGAAAACGAAGCCGCCATCGCTGGTGGCCTGGCCACCCAGATGTTCGTCTGGGAGTTTGCCACTGCCGTCGCAGGGCGCCTGTTGGGCATCAACCCCTTTGACCAGCCCGACGTCGAGGCGGCCAAGATTGCCGCCCGTGGCCTCCTTGACGCGCGTCCTGAGCCCACGCCGGCGAACTTCGTCGACGGAGCGATCGAAGTCCGCGGGGGTTCGTGGCTCGGCGACGCGGCAACGGCCGCCGAGGCCGTCAAGGCCCTCCTTGCCGAACTTGGCACCGATGGCTACCTGAGCGTCCAGGCATACTTCGACCGGATCGCATTCGCCCAACTGGAAGGCATCCGCGACGAACTCGCTGGCGTCAGTGGCCGGCCGGTCACTTTCGGCTGGGGTCCGCGCTTCCTGCACTCCACCGGACAATTCCACAAGGGCGGACCGGCTATCGGTTCGTTCCTGCAGATTACGGCTTCCGCGACCGGCGACATCGCCATCCCGGAACGCCCTTTCACCTTCGGTCAGCTGATTGCAGCCCAGGCGGCCGGTGATGCCCAGGTTCTCGAGAACCACGGCCGTCCGGTCCTCCGGCTGCACCTCACGGATCGTGGAGCCGGAGTTGCCCAGCTCCAGGAAATCGTCGCCGCACTGGCCGGCCAGGCCAGCGCGCTCGAAAGCTAAGGCACAAACCCAAACATGCCAGAAACTGAAAACGGTTACCGGTCCACCGGAAAGGCAAGTCACCGCAATCCCCTCCGGGATCCCCGGGACCGGCGCCTGAACCGCATCGCAGGGCCCTCGTCGCTGGTGTTCTTCGGAGTCACCGGCGACCTCGCCCGCAAGAAACTCATGCCGGCGGTCTACGACCTCGCCAACCGCGGGCTGTTGCCGCCGAGCTTCGCGCTTGTCGGCTTCGGCCGGCGGGACTGGAGCAACGAGGACTTCGCGGACGAGGTCAAGGAGAACGTCAAGGCGCACTCCCGCACCCCGTTCGACGACGCCGTCTGGAACCAGCTCTCCGAGGGCATCCGCTTCGTCCAGGGAGAGTTCGACGACGACCAGGCGTTCAAGCGCCTCAGCGCCACGCTTGACGAACTGGACGAGACCCGCGGCACGCGCGGCAATCACGGTTTCTACCTGTCCATTCCGCCCAAGGCCTTCGAGCAGGTCTGCCGCCAGCTGTCCAAGCACGGGCTGGCGCAGGCCGGCGATGGCCAGTGGCGTCGCGTGGTCATTGAGAAGCCCTTTGGCCACGACCTGGAGTCCGCGCGCAAGCTCAACGACATCGTGGAGTCCGTCTTCCCGCAGGACGCGGTCTTCCGCATCGACCACTACCTTGGCAAGGAAACGGTCCAGAACATCCTGGCGCTGCGCTTCGCCAACCAGTTGTTCGAGCCTTTGTGGAACGCCAACTATGTTGACCACGTCCAGATCACCATGGCCGAGGACATCGGCACCGGCGGCCGTGCGGGATATTACGACGGCGTCGGCGCGGCACGCGACGTCATCCAGAACCACCTCCTGCAGCTGCTGGCCCTGACGGCCATGGAGGAGCCCATATCCTTCAACGCCGATGACCTGCGCGCCGAGAAGGAAAAGGTCCTCGCCGCGGTCAGGCTCCCAGATGACCTGTCCACCCACTCGGCCCGCGGCCAGTTCACCGGCGGCTGGCAAGGCGGGGAGCTGGTGCAGGGCTACCTTGAGGAAGAGGGCATCCCGGCCGATTCCAAGACGGAAACCTACGCAGCCATCCGCCTGGACATCCACACCCGGCGCTGGGCCGGGGCACCGTTCTACCTCCGCGCAGGCAAACGTCTAGGCCGCCGCGTCACGGAAATCGCCGTGGTGTTCAAGCGGGCACCCAACCTGCTCTTCCGCGGGCACGGCGAGGACGACTTCGGCCAGAACGCCGTGGTCATCCGGGTGCAGCCCGACGAGGGCGCCACCATCCGCTTCGGATCCAAGGTTCCCGGCACGCAGATGGAAGTCCGGGACGTCACCATGGACTTCGGATACGGGCACTCGTTCACCGAGTCCAGCCCGGAGGCCTACGAACGCCTGATCCTGGACGTGCTGCTGGGCGAGCCGCCGCTCTTCCCCCGGCATCAGGAAGTCGAGGAGTCCTGGAAGATCCTGGACCCCTTCGAGGAATACTGGGCCGGACTCGACGAACAGCCCGAACCCTACGCTCCCGGCAGCTGGGGCCCGGCCTCGGCCGACGAGCTGCTTGCCCGCGACGGACGAACCTGGAGAAGGCCATGATCGTAGATCTTCCCGACACCACCACTTCCAAGATCTCCAAGAAGATCACCTCCCTGCGCGAGCAGGGGGGTGTGATTGCCCTTGGACGCGTCCTGACCCTGGTGGTGGTCACCAAGTCCGGTCTCGAGGAAGAAGCCATCGAGGCAGCCAACGAGGCCAGCCGCGAACACCCGTGCCGCATCATCGTCCTCGCCGACGCTGGCAGTGAAGCGCCCAACCGGCTCGACGCCCAGATCCGGGTGGGCGGCGACGCGGGAGCCTCCGAGGTGATCGTGCTGCGGGGCTACGGTGAGCTCGCCAAGGAAAGCGAATCCCTCGTCGCGGCACTGCTGCTGCCCGACGCGCCGATCGTGGCTTGGTGGCCGCACGGAGCACCCGAGAACGCGTGCGAGACCTCCATCGGACGTATTGCGCACCGGCGCATCACGGACTCCGCCAACGAGCCCGACCCCGCGGCGGCTCTGGCCCGTATCCGGAAAACGTACCGGGCAGGCGACACCGATCTCGCCTGGACACGCCTGACCAATTGGCGCCTGCAGCTCGCGGCAGCCCTGGACCAGGTGGACGAATCACCCGTCACGGCAATCGCCGTCGAGGGCGCTTCGGACTCCCCCAGCACGCTTTTGCTGGCCGCCTGGCTCACATTGTTCCTCGACGCCCCGGTCCAGATTGTCGCGGATCCGGCAGGAACGGGCATCCGCAGGGTACGGCTGAGCCGCGCCACCGGCGACGTCCAGCTGGTTCGTCCAGGCCTCACTATCGCGGAACTGACCCAGCCTGGCCAACCCGCCCAGCGGATTTCACTGCCACGCCGCAGCTTGCGGGATTGCCTCGCCGAAGAACTGCGTCGCCTTGATCCGGACGATGTCTTCGGAGAAGTGATTACTATGGGACTGCCCCGAACCAATAGCAAGGAGTGACCGTCCCAGTGAGCGCTGACCCCAGAGTAAGCATCCATCCCAACTCCGCCGTCCTTATGGCCGCGATCGCAGCAAGGCTCATCACCAAGCTGGTGGACGTGCAGGACAAGCACGGCGAAGCCACGGTGGTCCTCACCGGCGGAACCGTGGGCATCGGCACCCTAAAAGCAGTTGCCGACTCACCCGCGGCACCCGCAGTCGACTGGTCCCGCGTGAACTTCTGGTGGGGTGACGAGCGGTTCGTTGGCAAGGACAGCACAGACCGAAACACCGTACAAGCCCGTGAGGCCCTGCTCTCCAGCCTGCCGGTGGATCCCGACCGCGTGCACGAACCGGGATCTTCGGACGAGTTCGCCACCGCAGACGACGCCGCAGCGGACTATGCAGCCCGGCTCAAGGCCGCTGCGGAGGAAGAGCACGCCGCAGATACTTCGGACAACCGACCGGAGCATGCTGGCGAGCTGCCGCGTTTCGACATCCTGCTGCTGGGCGTGGGCCCGGATGCGCACGTTGCCTCGCTCTTCCCTGAGCAAGCGGGTATCCGTGTCCAGGACCGCACAGTGGTGGGCGTCGAGAACTCCCCCAAGCCGCCGCCGTCGAGGATTTCACTGACCCTGCCCGCCATCAATTCCGCCCAGGAGATCTGGATGGTTGTGGCAGGCGAAGACAAGGCCGGGGCCGTGGGCCTGGCCCTCGCCGGGGCCAACCCGATCCAGGTTCCCGCCTCCGGCCCTCTTGGCCGGTCGAGAACCCTATGGCTCATCGACGAAAATGCAGCCTCACGTGTCCCCCAGCAGCTCATCCGGAAGGATCCTGCGGGCGCGTAGCCGCTTCAGCGCTCCAGCCAGGACAATCTCCGCTTCCTGGCTGGAGCGTCTTTCTTTAACGTAGTCCAAGTGGCTCTTGAAGATTTCTTCGTCCGCGCGCTCCATCGTCGCCTCGCCCTGTTCACGGACGGCGACCAGGCCACACTTCGGGCAGTCCCACCGGGCCGGAATTTGATCTTCCGGGAGCTTAACGAAAACAAGCCGCGTCTCATGTCCCTTGGCGCACCAATAGGGAACACGAATACGCGGCAAGCTTTCGCCGACTATGGAGTCGGGTTGGTTTCTCGGGGCCGATCCGGCTGTTACACCGGCCCGTGTGCCTCGGAATCCTGAAGAACCATGAACCATCGTCGATCCCCTTGAGAGTTCGGCTGCATGGCGGTGTAGGCCACGCAGCCTAGTCTAGTGCGGCGAACCCGACGACGGCAGGGTTCCGGGCACCTTGCTCCACCGGAACTGAACCGGGAGAACTAGGAGTCTCCGCCGGAGGTGAAGCGCATGATGAGGCCAAGGCCGATGATTACGACACCCCAAGTGCAGCCCAAGACGATGGTGAAACGGTTGAGGTTTCGCTCTGCGACACCCGAAGAGCTCAATCCCGAGCTCATGCCACCGCCAAACATGTCGGACAACCCGCCGCCCCGTCCCTTGTGTAGGAGTATGAGCAGCGTCAGCAGAAGACTGGTGATGCCCAGCAGGATCTGCAGAATGACTTGAAGAACGTCCACGACGGCCTTTCAGAAGAACGGAAAACGGGAGCGGAACCTTGAACGGACTAAGCCGCGCTAAGGTGGCTCTCGAACCTGACAATGTTAGCAAACTCAGCAGGGTCGAGGCTCGCGCCACCCACCAGGAGGCCGTCGACGTCGGAGCCGGCCATGATCGCTGCTGCATTGTTGGCCTTCACCGAGCCACCGTAGAGGAGGCGGGTCTTGGCAGCGACCGAATCATCGAACAACGAAGCGAGTTCGGCACGGATAGCGACGCACATTTCCTGTGCGTCTTCCGGACCAGCCACTTCGCCCGTGCCAATGGCCCAGACCGGTTCATAGGCGACAACCAGATTGCCGGCCTGCTCCGCTGAGAGCCCTTCGACGCCGGAACGCAACTGGGCAAGGGTGTGCTCGACGTGGGTGCCGGCCTGGCGGATCTCAAGGCCTTCGCCGACACACAGAACCGGCGTTACCTCGTGACGGAAGGCAGCTTGGACCTTCGCGTTGAGGACTTGGTCAGTCTCGTTGTGGATGGTGCGGCGTTCGCTGTGACCCACCAGAACGTATGCGCAACCCAGCTTATTGAGGAACTGGCCGGAAATGTCGCCGGTATAGGCTCCGGAGTCGAACTGTGAGAGGTCCTGGCCGCCGTAGACAACGTCCAGTTCGTCGCCCTGGACGAGGGTCTGCACACCGCGGAGGTCCGTGAACGGCGGGAAGACCGCAACCTCGACCCGGCTGTAATCGTGCTTGGCATCGGACAGGGTCCATGCCAGCTTCTGCAACAGGGTGATGCCCTGGACGTGGTCCATGTTCATCTTCCAGTTGCCGGCAATGAAAGGCTTGCGAACGAAGTTTCCGTTGGCAGAAGTTGTCACGTGTGCTCCAAAAATGCGTTGAGATAGGGAAGCGGCGGGGCGCTAGCCTTCTAAGAAGGGCGCCCCGCCGGCCGTGTAGCCTTAGCGGTCCAGCACGCTCAGGCCAGGAAGATCCTTGCCTTCAAGGTATTCCAGGCTTGCGCCGCCGCCGGTTGAAATGTGGCCGAACTGGGAGTCCTCAAAACCGAGGGTCCGGACAGCTGCGGCAGAGTCGCCGCCGCCGACCACGGTGAATGCAGGCGTCTCAGTCAAGGCCTGCGCAATGGCGCGGGTCCCGTCCGAGAAGGCCTCGAATTCAAAGACCCCCATAGGCCCGTTCCAGAACACGGTCTTGGCGGCCTTGATCTGCTCGGCGAACGCCGCCGCGGATACCGGCCCGATGTCCAGGCCAATGCCCGTGGCACCGAATGAGCTGTCCTCGATCGCATCGGCGGCGACCACTTCGTGTTCGGCGTCCGCAGCAAAGCGGCTCGCGACCACCACGTCTGTGGGTACGACGAAAGCGGTACCGGCGTCGGATGCACGCTTGAGGTAGTCCTGGACCACGGGGATCTGGTCTGCTTCAAGCAAGCTGCCGGCGACCTTGTGGCCGGACGCTGCCAGGAAGGTGAAGAGCATCCCGCCACCAACCAGGATGGTGTCCGCCTTGCCCAAGAGGTTATCGATCACGGCGAGCTTGTCCGATACCTTGGAGCCTCCGAGAACAACAACGTACGGACGCTGTGTATCGGTGGTGAGCTTGCGCAGTACCTCGACCTCGGTGTGCACGAGGTCCCCTTGGTAGGAAGGAAGCCGGGTGGCGACATCGTAAACGCTGGCGTGCTTGCGGTGAACCGCACCAAAGGCGTCATCAACGAAGGCGCCGTTGTCACCGGTCAGCGCTACGAGTTCATCCGCGAAGGCGCCGCGCTCGGCGTCGTCCTTGCTGGTCTCGCGGGCGTCGAAGCGGACGTTCTCGAGAACCAGGACGTCTCCATCCTCGAGGGCCCTGGCGAGTTCCTTGGCGGACTCACCAACGGTGTCTTCCGCGAGCCGGACTTTGAATGGAGCGAGCTCCGCAAGCCGCGCTACAGCGGGCTTGAGCGAATACTTGGCCTCGGGAGCACCCTTGGGGCGTCCCAGGTGGGCCGTGACGAGCACGCGGGCACCGGCGTCCGAGAGCTTTTCGATGACCGGGAGGGAGGCCTTGATGCGGCCGTCGTCGGTCACTGTAGAGCCGTCGAGCGGCACATTCAGGTCACTTCTGACAAGAATGTACCGCCCGCGGACACCTTCAGCGATCAGTTCGTTGAGGGTGTGAGAAGTCATGTGTCTACCCTAGCCCAGCTTGGATGCGACGAGCTCCGTGAGGTCAACGAGGCGGTTCGAGTAGCCCCATTCGTTGTCATACCAGGAAACAACCTTGACCTGGTTGCCGATGACCTTGGTGAGGCCGGAGTCGAAGATCGAAGAAGCCGGGTCGCCGACGATGTCCGACGAGACGATCGGATCTGCCGTGTAGCTCAGGATGCCCTTGAACTGCTCGCTCTCGGAAGCTGCCTTGAGTGCTGCGTTGACTTCGTCAACGGTCACTTCGCGGGAAACCGTGACGGTCAAGTCCGTGGCGGAACCGGTCGGGACCGGGACGCGGATGGCGTAGCCGTCGAGCTTGCCCTTCAGCTCCGGAAGGACGAGGCCGATCGCCTTGGCAGCACCGGTGGAGGTGGGAACCATGTTGATCGCTGCGGCGCGGGCACGGCGAAGGTCGCTGTGGGGGCCGTCCTGCAGGTTCTGGTCTGCCGTGTAGGCGTGGATCGTGGTCATGAGACCACGCTCGATGCCGAAGGCGTCGTTGACAACCTTGGCCAGCGGGCCGAGGCAGTTGGTGGTGCAGGATGCGTTGGAGATGATGTGGTGTGCTGCGGAGTCGTAGAGCTCGTGGTTGACACCCATGACGATGGTGATGTCTTCGTCCGAAGCCGGAGCGGAAATCAGGACCTTCTTGGCACCAGCATCGATGTGCTTCTGTGCCGCGGCAGCCTTGGTGAAGAAGCCGGTGGACTCGATGACGATGTCAACGCCCAGTTCGCCCCAGGGGAGGTTCGCAGGATCGCGCTCTGCAAGGACCTTGATGATGCTGCCGTCGACAATGAGGTTGCCCTCTTTGACTTCAACCGACTGGGTCAGGCGACCGCCGACGGAGTCGTACTTCAAAAGGTGGGCAAGTGCCTCGGGACTCGTGAGGTCGTTGACCGCAACAATTTCGAGGTCGGCACCCTGGGCGAGTGCTGCGCGGAAGTAGTTGCGGCCGATGCGGCCAAAGCCGTTGATACCAATACGGGTGGTCACTATTTCAGTCTCCTTGGTGCTCTTGCAAGCACACCTAGTGAGTCGGATCTTGATTCCAACTAACAATTCCCGCACATCATTGGGCAGAAGTGATTATCAGATCGGAGGGCGACCAGCCACGTTGCTGAAGGCTAACCGCCTTCCGTGACCCATCTTACGTTTAACTACGTCTGCCCCCGCAACTGCGGGGGCAGACAATCCGGTATTTGGGCGAAATTCACCTGAATGTGAAGTTTGTTACATTCCCGTGTATTCCGCGTCACTCACCGATTCGGGACGGAGTCCCTAGAGAACGATCAGTCCGGTGGCGTTTGCGCGGGCCGCTTCGAAGCGCTTGGCGACGTCGGCCCAGTTGACGATGTTCCAGAAAGCCTTGACGTAGTCAGCCTTGACGTTGACGTAGTCCAGGTAGAAAGCGTGCTCCCACATGTCCAGCATGAGCAGCGGCGTGGTGCCGACTGCGACGTTGCCCTGCTGGTCGTAGAGCTGCTCGATGAGGAGGTTGCCACCGATGGGCTCGTAGGCGAGGAAGCCCCAGCCGGATCCCTGGAGGCCAAGGGCCGCTGCCGAGAACTGTGCACGGAAGGCATCGAAGGAGCCGAAGGCGTCGTCAATCGCTGCCGCCAGCTCGCCCTCGGGCTTGTCGCCGCCGTCCGGGGAGATGTTGTTCCAGAACACGGAGTGGTTGATGTGGCCGCCAGTGTGGAACGCGAGGTCCTTGGAAAGGCGGTTGATGTTGGCGAAATCGCCCTTGTCGCGGGCCTCTGCCAACTGGGCCAGGGCGTTGTTGGCGCCGGCTACATAGGCAGCGTGGTGCTTGCTGTGGTGCAGCTCCATGATCTTCGCCGAAATGTGCGGCTCAAGTGCTGCGTAGTCGTAGCCGAGCTCGGGCAGTACGTACTCTGTCACGAAATCCTCCAATGTAATGGACCGGGGTCCGGTTGGTAACTCTCGTTTTGTTCATCCGATCGGCGAACCGGCCGGAAATCTACACCCTGACGATTCTAGGGCGGGCCCTTTATTCGTCCATCATTTCGGGGGTCACATTCGCCTCGGTACCGGGGATGCCCAGGTCTCCGGCGCGTTTGTCCGCCATGGCCAACAGCCGGCGGATCCGCCCCGCGATGGCGTCCTTGGTCATCGGCGGATCAGCGAGCCGGCCCAGTTCATCCAGGCTGGCCTGTTTGTGCGCCACCCGGAGCTCACCGGCGTACTTCAGGTGGTCCGGAACGTCGTCGCCCAGGATTTCCAGGGCCCTGTCCACCCGGGCACCGGCGGCGACGGCCGCCTGGGCCGAGCGGCGAAGGTTGGCGTCGTCGAAGTTCGCAAGGCGGTTGGCGGTTGCCCGTACTTCCTTCCGCATGCGGCGTTCCTCCCACACCATGAGGGCGTCGTGGGCGCCCATCCGGGTGAGCAACGCGGCGATGGTGTCGCCGTCGCGAATGACCACGCGATCCACCCCGCGCACTTCCCTCGCCTTGGCCTGGATTCCGAGGCGACGGGCGGCTCCAACCAGGGCAAGGGCGGACTCCGGTCCGGGGCAGGTGACTTCGAGCGAGGAGGACCTGCCCGGTTCGGTAAGCGAACCGTGTGCCAGGAAAGCTCCGCGCCAGACCGCTTCGGCGTCTGACGCCGAACCGTTGACGACGGCGGACGGCAACCCGCGCACAGGCCGTCCACGGCCGTCCAGGAGGCCCGTCTGGCGAGCCAAGGCCTCGCCGTCGCGCACTACACGCACCACATAGCGGCTACCGCGCCGGAGGCCGCTACCGGAGACGACGATGATCTCGCTCTGGTGCCCGTAGACTTCGGCGATCGCGGCGCGAAGTCGCCGCGCCGTGGAGGCGAGGTCAACCTCTGCCTCGATCACGATGCGGCCCGAAATGATATGCAATCCGCCGGCAAAACGCAGCATGGCCGAGACTTCGGCCTTGCGGACGGAAGACTTCTTGATGTCCAGCCGGGAAAGTTCTTCCTTGACCGATGCGGTCAGTGCCATCGCATGTTCCTAACTATTCCCGAAGATATCGTGATACGCCGATGCCAGACGCAGCGGGTCGTGGACTGGACGGCGGCTCGACGCCCCCACTTTACCCAAGACCACCTCTGCACCGATCATTCCGGCAGCGCGCTCGAATTCCTTGTGGTCCGATATCGACGAGGGATCGGCGAGGACTACGTCGACGCTGAACTCCGGCGCGTAGTGGCGCAGGGCGTCCAGATGGTCCGCGGCGGACATCCCGGAAGTTTCCTTGGTGTCCATGGCAAGGTTCATGGTGAGGCATCGTTTAGCCGGGGTGCCACACAAGGCTTGGCGCATCTCAGGCAACAACAAGTGGGGCAGGACAGACGTGTACCAGGAGCCAGGGCCGAGAATGATCCAGTCTGCGAGCTCGATGGCCGTGAGCGCCTCGATGCATGCCCGCGCGTCCTCCGGGCGAAGCCGGACGTTTTCGAGCGATCCGGCAACGGCGCATTTGGCCTGGCCCCTGACGGTCTGGAACTCGTACCCGCCTCCCAGCAAGGGCACCCGGACGTCGCCCTCGATGTTCAGTGGCTGCGTGGACATCGGCAGGACCTGACCGCGGGCACCCAGGAGGGCACCTGCCCATTTCAGTCCCGCCACGGCGTCGCCCAGCAGCTCCCAGAGGGTAACAATGAGCAGGTTTCCCATGGCGTGGTTGTCCAAGGAACCCTGCCGACCGCTCGGGGTCTTGAAGCGGTGCTGCATGACGTCCCGCCACGTGCGCCCCCAGTCCGTGTCATCGCAGAGGGCGCTCAGCGCCATCCGAAGATCGCCGGGCGGAAGGACACCGTACTCTTCCCGCAGCCGCCCGGACGATCCGCCGTCGTCCGCAACGGTCACGATCGCAGTGAGCTCGGAGGTCAACAGCCTCAACGCGGAGAGCGACGCTGAGAGCCCGTGTCCGCCGCCTAGCGCAACAACAGTGGGGCCCTTGGCAGGCTGGCTGCCTGGCGTCCCCTTGGGCGGGACAAGCGGCAGGGGTCCGGTCAGAACCCCCATTATTCACGACCCAGATCACGGTGGCTGGTGGTCACGGTGACCCGGGGATATTGGGCCAGCCGTTTGGAAAGTTCGACGGCGACTGCCACTGAACGGTGCTTGCCGCCTGTGCAGCCGACAGCAATGGTGGCGTAATGCTTGTTTTCCGTCCGATAGCCGTCGAGGACGGGCTCCAAGGCAAGGACATACCGGTCAACGAAGTCCTTGACGCCGTCGGCCCCCAGCACATATTCGCTGACATCGGCGTCGAGTCCAGTGTGCGGGCGTAACTTCGGGACCCAGTGCGGGTTGGGGATGAAGCGCGCGTCGGCCACGAAGTTGGCATCCACCGGCAAGCCATATTTGAAGCCGAAGCTCATGACGTTCAGGCGCAGTGCCACGGGGCCCGTGTCGCTGAAGAGCTCGGTGATGGCGGTCGCCAGGCCGTGCACGTTGTACGTACTCGTGTCCAGGACCACATCTGCCGATTCCCGGAGTTCCTTCAGGACGTCGCGCTCTGCGGCGATACCGTCCAGGATCCGGCCTCCGCCCTGGAGCGGATGCGGGCGGCGGCCTTGTTCAAAGCGCCGGACCAGGACGTTGTCGCTGGCATCGAGGAAGAGAACCCGGAACGTGATTCCGCTGGCGCTGAGTGCGCCGAGGGCCGTCCTGATGTCGGTGAAGAGTCCTTTGCTGCGGACGTCCACGACGACGGCCAGCTTGGGGATCGACTGGGGTGCGTGCGAGACGATTTCGGCGAGGGTCCCCAACATCTGCGGGGGAGGTTTTCGACGACGTACCAGCCGTGGTCCTCCAAGGCGTCCGAGGCCGTACTGCGGCCTGCTCCGGACATGCCAGTCACCACCAGCAGTTCCGCTTCGACAGGCTTGACGGGAATGAGGCCGTCCTGCTCCGCGTCGGATCCTGCTGTTGACTCTGACATCAAGTGTCCCCGTTTCTGAGATGGTCCAAAGCTTCTGGGAAGGTCCAAGCCGGACCGCTTGAGGAGCGGTCCGTTTATTACCCTAGCTAAAATTCAAGGATTTCGCCGGTGGTCATGTTCACTGCCGGGGCGGCCTCTTCGGAGGCGCCGGCCCCCGCCAGGTGGCTCACGACGGCTTCCGCCAACGCCGGGCCGATTCCCTTCGCGGCGGTGAGCTCGCTTGCCGTGGCGGCCTTGATCTTCTTGAGCGAACCGAAATGTGCCACGAGCGCCTTCCGTTTGGCTTCTCCTAGGCCGGGAACGCCGTCAAGCGCGGACACGGTCATGGCTTTTCCACGCTTCTGCCGGTGGAAAGTGATGGCGAAGCGGTGGGCTTCGTCGCGGATGCGCTGCAGCAGGTAGAGCCCCTGTGAAGTTCGCGGCAGAATCACGGGAAAATCGCTATCCGGCAACCAGACTTCTTCGAGCCGCTTGGCCAGGCCCACGACGTAGACGTCGTCGATCCCCAGTTCCGCGAGGGCCCGCGCGGCGGCGTTGACTTGGGGCTGGCCGCCGTCGACGACGACCAGGTTGGGCGGATAGGCGAACCTCGCCTTTGTCCCGGTGAGGGCGGCATCATCCGACGACGGCGCCAGTTCCGCCGGGTTGCGGACTTCCCCGCTCTTGGGAAGCTGGGAGGACTTGTCCTGAAGGTAGTGCCGGAAGCGTCGCGTGAGGACGTCATGCATCGCCGCAGTGTCGTCCGTTGCGGCTGCACCGGTGATGGAGAATTTCCGGTAGTCGGCCTTCTTGGGGAGGCCGTCTTCCACAACCACCATGGACGCGACCACGTTGGTGCCCTGCACATGGGATATGTCATAGCATTCGATCCGTAGGAGCGGCACGGGAAGCTCAAGCGCCTCCTGCAACTCCTGAAGCGCCTGGGAGCGGACGGTGATGTCGCCTGCCCTCCGGACTTTGTGGAGCTTCAGCGCCTGCTCCGCGTTTTCGCGGACAGTGGACATGAGGGCGGCCTTGTCGCCACGCTGCGGCACGCGGATATCCACTTTGGCGCCCCGGAGGCCGCCAAGCCATTCAAGCAGCTCATGATGGTTGGACGGAATCTCCGGGACCAGGACTTCGCGAGGAATGCGGCCTTGGTTGTCGCTGTCTTCTCCATAAACCTGCTGCAGGAGGTGCTCGATAAGCTCCGGCGTGGTGGCGTCTTCGACCTTTTCGACCACCCATCCCCGCTGGCCGCGTACGCGGCCGCCCCTGACGTGGAAGACCTGCACGGAAGCCTCGAGGTCGTCGTCGTGCAGGGCGAAGATATCTGCGTCCGTGTCTTCGGAAAGGACCACGGCATTGCGTTCGAAGACTTTGCGCAACGCCGCGATGTCGTCCCGGATTCGTGCCGCCCGTTCGTAGTCGAGCTCAGCTACGGCAGCTGCCATGTCTTTCTCAAGGCGCCGTATGAACTTGCCGGCCTCGCCGCCCATGAACGAGCAGAAGTCTTCGGCAATGGCGCGGTGCTCCTCGGGCGTGACACGGCCGACGCACGGGGCCGAGCATTTGTCGATGTAACCCAGCAGGCATGGCCGCCCACTGGCCTGCGCACGCTTAAGCACTCCGGCGCTGCAGCTCCGCACCGGAAAGACCCTGAGCAAGGTGTCCATGGTTTCACGGATGGCACCGGCCGTGTACGGCCCGAAGTAGCGGGTGCCTTTACGGCGCTCGCCGCGCATGACCTGAACCCGGGGAAGCTTCTCCCCCATGCTCACGGCAAGGTACGGATAGGTCTTGTCATCGCGGAACACGACGTTGAAGCGCGGCTTGAATTCCTTGATCCAGGTGTATTCGAGCTGGAGGGACTCAAGCTCGCTGCCCACCACGGTCCATTCAACGCTGCTCGCGGCGTGCACCATGGCGTACGTTTTCGGCAGCAACCCTGCCGGGTTGGCGAAGTAGGAGTTCAGCCGGGACCGGAGGTTCTTCGCCTTGCCCACATAGATGACGCGGCCGTGTGGATCCCGGAACCGGTAGACGCCGGGGGTAGTGGGGATTTCTCCCGTCTGGGGGCGATAGCTCGCTGGATCTGCCACAGATCCAGTCTAGTAAGGGAAAGACGATACCCCGTACGCACCGCCCGGCTTCGCGGAGCTACTCCGCCGTCTTGCTCTGGTTGTAACTCGTGGAACGTTCCTGGCCGCTCAATGCCGCTATGGCATCCATGATCTTGTCCGTCACTTCGCGGCGGGCAGGCAGGGAATGGTCCGGACCTGTTTTCTCGAAGTACAACGGCTCGCCCACCTTCATGATGAAGTGCTGCGGACGGACGGTGTTACGGTCCACAGGCTGCAATTTGTCCGTGCCAATCAGGCCCACCGGCACGACGGGGGCGCCCGTAGTCAAAGCAAGCCAGCCGACGCCCGTCCGCCCACGGTAGAGCAGGCCGTCACGCGAACGGGTTCCCTCCGGATAGATGCCGATGCCCCTGCCGTTCTCCAGGATGTCCAGCAGGGTCTTGAGCGCTTGCACACTGGCCGCCTGCTCTCCGCGTTCCACCGGAATGGATCCAACAGCCTGGAAGAACGCCTTCATCGCACGGCCTTTGAAGCCCTTGGTGGTGAAGTACTCGGCCTTGGCAAAGAATCCCACCGGGCGGGGCATCAAAGCCTGGACAATCACGCTGTCCAGAAAAGACAAATGGTTTGGGGCCACAATGAATGGCCCCTCCTTGGGCACGTTTTCCAGCCCGATGACAGTGGGTCGGCAGGTGCTGGAAATCAGTCCGCGGGTGGTCCAGCGGATGACATCAAAGGCTTCCATCGTTCTGCACCTCGCTCAGGGCCGCCGCGCGGACGGCGTCAAGTTCTTCGATCTTCTTCAGCAGCTGCCCAGTGGAGTCCACGACGGCGACGGCTCCGGCTTCCTGAAGCTCGCCGTCGGGCGCAAATCCCCAACTCACACCGATGCAGTCAAGTCCATTGGCCATGGCACCGGCAACATCCTGGTGGCGATCCCCCACCATCACGGCGGGCTGCGAATGCAACGTCGCCAGCGCAGCACCAACGATTTCCACTTTGCCGGGGGCCGTGTTTGCGGCCATTGATTCGTCGTCCGAGGCACCGCAGATGGACGCAAAGAAATCAGCAATGCCGTGGTGCTCCAACACGACGCGCGCCAGGCCTTGGGGTTTCTGCGTGGCTACAGCGACCTGACGCCGCGACTCCGCGAAGAACTCGAGGAGCTCCCGGATGCCTGGATAGAGCTGGCCTTGACCAATTCCTACAGATCGGTAGTAGCTGCGGTAAAGCCCAATGACTTCATCGACTCGCCCTGCGGGAACCCCGGCAATGTGTTCCAGGGAATCACTGAGCTTGGGTCCAACCATGGAGTCCAGCACGGCCTGTTCCGGAACACGGAGGCCAATTTCGCGCAGGGCCGCGGCGATGCCGCCGGTTATGCCACCTGCAGGATCGACAAGGGTGCCGTCCAGATCAAAGATTACGGGCACCATTGTTTGAGTCACCGGGTTAGTTTCTCACGAGTTGAGGCGTGCCTGAAACTCACATGCCGCCCAGGGAATACTCCGGCAGCCGCCGAAATATTCCCTGATGGGAGCGCCACACTAACCCAGAATCTCCGCAAGGAAGGAAGCGGTATGGCTTTCCGTGGACTTGGCTACCTGTTCAGGTGTGCCTGTTGCCACGATGCGTCCACCGCCTGAACCGCCGTTGGGGCCAAGGTCCACAATCCAGTCGGCGGACTTGATGACGTCAAGGTTGTGTTCAATGGTGATGACCGTATTCCCCTTGTCCACCAAGCCCTGCAGCACCATGAGCAACTTACGGATGTCCTCGAAGTGCAGGCCCGTAGTGGGTTCGTCCAAGACGTAGACACTGCGTCCGTTCGATCGCTTCTGGAGCTCCGAGGCCAGCTTCACGCGCTGCGCCTCGCCGCCGGACAGCGTGGTGGCCGGCTGCCCAAGCCGGACGTAGCCGAGACCGACGTCGACGAGGGTGTTCAGGTGCCGGGCAATGGGCGTGAACGCCGCAAAGAACTCGGCACCTTCCTCGATGGGCATGTTGAGGACGTCCGCGATGGTCTTGCCCTTGTAGTGAACTTCAAGGGTCTCCCGGTTGTAGCGGGCACCATGGCACACTTCGCAAGGTACGTAGACATCCGGCAGGAAGTTCATCTCGATCTTCAGCGTGCCGTCACCGGAGCAGGCCTCGCAGCGGCCGCCTTTGACGTTGAATGAGAAGCGGCCTGGCTGGTAACCGCGCACTTTGGCTTCGGTGGTTTCCGCGAAAAGCTTCCGGATGTTGTCGAAGACGCCAGTGTATGTGGCGGGGTTGGAACGCGGTGTCCTGCCGATGGGGCTCTGGTCAACATGGACCACTTTGTCGAGGTGCTCCAAGCCCACTACGGAGCGATGCCGGCCTGCAACCTGCTTGGCGCCGTTGAGCTTGTTCGCAAGCACCTTGTAGAGGATCTCGTTCACCAGGGTGGACTTCCCTGAGCCGCTGACGCCGGTCACGGCCGTGAAAAGACCCAGCGGGAAGGTAGCGTCAACGTTGTTCAGGTTGTTTTCGCGTGCGCCGATGACCTTGAGCTCACGCTTCTTGTCGTACTTGCGTCGCTTGGGCGGGATGTCGATCTTGCGTCGCCCGGACAGGTAGTCGCCCGTCAGCGAGTTCGTGTTTTCCAGGAGCTCCTTGTAGGAACCGGAGTGCACCACCTGGCCACCGTGCTCGCCGGCGCCAGGTCCGATGTCCACTACCCAGTCGGCTTCCTGGATGGTGTCTTCGTCGTGTTCGACGACAATCAGCGTATTGCCGAGATCACGCAACCGCGTCAGCGTTTCGATGAGGCGCCGGTTGTCCTTCTGGTGCAGCCCGATGGACGGCTCGTCCAGGACATAGAGGACTCCCACGAGGCCAGAGCCAATTTGCGTAGCGAGCCGGATGCGCTGGGCCTCACCGCCGGACAGTGTCCCGGACGGCCTTTCGAGATTCAGGTATTCGAGCCCTACGTCGAGCAGGAACGTCAGGCGTGCCTGGATCTCCTTGAGAACCTGATGCGCGATCTGGGCCTCGCGGTCGGTGAGCGTGAGGCTGCCGAGGAAGTCGGCGCAATCGCGCATCGGAAGGGCCGATACTTCGGCGATGGACTTGCCGTTGATCAGCACGGAGAGCGACGCCGGGTTAAGCCGGGCACCGTTGCATGCGGGGCAAGGAACCTGCCGCATGTACTCTTCGTAGCGGTCGCGTGCCCAGTCCGAGTCCGTTTCGCCGTGCTTGCGGTGAACGTACTGGATGGCGCCTTCGAAGCCGGTGCTGTACTTGCGCTCCCGGCCGAACCGGTTGCGGTACTGGACGACCACCTTGTGGTCCTTCCCATGCAGCACCGTCTGCCGAACTTCCTGCGGCAGCTTCTCCCAGGGGGTGTCCATGGAGAAATCGAGCTCCAAAGCGAGGCCCTCCAAGAGCCTGTTCCAGTACTCCGTGGTGGCTGTACCCAACGACCATGGCGCTATGGCCCCCTGGCCCAGTGAAAGCTCGGGGTTGGGGACTACGAGTTCTTCATCGACCTCCAGTTTGGTGCCAATGCCGCTGCAGGCCGCACATGCGCCGAAAGGGTTGTTGAAGGAGAAGGAACGGGGCTCGATCTCGTCGATGGCCAACGGGTGCTCGTTGGGGCAGGCAAGGTTCTCGGAAAACGCCCGGATCCGGGCCGGGTCTTCGGCGTCGAGATCGACAAATTCGACCAGCACACGGCCTTCCGCAAGGCCGAGCGCCGTTTCGATCGAGTCGGTCAACCGTTGGCTGATTCCTTCCTTGACCACCAACCGGTCCACGACTACTTCGATGGAGTGCTTGAATTGTTTGCCGAGCTTGGGCGGATCGCTCAACTGGACGAGTTCGCCGTCCACCCGGGCACGTGAGTAGCCCTTGGCGGTGAGCTCCTTGAAGAGCTCCACGAATTCGCCCTTGCGTCCGCGGACCACGGGAGCCAGGATCTGGAAGCGTGTGCCGGACTCGAGTTCCAGCAGTTGGTCGACGATCTGCTGCGGAGTCTGCCTGGTGATGGGCTCATGGCACACCGGGCAATGCGGCCTGCCGACACGGGCCCACAGAAGGCGCATGTAGTCGTAGATCTCGGTGATGGTGCCCACCGTGGAACGCGGGTTCTTGCTGGTGGACTTCTGATCGATGGAGACTGCCGGGGAAAGGCCCTCGATGAAGTCGACATCCGGTTTGTCCACCTGGCCCAGGAACTGGCGGGCGTAGGCCGACAATGATTCCACGTACCGGCGCTGGCCCTCGGCGAAGATGGTGTCGAAGGCCAGGGACGACTTGCCTGAACCCGACAAGCCGGTGAAGACGATCATGGCATCACGGGGAAGGTCCAGGTCCACGTTGCGGAGGTTGTGTTCACGCGCTCCCTTGACCACGAGCCGGGACAGGTCATGTCTCACCGGCGTGGCAGGCTGCTGCGCGGGAACGCTTGCGAGGGACTCGACGGCGGGGACTTCAGCTACGGCTTTAGGCACCCACTAATGCTAATCGAAAACTTCTTCGAATTTCCATGTGGGCTCCCGCGGGCTACTGACGGGTATCAATCCGCGTCATAGGCGGCCGCCAGAAGCTGTACTGCCTCGGCGAAACTGGCGCCCTGCGCCTTTGCCGCGGCCGAGTAGTTCGCCGCGACGGCAGCCAAGGCGCTCCAGCGGTCGTCCCGGGCGCACACCACTGTTCCGTTCCGGCCGCGGGTTGCCACGACTCCGGCCGCTTCAAGTTCCTTATACGCGCGGGCGACGGTGTGGGGCGCGACATCCAGCTCGCCAGCCAGGCTGCGCACCGCCGGAAGTTTGGTCCCGACGGGGAGGGTACCAGCGTCAGCCAGCTCGATAATGCGGAGCCGAAGCTGCTCATACAACGCCACGGTGCTCGACTGGTTGGGTCGCCACGAACCGGGAAACTCGAGCGATCCGCTCACGAGGCTTCACTCTCCCCTTGGACGCCGCGGTGTTTGGCGGTCCGTGCCGGCGTCACGGCCAACTCGCCGTCTCCGACGGCAAATTGGGCGTCGTGCAACCGGGCGTAGTGCCCGCCAAGCTCCAGCAGAGAATGATGGGTGCCGTGTTCAACAATCCGTCCGTGGTCCATGACGAGAATTAGATCAGCGTCGCGGATGGTGGACAAGCGGTGAGCGATGACGAACGACGTCTTGTTGCTCCGCAATCTGTGCATCGCCTGGCGGATGAGGACTTCCGTGCGGGTATCCACCGAGCTTGTGGCTTCGTCCAAGATCAGGATGGGGCGGCCGGAGAGCCGCGCACGGGCGATGCTCAGTAATTGCCTCTGGCCCTGGCTAAGCGGTTCCCCTCCATTGCTGAGCAGGGTGGAGTAGCCGTTCGGCAGCGAGCGGACAAAGTGGTCCACGTGGCTTGCCTCGGCAGCGGCCACGATGTCAGCGTCGCTGGCACCTGGACGTCCGTATTCGATGTTCTCCCGGATGGTTCCTGTGAAAATCCAAGGATCTTGAAGGACCACACCGAAGTTGCGGCGGAGGGCATCACGTCCCATGTCCGCAATATCCGCGCCGTCAATGGTGATCTTGCCGGAGCCGAGTTCATGGAAACGCATGAGGAGGCTGATCAACGTGGTTTTCCCCGCGCCGGTGTGTCCCACAATGGCCACCGTTTGTCCCGGCTCCACGCGGAATGACAGGTCCTCGATCAGTGGCGCGTCGGCGCGGTAGCTGAAAGCAATGTGTTCAAAGGAAATCCTTCCCGAAGGGAGATCGAACTGCGCATCGGGCTGCCCGCCGGACCCCATCACCGAACCAGCCTCGGTGCGAACGCCAGTCCCGATTTCCGTTGACAGTTCCGGCTCGTCTAACAACTCGAAGACCCTGCTGGCGGAAACCGCGCACGATTGCAGGACCTGGGCCATGCCGCCGATCTGGCCTAAGGGCTGGCTAAACAGCCGGTTGAATTGTATGAACGCCTGGATCCCGCCGATACTCATCGCGCCGGCAAGGAACTGGAGCGCCCCCACAATCGCAACCCCCACGTAGCTGGCGTTCGAGACGAAAGCCATGAGGGGCATCAGCAACCCGGATGCGAACTGTGCCTTGGAACTCGCGGAATAGAGCCCGTCGTTGTGGGCAGCGAAGCGGACGGCCATCGCAGATTGCGCCCCGAAAAGCTTGATGGTTTCGTGGCCGGTTGCAGTCTCCTCCACTAGGGAGTTGACGTCCCCCGTAGCTTCCCACTGCCGGACAAAGTACTTCTGCGAGCGCCGGGTCACCACCACTGACGCGAGGGCCGATATCGGCACAGCCAACAGGGACACGAGGGCAAGCAAGGGTGAAAGCAGCAGCATCATCCCCAGGGATCCGATGACCATCAACACTGAGGTCAGGAGTTGCGCAAGGAGTTGGTTGAGGGTTTGTGCCACGTTGTCGAGGTCGTTGGTGGCACGGCTGAGAACATCTCCCCGGGAGCGGCCGTCGTAGTAGGCAACGGGAAGCCGATGCAATTTCGCTTCAACCGCTTCCCGGAGGTCGTGCGCGAGCCTCTGGACAGCGATGGCGTTGAGCCGGCCCTGGGCCCAACTGAGCAGCGAAGCGATCGCGTACATGGATGCAGCAACGAGCAACAGCATGACAAATCGCCCGGTGTTGAACGGTGCGCCGAAGACGGTGGCTGCGATGACGTCCGTGGCGTCGCCCAGTATCTTGGGGGCCGCGACGTTGAGCGTTGCAAAACCGCAGATGCACAGAATCGCGGTGGTCATGACTCCCCTCGCGGGCTTCAGCAAGCCCGCGAGGCGGAGAAGCGACCGCGCCGGCTTCTCTGTGGGGGCGCGGTGCACGCTATCGCCGCTCACGCGGCTTCTTCCGTTTCGAGCTGGGACGCCACGATCTCCCGGTAGGTCTCCGAGGACACGAGGAGTTCCTCGTGGGTTCCCTTTGCCACCAGACGGCCCTGGTCGATGAGGAGTATCTGGTCCGCCGACACCACCGTATTGACCCTCTGGGCGACGATGATGACGGTTGCCTCCCTCAGTTCGGGTTCGAGTGCGGCCCGGAGCCTTGCCTCGGTCGCCGTGTCCAGGGCTGAGAAACTGTCGTCGAACAAATAGACGGATGCGGGGCGCAAGATTGCGCGGGCAATGCACAAGCGCTGCCGCTGGCCGCCGGAGAGACCGGCACCGCTCTGGGAGAGGGTGGTTTCCAGACCTTGGGGCAGTTCGGCCACGAAATCTTCTGCCTGCGCGGTCTCGAGGGCTTGCCACAATTGGGAATCCGTTGCCGACGGCAGCGAAAGCCGCAGATTTTCCGCGATGGTTCCACGGAACAGCCATGTCTCCTGGGGCACGACGGCGAGCCGGCTGCGCAAGGCACCCAAGGGAACCGTCGCGATGTCCTGGCCGTCGAGGGAGATGCTTCCGTTTGTCGCCTCAAGGAGCCTTGGCACAAGGCTGACGATAGTTGACTTGCCGCTTCCCGTGGAGCCGATCACCGCCGTCGTGGTTCCCGGGGCCGCTTCGAAAGAGATGCCTTCCACCACCGGCGCCTCGGCTCCCGGATAGGCGAAGGAGACGTTGTTGAAGCTCAAGCCCCCCGTCAGCTCAGGACCTCCCGTGCTCCCGCCGGCCAGGATTCCCGGCAGGGCCGATTCGGATTCAGTGTTGAGCACTTCGGTGACGCGTTCAGCGCTGACGGAAGCACGGGGAGCCATGCTCAGCACATACATGGCCATCATGATCGCGAGGAGGATTTGCATGATGTAGGCGATGAATGCGGTGAGTGCACCCAATTTCATGTCGCCGTGGATGATGCGGTGGCCACCGAGCCAGACCACCCCCGCCGAGGACAGGTTGACGACGATCATGACGAGCGGAAGCATGGCCGCGATAATCCGGGCAGAACGGAGATTGTTGTTTGTCAGGGCGTCATTGGCAGCCTCGAACCGTCTCATCTCAAATGGTTGGCGGACAAAGGCCCTGATGACTGCGGTGCCCAGGATCTGTTCCCGAAGCACGCTGTTGATCCGGTCCAGCAAGCCCTGGCCCTCGCGGTACAGCGGCACGAGCTTGCGGACGATCAAGAGCATGATGGTCAGCAGCACGGGAATGATCGCAAAAACGATCCACGACAATGCCACGTCCTGTTCGACTGCCAGAATGACGCCGCCTATGCCCATGACCGGCGCTGCCACCAGCATGCTAAACACGATCACCGTAATGTTCTGCAGCTGCAGGACGTCGTTGGTGGTCCTGACCACGAGGCTGGCGGGCCCGAAGGCCGCTACGTCCTGGTCCGGGAGGGAATGGATCTTGTCGAAAAGGTCCTGCCGGAGCCCTCTGCCAAGCTTCATGGCGACGATGGCGCCAAGGTAGCCGGTCAGCACTGCAGCAAGCACCTGAACGACTGCGAGGAGCAGCATCCAACCGCCCAGTCGCAGTATCACTTCGCTGTTCCCGGCAACAAGGCCGTCGTCGACGATCTTGGCGTTGAAGGTGGGTAGGAGGAGGGTGGCTCCGATCTGGACCAGTTGCAGCAAAACTATGGCCAGTACGTGGGTCTTGTAGGGGGCTAGGCGCTGCAGCAGCAGGGATGCCAGCACTTTGCCTCCAATCGTTGGTCTCCGGAGCGGCGGATTCCACACGATGCCGCCCCGCGATGGCCTTGTCATTGTAGTTCAGATCACACTGGTATTCGGTGCAATTCCAGTACTTCCGGAGCCAGGAATCGCTCCTTCTTAGCCACGTTTTTTGGCCACGGCGAAAATCCTGCGGAAGGGAAACACGGTGCCGTGCCGGTCCGTCGGATAGGCCTCTCGCAGCATGGCTGCGTACTGGTTTTCGAAAGCGGCCGCTTCGCCCTCGGGAAGGGCGGCAAGCACAGGACGGAGACCCGTCCCCCGCACCCAGTGCAGCACGGGGTCGGGTCCCGGTAGGAGTTGCTGGTAGGTGGTTTCCCAGGCGTCGGCGTCGCATCCGGCGTCGAGCATGATCCGGAGATAGTCGGCTGGTTCCCCGACGGCGTCGTCGTGACGCAGCACACCGGACAATCTTCCGGACCATTCCGGCGAACCGGCCAGCTCGCGCATGAGTACATGGGAGGGGGCACCGAAGTTTCCCGGGACCTGCAGGGCAAACCACGCACCGGGCTTCAGCGCGTCCAGCCACCCGGCGAGCATGGCCAGGTGTCCGGGCACCCATTGCAGGGCCGCGTTGCTGACCACGACGTCGGTGTCCGCTTCCGGTGTCCACTCTGCGATGTCGGCGCGCTCGAACGAAAGACCCGGCCGTGCGGCGGTGAGCAGTTCGGCTTTCGCCAGCATCTCGGCAGAAGAGTCCAGCCCGACGACGGCGGCACCGGGCCAGCGCGTCGGGAGGGTCGCCGTCAGGTTCCCCGGACCGCAGCCCAGATCCACCACGAGCCGTGGATCTTCCGCCAGGATTCTCGAGGTCAGGTCAAAAAACGGGCGGTCGCGGTGATTGCCGAACTCGACGTACTTGGCTGGATCCCATTTCACTGCTGTCTCCATCGTCCGGCTCCGTGGTCTCTTCCTCTCCACACTGACATGAAAATTGCCTGTTGTGGTTTCTTAGCCGGCTTGTTGCAGGGGTTCGAGGATGACTTGGTAGCCCAGGGACTCGAGCTGTCCGATCGCGCGGGCCTTGGTCTTGGCTGGGGCGCGTCCGGCGAAATAGTCAGGTCCGGGATCCCGGTAGAGCTCTCCTGTGGTGAGCATGTGCCAGACTGCGGTGAGCATGGCGTGTTCCAATGCGACGAGCGCTTTGGACGGACCGTGCCGGCAGTGATCCGTCTGTATTTCGCGGAGAAGTAGGTGTGTGCCCGGCAGTGGGGAAGACGCTCATGTCAGCCCCCGTTTCGGCGATGAAGACCTCGGCGACCGTTCTGCTGAATCCCGGAATACTCACGAGGATCTCCCGGGCGAGGAGAAAGGGCGCGATCGCCTCTTCGATCCTGGCGCTGAGGTCGTTGATGTCCGCGGTGTGAGCGTCGATCCGGTGCAGATACAGGGCCGCCATGAAGCGGTGGTGGTCATGGAACCTGCCATTGAGCGCCTTGGTGAGCTCGGGGATCTTCGAACGCAAGCTGCGCTGGGCGAGGTTTGCCAGTGCGACGGGGTCATTCTCGCCCTCGACGAGGGCCTGCAGCATCAGTCTCCCGGGGACACCCAGGTGCTCCCGCAGGTCGAGGATCCGGGCGGTCATCGAATCCCAGGTCGTGACAGTGGACCTGGTGGGCCTGGACCCTCGGCCCTGGACACGGACGCAGACCTTCGCGTCCTTCTTCGAAACATCGACACCCGCGCACCGCGGGTGGATCACCTCCATAGCGGATCACCTTCCAAAGCCGCCCCTGTGAAAAGGTGTCTGTGTTCCGGGGAGGACGGATAAACAACAAATCTGACATTCGTGCTCGAAGCAACAATCCACGGTCCCGCGGACAAGAAACTGTGCCCTCCGCCACCAAACTAAACTACGGGCTCACCGGCACCATCGAGCGACCGGGGTCAACCGAAACACACTCCCAAGTCTCCTCCCGCCCCACCGGTGAGCACCAGATCCCGACCAGGACAGGTGAGGGACCCGCCAATTTTCCACCGCCACGGCGGGGCGACCGCCCCTCGGGAACTAAGCTGGAAGGCAATGAAACTTCTTGAGCAGCTTCCGGTAACATCCAACGCTGGAACCTCCGACGCCGGATCGGGCAACGGACGCGTTGACCCGGACGAAATCTACACACGCTTCGTTGAGTGGACGGAGAGCCGCGGGCTGCAGCTGTACCCTGCGCAGGATGAAGCCATCATGGAACTCGCATCCGGCTCCAATGTCATCCTGGCTACACCCACCGGCTCGGGAAAGTCGCTGGTAGCCATCGCGGCGCATTTCGAGGCCATGTCCCGGGGAATGCGCAGCTACTACACCGCCCCCATCAAGGCCTTGGTCTCGGAGAAGTTCTTCGCCCTCTGCGAGATCTTCGGAGCGGAGAACGTCGGCATGATCACGGGCGACTCAGGGGTCAACCAGGACGCGCCCATCATCTGCTGCACCGCCGAAATCCTCGCCAACATCGCCCTGCGCGAAGGCAAGGGAGCCGAACTCGGCACGGTCATCATGGACGAGTTCCACTTCTACTCAGATCCCCAGCGGGGTTGGGCCTGGCAGGTGCCGCTCCTGGAGCTCCCGCAGGCCCAGTTCCTCCTGATGTCAGCGACGTTGGGAGACGTCAGCCAGTTCGAAACCGGCCTGACCGAACTCACCGGGCGGTCAACCACCACCGTCAGCTCAGCCGAACGCCCCATCCCCCTGCACTATTACTTCCAGGAAACTCCCGTCCACGAAACCCTCGAGGAACTCCTGAGCACCAAGCAGGTTCCCGTTTATGTGGTGCATTTCAGCCAGGTCGAAGCGATCGAACGCGCCCAAAACCTCATGAGCGTCAACATGTGCACTCGCGAGGAAAAGGACAAGATTGCCGAACTGATTGCCGGCTTCAGGTTCGCCGCCGGATTCGGCAAGACCCTGAACCGGTTGGTGCGCCACGGCATCGGCGTCCATCACGCCGGCATGCTGCCCAAGTACCGGCGGCTCGTGGAGCAATTGGCCCAGGCGGGACTCCTGAAGGTCATCTGCGGTACCGACACGCTCGGCGTGGGAATCAACGTTCCCATCCGCACCGTCCTCCTGACGGCCCTGAGCAAGTACGACGGCGTCCGCACCCGTTTGCTGAACTCCCGCGAGTTCCATCAGATCGCCGGCCGCGCGGGCCGCGCAGGCTATGACACCGCCGGAACGGTTGTGGTGCAGGCTCCCGAACACGTGGTGGAGAACGCGAAGGCGATGGCCAAGGCCACCGCGAAATTCGGTGACGACCAGAAGAAACTGCGGCAAGTGGTGCGAAAGAAGCCCCCCGAGGGCTTCGTCTCCTGGGGGCAACCCACCTTCACGCGTTTGGTGGAGTCGGTCCCGGACCCGTTGACCTCGAGTTTCACGGTGACGCATGCGATGTTGCTCAACTTGATGGAACGTCCCGGCGACCCGTTCGCCGCCACGCGCCGCCTCCTCACCGAAAACCACGAGGCCCGGTCCGCCCAACTGCAGCTCATGAAGAAAGCCCTGGGTATCTACCGGGAGCTGTTGGCCGCAGGAGTGGTGGAACGCATTCCCGAAGCCGAGCAGGAGAAGGAAGGCCGATCCGTTCGCTTGACCGTCCACCTGCAAGCCAACTTCGCACTGAACCAGCCGCTTTCGCCGTTTGCGCTTGCGGCGCTGGAGCTCCTGGACCCGGAGTCGCCGTCGTACGCTTTGGACGTTGTGTCCGTGATCGAGGCAACCCTCGAGAAACCCCGCCAAATCCTCTCTGCGCAGCAAAAGAAGGCACGCGGCGAGGCTATCGCCGCCATGAAGGCCGATGGCATCGACTATGACCAGCGCATGGCGATGCTCGAAGAGGTCAGCTACCCGCAGCCCCTCGCGGAGATCCTGGGCGAAGCTTTCGATGTCTACCGCAAGGCCGCTCCATGGGTGGGCGACTTTGAGCTCGCGCCCAAGTCGGTGGTACGCGATATGTACGAGCGCGCCATGAACTTCGGTGAATTCGTCCAGTTCTATGGACTGGCCCGCTCCGAGGGCATTGTGTTGCGGTATTTGGCAGACGGCTTCAAGGCCTTGCGCCAAACGGTGCCGCAGGACGCGCTGCGCGAAGACCTTGAAGACCTCATCGCGTGGCTAGGCGAACTGGTCCGCCAAGTCGACTCCAGCCTACTGGACGAATGGGAGGAGCTCACGTCCGGGGCGGCCCCCACGCCGCACGACGCCCCGCCTCCCCCGCCGCCGTCGCTCACGTCCAACACCCGCGCCTTCCGGGTTATGGTCCGCAACGAAATGTTCCGGCGCGTTGAGCTGTTCGCGGACGAGGATGCCGCCGCTTTGGGCGAGCTCGACGCCGGCAGCGGCTGGGATGCGGAACACTGGGAGGACGTCCTGGACGACTATTTCGACGAACACGACGACATCGGGACCGGCCCCGACGCCCGCGGCCCGGGCCTCCTCATGATCACCGAGGAACCTGGCATCTGGCGTGTGCGGCAAATCTTCGACGACCCCGCCCGCAACCATGATTGGGGCATTTCCGCCGAAGTGGACCTGGAAGCCTCGGACGAGAGCGGTACCGCCGTGGTCAGGGTGACCGCGGTCAACCGCCTCTAGGCTCCTAGTAAGCTCGAATCATGAGTGTTATCCGCCCTGCCGCCGTGTCCGATGTCCCCGCGATCCTGCAGATGATCCACGAGCTCGCGGTCTACGAAAAAGAGCCCGACGCCGTGAAAAACACGCCGGAGATGCTGACCGCTGCCCTGTTCGGCGAGAATCCGCGGGTGTACGCGCACATGGCGGAAAACGCGGCAGGAGACGTCCAGGGCTTCGCCTTGTGGTTCTTGAACTACTCCACGTGGGAAGGTGTCCACGGCATCTACCTTGAGGACCTTTACGTCACGCCCCATGCGCGCGGCGAGGGCCACGGCAAGGCGCTCCTGCAGCATCTGGCCGCCACCGCCGTCGAACGCGGTTACGCAAGGGTGGAATGGAGCGTCCTGGACTGGAACGAACCGTCCATTAACTTCTATCGCAGCGTCGGCGCCGTGCCCATGGACGGCTGGTCCACCTTCCGGCTTGCCGGAGAAGCCCTGGGTGCCTTTGGCAGCGATGACAAGGTCTTGACCCGTGGCTGAACGCATGGCTGGCCACGCGGCACACACCATCCGGGCACGTCACGAATTCCGTGGCGTCCGGACCACCGAACATTTCTTCACGGTGCCCCTCGACCACTGGCCTTCCGGGAGCGAAGCTCCCGGTGATGGCGCCGCGGAGACGATCGCCGTCTTCGCCCGGGAGTTCGTCTCCGCCGAGCACCCGGCTGAGGACGCGGCCCGGCTGCCGTGGTTGCTCTACCTCCAAGGCGGACCGGGCGGACGCGGAACGCGGACCACGTCCTTGTCCGGCTGGATGAAGGCTGCCGCAAGAAGCTTCCGCATTCTGATGCTCGACCAACGCGGCACGGGCCTGTCCACGCCAGCGGACCGCAACACGCTGCCGCTCCGAGGCGATGCCGAGGCTCAGGCAGACTACCTGGCGCATTTCCGGGCCGACTCGATCGTGGCTGACGCCGAACTCATCCGGAAAACCTTGGGCTCGGAACCGTGGACCGTTCTTGGCCAGAGCTTCGGCGGTTTCTGCGCACTGACCTACCTTTCCTTCGCTCCGGAAGGCCTTCGCGAAGTGCTCATCACGGGAGGGCTTGCGCCGTTGGACGGCCCGGCCGAGCGCGTCTACCGGGCCACGTTCCAGCGGGTCGCGGAACGGAACGCGGAGTACTTCGCCTGGTATCCGGAGGACCGCGAGATGGTGACCCGTATCGCGCGGCATCTGGACGCCACGAAGGAGCGGCTGCCCAGTGGAGAGCGCCTGACCGCGGAGCGCTTCCAACTGGTGGGATCGTTCCTGGGCGGGAACACCCGCGTGGATGCCCTGCACACCCTCCTGGAGGACGCCTTTGTACCCTCCGCGGATGGAGAGCGGCTTTCTGACGCCTTCCTGGAGCAAGTCCACGGACTCGTATCCCGGGCATCGAATCCCCTGTACGCGGTCCTGCACGAGGCCATCTACGGCCAAGAGCAAGCCACGGACTGGGCGGCTTGGCGCGTGCTTGCGGAATTCCCGGAGTTCCAGCCCGAGGCCGCGGAGCCGCTCCTGACAGGCGAGATGGTCTACCCCTGGTATTTCGAGCAGGATCCGGCCTTGGTGCCCTTGCAGGACGTGGCCGCCCGTTTGGCCGGCAAGCAGGACTGGAAACCTCTTTACGATGTGGCCCGGCTGGCCGCGAACACGGTACCCGTGGCGGCTGCGGTGTATCGCGACGACATCTATGTGGACTTCGAGCTATCCATGGAGACCGCAGCCGCTGTGCGCGGACTGCAGGCCTGGACCACCGGGGACTTCCACCACGATGCTATCGGCGAAGACGGCGAGGGAATCTTCAACCGTCTCTTGGGAATGGTGCGCGGCAAGAGCTGAACCCCGGCCACAGTGGTGACCGGGGTTCAGCTGTGGTCCGCCGCGCACCGCGGCGACCCGCGTTAGTGGCCGGAGACCTTGTGCATGCTCTTGCGGGAATCTTCCTCGAGCCGGGCGTCCAGCTTGGACTTGATGGCGGCCGGACTCAGGAGGCTCGCGACTACCGCCACCACGATAGTGCCGATGATGACTGCCAGAGACACATAGGTGGGGATCTCGGGAGCCCATTCAATATGGTGTCCGCCGTTGATGAAGGGCAGTTCGTTGACGTGCATTGCGTGCAGCACCAGCTTGACGCCGATGAACGCAAGGATGACCGACAGTGCGTGCTTGAGGTAGATCAGGCGGTTCATGAGGCCGCCGAGCAGGAAGTACAGCTGGCGCAGGCCCATGAGGGCGAAGATGTTGGCAGTGAAGACGATGAACGCGCTCTGGGTCAACCCGAAGATGGCCGGAATGGAGTCCACCGCGAACAGGAGGTCCGTCATGCCGATGGTCACGAACACGATCAGCATGGGGGTGAAGAGCTTCTTGCCGCCAACCGTGGTGCGCAGCTTGCCGCCGTCGAACTTCTCCGACATCGGGACAACCTTGCGGATGCGGGCAATAACGGGATTCTCGGAGGTTTCTTCTTCGTCTTCGCCGTCGTCCGTGGCCTGTTTCCAGGCAGTCCACAGCAGGAATGCGCCAAAGATGTAGAAGACCCAGCTGAACTGCTCAATCACCACCGCGCCAAGGGCAATGAAGATGCCACGCAGGACCAGGGCAATGATGATGCCTACCATCAGCACTTCTTGCTGGTACTTACGGGGCACCGAGAAGCGCGCCATGATGATGATGAAGACAAAGAGGTTGTCGATACTCAGGCTGTATTCGGTCACCCAACCGGCGATGAACTGGCTGCCCTGCTCGGGGCCGGCAAAGGCGAACATCGCTCCAGCAAACACCAAAGCGAGGGTGACGTAGAACGCAACCCACAGGCCGGCTTCCTTCATGGAGGGTTCATGCGGACGCTTGACGACCAACAGGAGGTCTACAAGGAGGATGATTCCGAGAACGACGAATGAGCCGATCTCAAACCAAGCGGGGAGTTGCATCAAGATGCCTTTCGCAGGTACGCCAAAACGGCGTAAGTCTCTCCGACCTGCCTGCGTCTGCGTGCCTGAAGGCAAACAACGCCAATACGGCGATCCGCTATGCCCGGCGAGGCATCTATGCCTTGCGTGTTGACGGACGTAGCGCTTGGGATACTCCCCTACGTAGCCTCAACTTTACCCTAGGCGTGTCCGGCAGACTGCATTTGGCGGAGTTCGCGCTTGAGCTCGCCGACTTCGTCACGGATCCGTGCAGCGATCTCAAACTGCAGTTCGGCGGCAGCTGCGTGCATCTGCTCGGTCAGCTGTTCGATCAGTCCCACCAGGTCTTCCGCCGGGGCCGCGGCCAGGCCGTCTTGCCGGACCTTCGTGGCGCCCTTGCCCTTTCCGGTCCGGCCGCTCTTGCTGGTCGCCGCAAGAAGCTCACGGGTATCGGCGTCTTCGCGCGCAAGTTGGTCGGTGATGTCAGCGATTTTCTTGCGCAGCGGCTGGGGGTCCACACCGTTGTCGGTGTTGTACTTGACCTGGATTTCGCGGCGGCGGTTGGTTTCCTCGATGGCCTTGGCCATCGAGTCGGTGATCCGGTCGGCGTACATGTGGACCTGTCCCGAGACGTTTCGGGCGGCGCGGCCGATGGTCTGAATCAGCGAAGTGGCAGAACGCAGGAAGCCTTCCTTGTCAGCGTCGAGGATGCTGACAAGTGACACTTCAGGGAGGTCGAGGCCTTCGCGGAGCAGGTTGATGCCCACCAGGACGTCGAAGCTGCCCATGCGGAGTTCGCGGAGCAGTTCAACGCGCCTAAGGGTGTCGACGTCGGAGTGCAGGTATTGAACCTTGACCCCGTGGCCCAGGAGGTAGTCGGTGAGGTCCTCGGCCATGCGCTTGGTCAGCGTGGTGACCAGGACGCGTTCGTCGCGCTCCACCCGGGACCGGATCTCACCGAGGAGGTCGTCGATCTGGCCCTTGGTCGGCTTCACGATGATTTCGGGGTCGATCAAGCCGGTGGGGCGAATGATCTGCTGGACGAAACCGTCGGCCTTGCCGAGCTCGTACTTGCCAGGGGTCGCGGAGAGATAGACGGTCTGGCCCACTCGCTCCAGGAATTCATCCCATTTGAGGGGCCTGTTGTCCATGGCGGAAGGAAGCCGGAAGCCATGGTCCACGAGGGTGCGCTTTCGCGACATGTCGCCCTCGTACATGGCGCCGATCTGTGGAACCGTCACGTGGGATTCGTCGATGACCAGAAGGAAGTCGTCGGGGAAGTAGTCGATGAGGCAGTGCGGCGCGGTGCCGGAGCCGCGGCCATCGATGTGGCGTGAGTAGTTCTCGATCCCGTTGCAGAAACCCATCTGCTGCATCATCTCGAGGTCGTAGGTGGTGCGCATGCGCAGCCTCTGGGCCTCCACCAGTTTGTTTTGGCCTTCGAGGACTTTGAGCCGCTCCGCGAGCTCGTCTTCGATGGCGGTGATGGCGCGGGACATGCGCTCAGGTCCCGCGACATAATGCGAAGCCGGGAAGATGTACATCTCGGTTTCCTCGCGGATGACATCGCCCGTGACCGGATGCAAGGTGTAAATGTTCTCGATCTCGTCGCCGAAGAACTCGATGCGCAGGGCCAGCTCTTCGTACATGGGGATAATTTCCACGGTGTCTCCGCGCACCCGGAAAGTGCCGCGGTGGAAGTCCATGTCGTTGCGGGTGTACTGCATCGAAACGAATTTGCGCAGGAGATGGTCCCGGTTCATCTCGGCGCCCTTGGTGAGCGTGACCATCCCGGCGATGTACTCCTCCGGCGTACCGAGGCCGTAGATGCAGGACACGGTAGCCACAACGATGACATCCCTGCGGGTCAGCAGCGCGTTGGTGGCCGAGTGCCGCAGCCGCTCGACTTCCTCATTCACGGAGGAGTCCTTTTCGATGAAGGTATCCGTCTGCGGAACGTAGGCTTCGGGCTGGTAGTAGTCGTAGTACGACACGAAGTACTCCACCGCGTTGTTGGGCAGCAGCTCCCGGAACTCGTTCGCGAGCTGCGCGGCGAGGGTCTTGTTCTGAACCATCACCAAAGTGGGCCTCTGGACCTTTTCGATCAACCAAGCGGTGGTGGCACTCTTGCCCGTACCGGTGGCGCCGAGCAGCACGACGTCTTTTTCGCCGTTGTTGATCCGTTCGGTCAGCTCCGCGATGGCGGCCGGCTGGTCACCTGCCGGCTTGAATTCGCTGATGACCTCAAAGGGCGCGACAACACGGTTGATCTCCTGGGCAAGACTCATGAATCCAATGTACCCCCGCCCGCGGACAGGTACTGTCCGCGTTTTCTAGCCTCGCGCCACGGAGTACGACGGCGGCTGCCACCCGCTGCTCTCTGCCCAAGAAGCCATGAGCGGCCAGGCGACCTCGGTAAACCATGGCTCCTTGGCTTCCGCATACGCCAGGGTCCGGCGGTCTCCGGCGTGCACCTCGGCGAGCTCCTGTTTCATGTCCGCATACATCTTCACGGCGACGGGGTCGGCGCGGAGCCAATCCCGGAACAACAACGCATAGCGCCAGCCCGGGCTTCCAAGGACCCGGACATGGACGTTGGCGGCCCGTCCAGGGTCCGCGCTGCAATGGAAGCGTTTTTGCCAGGCCGAGGGATCCAGGTTCGGCGGCTTGGGTGTGTCACGCGCAGAAGCCTCCCGCAAGGGGAAACCGGCCGCGCCCAACGCCGGAGCAATTCGATCCGCCACTTCCAGCGAGGCCACGGTGACTTGCAGATCGACGATGTCTTTGGCGGGAAGCCCGGGTACGGCGGTTGAACCGATGTGGTCCGCCCCCAGCACTTCCAGAGATGCTTTCCGGATCCTCGCAAGCAGCCGTTCGGCCTGCAGCGGCCAATTGGGGTCAGGTGCGGACAGTACGGGCCCGCCTGCTCGTGGCGCCGGTCGGCCCGCTGCAAGATTACGGGCGAACGGTGCCAAGCGCTCTTGCCACAAAGTGTCCACGAGCGCCGTGACGTCTTCGACGCTTCCCGAGTTTTCCAGCACGATGTCCGCTGCCGCCAACCGTTCATCCCTGCCGGCCTGGGCAGCCATCCGGGACACGGCGTCCTCAACCGTCATGCCACGGGTCTCCGTCATACGCCGGATGCGTTCCTCGTCCGGCGCGTCAACCACCAGCACCAGGTGGAAGTTGCTCCCCTGCCCGGTTTCGACCAGCAGCGGAATGTCCTGGATCACGACGTCTCCGGGACTTGCCGTGGCGAGCATCGCACCGGCCCGTTCCCTGACGAGGGGATGGATGATCGCGTTGAGCGCTTCCCGGCGATCCGGCTGGGCGAACACAATCGCCCCGAGGCGCGGACGGTCCAAGCGGCCTTCGGCGTCGACGATGTCTTCACCAAACTCAGCCACGACGTGGGCGAGGCCGGGCGTACCCGGCTCAACGACCTCGCGGGCCAGCGCATCGGCGTCGATCAAGACGGCACCCAACTCCTTGAGCCGGGCGGACACTAGTGATTTGCCGGAGGCGATCCCGCCGGTAAGTCCAATCTTCAGCACCCCTCCACACTAGACTGGGTCGGTGGCAGATCAGGACGAAAGCCGGGCGACGGCGTACACAACGTTGGCGCTTGGTGACGATTTCCGCCACGAACTCGAGATCAAGCGCTCGCGCTTCATCACGGTAATGCGCCGCGCTTCCAACGAAGACGCCGCGCGCGCCTTGGTGGCGGAACTGCGGAAAGAATTCCACGATGCCCGGCACCATTGCTCCGCTTTTGTCCTCGGTCCGGATCGCGTCATCCAGCGTTCCAACGACGACGGCGAGCCCTCCGGAACAGCCGGCATACCGATGCTCGAAGCACTCATCAAACGGGAAACACTGCTAGGGGTGACCGACCTCAGCGACGTCAGTGCCGTCGTCGTACGCTATTTCGGCGGGATCCTCCTGGGCGCCGGCGGGCTGGTCCGTGCTTACTCCGAATCAGTCTCGGCCGCGCTGGACTCCGCTCCCCTGGTTCAGCGACGCCGCCTGCGGATTTGCGCCGTGGCTGTGGCCCACCACGCTGCTGGAAGGTTGGAGAACGATCTGCGCTCGGCAGGCTACGTCATGGCTGAAACAAGCTACGAGCCCACGCAGGCCGTCCTGCGGTTGGCGCTGCCTGACGATCCAACGGCAATCGCCGACGCCGGCGAACGGCTTGCCGCCCTGACCGGCGGCGCATCGGGACTCCAATTGCAAGGAACGGAATGGGTCGACGTCCCGGGTTGAGCTCGCAACCACGGGGACATGCCCTCCCCTGATCTTCACCACTGGACATAGTAGGCAAATGTCCAGTCCTTGATGCGAAGGCGGGGCATGTCCCGTGGGGCCTTGGGTCAAGGAATACTGGGCATGCCCTCCCCTGATCGCCACCACTGGACATAATGGGCATATGTCCAGTCCTTGAAGCTAAAACGGGGCATGTCCCGTGGGAGCAAAAGGTATTAAAGAAAGCGGCTCCCGCGATTCGTACTGAATCGCAGGAGCCGCTTTCATTCCGGCCCGGAAGTCCGGACCAGTGGCAATTAGTTGCCGGTCAGCTTCTCGCGCAGAGCGGCGAGGGCCTCGTCGGATGCCAGGGTGCCCGCGGTGGACTCGGTGGCAGCCGGCTCGGAGGAGTAGCTGGTGGTACCGGAGTCGCTCTCGCCGGAAACGGCAGCAGCGGCGTCGTCAGCAGCGTGCTGGGAAACCTGCTTCTTGTGAGCTTCCCAACGTGCCTGGGCGTCAGCGTACTGCTGCTCCCAAGCGGCGCGCTGCGTCTCGTAGCCCTCGAGCCATTCGTTCGACTCGGGGTCGAAGCCCTCAGGGTACTTGTAGTTGCCTTCTTCGTCGTACTCGGCGGCCATGCCGTACAGAGCCGGGTCGAACTCGGTGCTGTCGGCGTCAACGCCCTCGTTAGCCTGCTTGAGGGAGAGGGAGATGCGGCGGCGCTCGAGGTCGATGTCGATGACCTTGACGAAGAGCTCGTCGCCAACGGAGACGACCTGCTCAGCAAGCTCAACGTGGCGGACAGCCAGCTCGGAGATGTGAACGAGGCCTTCGATGCCGTCCTCAACGCGTACGAACGCGCCGAACGGAACCAGCTTGGTGACCTTACCCGGAACAACCTGGCCGAGGGCGTGGGTGCGGGCGAAGGTCTGCCATGGGTCTTCCTGCGTGGCCTTGAGGGACAGGGACACGCGCTCGCGGTCCAGATCCACTTCGAGAACCTCGACGGTGACTTCCTGGCCAACCTCGACAACCTCGGACGGGTGGTCGATGTGCTTCCAGGACAGCTCGGAAACGTGAACCAGACCGTCTACGCCGCCCAGGTCCACGAATGCACCGAAGTTGACGATGGAGGAAACGACGCCGGGACGGACCTGGCCCTTTTCCAGCTTGTTGAGGAACGTGGAGCGGACCTCGGACTGGGTCTGCTCGAGCCACGCACGGCGGGAAAGAACGACGTTGTTGCGGTTCTTGTCCAGCTCGATGATCTTGGCTTCGATCTGCTGACCGATGTACGGAGCGAGGTCGCGGACGCGGCGCATCTCGACGAGGGATGCGGGCAGGAAGCCGCGCAGACCGATGTCGAGGATAAGACCACCCTTGACAACCTCGATGACGGTACCGGTGACAACACCGTCTTCTTCCTTGACCTTCTCGATGTCGCCCCAGGCGCGCTCGTACTGAGCACGCTTCTTGGAGAGGATCAGTCGGCCTTCTTTGTCTTCCTTGGTGAGCACCAGGGCTTCGACCTGATCGCCAACGGAGACGACGTCCCCGGGGTCAACGTCGTGCTTGATGGAAAGCTCGCGGGAAGGGATGACACCTTCGGTCTTGTAACCGATGTCGAGCAGAACTTCGTCGCGGTCGACCTTGACGACGATGCCTTCGACGAGGTCTCCGTCGTTGAAGTACTTGATGGTGGCGTCGACAGCTGCGAGGAAGTCCTCAGCGGTACCAATGTCGTTGATCGCGACTACGGGGGTACCGGGCTTCTCGGTGGAGGTGATGGTCATGTAGTAGGGGCTCCGTTGTGGATAGAGTATCGGTCAGGCAAACCGCCCGCTTTCCGTTCCCGGTCTGCAGGACACGGCAAAACGCCGGGTCATCCTGAATTGTGGATTATAAATTTTCGCGCACGTAGTACGCGCCCGTTTAGTCTAGTCGTTCGCCGCAAGGAGGGTCAAAGCGGCAGCGTGTCACCAAGCCGCGCGAACGTCACGCCGCGGTCCAGCAAACGGGGCAAAACACGTTCATAGCCCTCCGCGGTGCCGCCGGCAGGTTGGTTGAAATGCGAAATCACAACCTGTCCTGCGCCCTGCCCCCCGCCGATCTTGCCTACCTCCGCCGCCACAGTGGGGGCAGGGAAGGTCGCACCGCCGTCGCCGTTCACCGTGAAGTTCACAGGAACCAGTCCGAGGGCGCGGGTGATCGACGCGGCAACTTCGTCGTAGTAGGCCGTCCCCGGCCGGAAAAAGCGTGGCGCTTTTCCCAAAAGTTGCCCCATGACGTCCTGGTTGCCCATGATTTCGTCGTACACTTCGCCCACGTTGGACGTGCCCGCGATGCCGTAGGCGGAACGCCCGCCAACGGAAAGCGGTTGGTGCCGGAACCCATGGTTGCCCAGTTCGAATAAAGGATCGGCCGCAAGTTCCGCGGCCAGTCCGGGGTTGGCCTTGATCCAGCGACCGTTGACGAACAGCGTGGCGGGAATGTTGAGCCTGCGCAGCGTCTTCAGCAAGCGTTGATCGCAGTCTGTTCCCCGGGGTCCGCCGCAGGCGTCAAAGGTCAAAACCGCGTGAGTTGACGCGGTCTTCGTGACCACGCCAGTGACGCCGAGCCCCCATTCAACGGGCTTGCGTCCTGAGAATTCTGCAACGATCTGCGACTTCGACGGCGGGGCCGGCCGCGTTTCTGGCGCGACCGGGTGGGGGCCGGCCGCCTCGACGCCCGGCGTGGAATCCGGAGCCGGACGGGGGGCAGGGGTGGCGTCGGGCTGTTGGGCGCACGCACCCAGGCCGGCCGCAGCTAGTCCGGCGGCAGCCAGTAACAATGACCGCCTGCCGGGCAGCCCTGATTGGCCGGTGGAGTCGCCACCGGGCTGGAATTCCCCCATGGAATCCTTCTTTTGTCGTAGATCCTGCGGGTGAGATTTTGCCTAGAAATGCGTCAGGCAGTGGGCGGGGCGTTCGACGGCGAACATCTGCTGGGCAGCCAATGTTACGCCCGGCGTGTGCTCGCGGATCCGGCCTGCCGAAGCCAAGGTTACCGGACTGACGGCACCCAAATAGACAGACCCCAGATCCGTGACGTCCATGCTCAAGTCCGGGGGACCGCCGCTGGCGTCCCTGACGGTGACGACACCGCCGTCGGACGCCAATTCCCACCTGCCGTCCGCAAAACCGAGCGCGTCCCGGATCTCCAGCACCAAACGGCCATCGCTGCCATAGCGGCGAGCCGACAAGGCAGCAGGAACATCCAGGACGCGCAACCACAACATGTCCCGGTAGTCGGACGACGTGACGCAGCGCCCGTCCACCAGCGCCCATGCCAGGGGGTCCTCAATAGGAGCTTCAGGCCAGGAGACCTGCTCGACGAGGTCAATGCTGCCCAGGAATTGCCACAGTTCCAAGTATCCGGAGTCCGTTGCGGCAACGAGGTCCACGATTTCCATGGTGTAAGGCTTGGTGTCCCAGCCCGCGAACTTGTAGGAGACGTAGCCGTCAATGGTGCCGTCCGGTCCATAGTGGAGGGCACACTTGATGGCTTTGTCCTCTGTGCCGTCGCGTTTCATGGCTCCGGAGACGTGATGGCGATAGGAGTCCTGCCGCACGATGGACCCCGGCGTCCCCCGGTGAGCGCGCTCGAAAACCTCGGGAGCGAGTTCAAGAAGGACCCGGGGATCCGCGATTTCCACCCGGCCAACGGGTTCGTGGCGGATGCGGAATTTCGGACCGGTGTCCACTTTGATGCTCCGCTCAAAGGTTGCGACACCAAACCCGAAACGGCCGTAGATGGATGCCTCGGAAGCCGTCAGGGCCGCCAGGACGAAGCCATCGTCCTTGGCCGCGGCGAGATCAGCGGTCATCATCCCCCGCAAGAGGCCGTGGCGCCGATGCGTTCCGCGGACGCTGACAGCGGTGATCTGGCGCGTCCGAAGTTCCTGCCCAAAGCCAATATTCAGTTTGTTTTCCAGCGTTCCGAACGTTGCCACCGGAAAGCCTTGGTCGAGCGCATGCAACGGGGGTTCATCGTTGACGTAGACGCCCGTCAGTTCACGATTGTCCGCTTGGTACATCGCGAGGATCTTGTCAATGACCTCATCGCTTCGCCGCTCGTCATGAAATCCAAACCCGACGGCCTGGAGCCAATCACGTGCCTGTCCGTAGTCCGGGTTCTCCTTCCCTGCGGAATGAAAACGCTTGATGTGGTATTTTTCGTTTGTTTCCTTGGGATCAGCCACGTCCCGAGCCTATCCAGACAGCACCGGGCACGCCACCGTAGCGGCGGCGTGCCCCGTGCAAGCCCTCAAAAACCGTGGACTGCTCCCCCCGCTAGTGCCCGGCGTCGTACCAGCTGGAGCCGACGCCGACCTGAACGTCCAGCGGGACCGTGAGCTGTGCTGCCGAACCCATTTGTTCCGTCACGAGCTTCTCGACCGCTTCGCGTTCGCCGTGGGCCACTTCGAGGACGAGTTCGTCATGGACCTGCAGGAGCATCCGGGACTTTAGCCCCTGGCTGGTCAATTCGGCTGAAACTCCGAGCATGGCCCGCTTCATGAGGTCCGCCGCCGAACCCTGGATCGGTGAGTTCAGCGCAATCCGTTCGGCGATCTCGCGGTGCTGGCGATCCGTACTGGTCAGGTCCGGAAGATAGCGGCGGCGGCCTTCGATCGTGGAGGTATAGCCATCGATCCTGGCCTGCTCCACTACGCCACGAAGGTAGTCGCGCACGGCGCCGAAGCGGTCGAAGTAGTCCTTCATGAGGGTCCTGGCTTCGTCCACGGAGATTTCAAGTTGCTTGGAAAGGCCGAACGAGGTCAGCCCGTAGGCCAAGCCGTAGGACATGGCCTTGACCTTGGAACGCATGGCACTGGTGACGTCTTCCGGTGCCACGTTGAAGATGTGCGAGCCCACATAGCGGTGCAGGTCCTCGCCTTCCTTGTAGGCCTGGATGAGCCCCTCGTCGCCGGACAGGTGCGCCATGATACGCATTTCGATTTGCGAATAGTCGGCCGACAACAGGCATTCGTAGCCTTCGCTGACGACGAAGATTCCGCGGACGCGCCTGCCTTCCTCACTGCGCACCGGGATGTTCTGCAGATTGGGGTTGTTCGAGGAGATGCGTCCAGTGGCCGCGACGTTTTGCGCGTAGGTCGTGTGGATGCGGCCGTCTTCCGCCACCGATTTCTTGAGTGTCTCCAGCATCTGGGCCAGTTTGGAGGATTCCCGGTGGGCCATGAGTTGCACAAGGAACTCGTGGCCGGTCTTCTCCAGGAGCGCCTTCAATGAGGCGGCGTCGGTGGTGTAGCCAGACTTGATCTTCTTGGTCTTTGGCAAGCCAAGTTCTTCGAAGAGGACGGTCTGAAGCTGCTTCGGCGAGCCGAGGTTGACCTCGTGGCCGATAGCGGCAAACGCCTGCTCCTGGGCATTGTCGATCACTTTGGCGAGGTCGGCGAGCTGTTCGTTCAGACGGTCCATCGAGATGGAAATGCCTGAGAGTTCCATCTGGGCAAGCACCCGTGCGACCGGCAGCTCAAGCGTGGTGAGGAGCGCTTCAGCCTTGCGCTCGGCCAACTCGCCTTCGAAGTGCTTGCTCAGCGTGTGCACGACGGCGGCCTGCTGGACGAGCGCGGTGGCCGCGGCCCCATCCGGTCCGTCACCGAGTTCGAGTTCCAGCTGGCCTGTTTGTGCCGCGGCCGTAGCGAGCGTGATTTTCAGGTGGTGCTGTGCGAGCTCGGAGAGTTCGTAGCTGCGGCGGTCCGGCTGGATCAGGTACCCCGAGATGGCAGTGTCATCCACAACGCCTTCAAGGCCCAATCCGCGGTTGTGCAGGGCCTTCAGCGCGTCCTTGAACTCGTGCATGACCTTGGCTTCTTCGGGGTCTCGAAGCCACTTGGCCAGGACTGTCTCAGCCGCGGCATCCAGCGACGGAAGGTCGATGTAGGCGGCGCCGTTGGCGCGCACGATGGCGAGGGCCTCGGCGTCGTCACCAATCCGTCCGGGGATCAGCTGCACGGCGACGGCGGCACGACTCCCCGCGCCGGCCGCGAAGAACTCCTCCAGGGCGGCAGCGTCGCCCAGGACTTTGTAGGCAGGGGCGTCGATGGTCTCCGGCGCCGCTCCTGCGGTGTCGTCTCCATAGAGCGCGAACAGCCGGGCGCGGAGGGTCCTGAATTCAAGGGTGTCGAACAGCGTCTCGACCTCCTGGCGGTTGGGACGCGGCTCCTCAAGGTCGGCGAGCGTCACAGGGAGCTGGAGATCGCTCAGGAGTTGGTTGAGGCGGCGGTTGCGCTTGACGGCGTCGATGTTTTCCCGGAGGGCTCCGCCCACCTTCCCGCCGATCGAATCCAGATTCTCGAGGATCCCGTCCAGGCCGCCATAAAGGTTGATCCATTTGGCAGCGGTCTTGGGGCCCACACCGGGTACGCCCGCGAGGTTGTCGGCAGACTCCCCCACCAGTGCGGCGAGATCGGAGTAGCGGGAAGGCGGAACGAAGTACTTTTCTTCGATCGCCGCTGCATCCATGCGAGGAATGTTGGAAACGCCCTGTTTCGGGTACAGGACGAACACATTGTCCGTGATGAGCTGGAACGCGTCGCGGTCCCCCGAAACGAGGAGGACTTCGAAGCCGGCGGCGTCGCCCTGGGCAGCGAGTGTGGCGAGAATGTCGTCCGCCTCGTAGCCGGGCATCTTGATTGTCCTGATGCCCCAGGCCTCCATGACCTGGTCAATGAGATCGATTTGCCCGCGGAATTCCGGCGGGGTTTCGTTGCGGCCACCCTTGTATTCGCTGTACTCCGCCTTGCGGAACGTGGTGTCGTCCGAAACATCGAAGGCAACGGCCACGTGGGTGGGCTTCTGGTCCTTGATGAGGTTGATCAGCATCGAGGTGAAGCCATGCACGGCGTTGGTGTGCTGGCCAGAGGAGGTGGCGAAGTTCTCTGCCGGCAAAGCATAGAACGCCCGGAATGCCATGGAGTGCCCATCCAGCACCAGAAGCCGGGGCCGTCCACCCGCCACCGTGACGGCAGGGGTTGCTGAAGGGTCTGGTGCCGTTGCGGTGACAGTAGCCACAGGCGCTGACGTTTCGGTTGGAACTGAGTCCGGTTTGGTTGTTTCGCTCACAGGTGCCAGCCTAGTTGCCATGATGGACAATTTCACGCCGGGCCGGTTCACCGACGAACTCAATGCAGCTGGCGTTCCGCCGGAGCTGCATGGTTGGCTTTCGCGCTATGGGGTGGGATCGCTCGTGACGAAGATGGGCATCAAGTTCCTCGAACTGAGCCCCGAACGGACCGTCGCCACCATGCCGGTGGAAGGGAACACCCAGGTTGCCGGCATCCTCCACGGCGGAGCCCACGTAGTTCTTGCCGAGACTCTGGGCTCCTTCTCGGCGGCCTTGCACGCGGGAGCCGGACGCCATGTGGTGGGAATCGAGGTGGGTGCAACCCACCACCGCTCAGTAGCAAGCGGCCTGGTCACCGGCACATGCACGGCCGTCCACCTGGGGGGCACGCTCGCCACCCACGAAATCGTCATGACCGACGAACACGGGCGCCGGCTCTCGACCGCGCGGATCACCAACATGATCCGGGACAACAGGCCCCACTGACACTTCGCGCCCCTTGTCAGCCCGCCGGGATCATTGCGCCCGCGCGGGGAACCGGTACCGCAGCTCCACTGCCGCGCCACCAAGGGGGCGGGACGAGACCAGCTCAAGCGGCGCCGTCGCGCTCTCCACGGGAAGCAAGCGCTTGCCGGAGCCCAAAGCGACCGGGATTAGCGTGACAATAATCTCGTCCAACAATCCCACCTTGGCGAATTGGGCAACCAGGTTTCCGCCGCCAACCAGCCACACGTTCTTGTCGCCGGCGTCCGCAATGAGGTCCGGAGCGAACTCCTGGACCTCACCACGCACGAACGTGACGTCCGCACCAGCCGGCGCGGCATATTCGCGGTGGGTGAAGATCCAGCATGGGATACCCGGGTAAGGCCATTTCCCGGGTTCATGTTCCATGAGCCAGCGATACGTCTGGCCACCCATGACAATGCAGCCGATGCCGGCCATGAAGTCTTCGTAGCTTTCGGTGACACCCTCGGCCTCTTCGAACTGGAGCAGCCAGCCGAGATCGTCTTCATTGGTGGCAATGAACCCGTCAAGCGAGGATGCCACGTAATACTGGAAATCCGACATGGCCTTACCATACTCATTCGGCCGATGGGTTCCCATACTCCACGCGCACGCTCGAATCATCGCGCAGCACCACGACGCGGCCTTCCTTCAGCGTCCAGCCATCGTTGAGCAGGAAGATCCGTCCGCCGCTCACCACGAGCAGCCGGAGCCCCGTGTACCGGTACAGCGGCTCGGCCGCGGTCCCGGCGGTTTCCTCGTGGACATTGGGGGCAGTAACGGCCAGCCGTTCCTTGCTGTAGACGACGGCTGTGGGCAAGAGTTGGGAGCGTTCCTGGTAGTCGACGGCGGCTCCGCGCCCCAGTGCCTGGGCGTAGTCGGACGTGCCCCAGAACAGAAGGAGCGTGACAAGCACAAAGATGAAGGAACGTTCCAACGCGCGGGGTGTCACGGTGAGGCTGCGCCCGGAGCCCGCAGCGGCCCGGCGGCGCAGGCTCATTCCCCAGGTTCCCAGCAACAAGCCGCCCGCGATCATGTACGGCACGTAGAGGAGGATCCGCTCCGGCTGCGAAATGGTCAGGATCCACATCACAGCGGCGAAAAGGAAGCCGAGCACCAGCAGCGCCGTCGCGGTCCGTCGAATGGCGGGCCGGAACCGCTGGTCCGCGAGCAGCTTGTCCACGCCGCGGTCCGCCATGAGCCAGAGGAACCCGATAATAGCCAACCAGGCAAGCGGGCGGAACAGCGACTGGATGCTGCGCAGGATGAAGTCCTGGACGGTGTAGCCAAAGAGGCTCACGTCCAGGCCCATGGATTTTGCCTGCGCATCCGTGCGCGCCCAACCGAAATAGACAAGCAGCGCCGTGGCTACGGTCAACGGCGGCCCGATCACCGAGAGAACGTCAAGCGTCCGCTGCCAGCGGGACTCGACCAGGACCACATCCTGGTTGTTGGATTCCTTCTTGGCGGATTCGTCGCTCACCGCGAGGCCGTGCCGCTTGGCGATGGTTTGGTCGGTCCGGCTGTCGACGACGGTCCGCCTGTGGAGCCTGCCGACGATCCGACTGTGTCGTCGTAGAAGAATTGGACCGCACCGTCCACTTCCAGCGTGTCAGTGATGGTGACGGTGAAGGAGTTCTTGGTTGTGGCCGCGGGCGTCTTGAAGTAGACCGGCGAGTAGTCGCCGGCGCCGCGGGTCTCAACTCCGGAATCGACGCCGTCGATCTTCAATGAGCCCACCCGGACGTAGTAACCGTCCAGGCGCACCCAGGTCCCCCCAGTGCGCGGTCCGCTGGGTCGTTGCAGGCCGGGAACAGGATTGAGGTTTTCATCAACCACGGTGAGGCCGCTCAGATGGCGGGGGCACGATTCGCCTATCCCTGGCTGAAGGGGAACGGCCGATGTGGGGTTGCTCGCGTGGTAGTCCACCACGCCCCGCATTACAGAGACGATCGCCAACTCGAGGCAGCGGTTCGGGGGAACCTTCGGCATTGCCGCCGTGGCAGCTGCCGCGGCCTGCCACGACTGACCTGTGTTGGCGCGCAGCGCGTCACAGACCGCGGCAGCGGCCAGCCACACGTCCTTGAAGGTGGTGCCGTCGACGCCGGAGCGCAGGTTACCGCAGTCTTTTCCCTGGGCGTAGAGGTACATCCGCCCTTCCTGGGGATCGTTGGGACCGATCGGCCCGATCGGCACCCACCGCACCACAGGAGCCGCCGCCGGCGGCGGAACGTCCGGGCCCGCAGGACCCCCCGGCGGCGCAACGGTGGGTTCGACCACGGCGGTCGATGCGGGCGCCGGGGCACCGGATCGGGCGGAGGCGGAGTCTTGAGCGGGGGCCGAATCTTGTGAAGGACCGGCGCAACCGCCCAGCATGGCGAAAATAGCAGGAAGAAGCAGGAATCCGAGGATTCGGTTCCGGGTCCGGTAGTTCATTTCAGCCCCCACCTGCCGAAGGCGGCGTATTGGCCCCTCCCAGGGGACCAATCAGCGTGCGCAGCTACACAGCCGATTATTCTCCCGAATGGACTTGACGGCCAGAGCTTGCGTTCCCGAGGGCGAGGCTATTTGGTGAAATACGGGACGATCAGATAGATCCCGAAAAGCACGGCGATTCCGCAGGACACGAAACACAGATAAGCAAGGGACCGAACGATTGCCGTCGATTTCTGCCGGGCGTCGCCCGCGATCGCCGTGAGTCGAACGCCGAGCGAATACAGCACTACCAAGAGCACGGCCGCAACCAGGGTTGCCCCGGCTACCTGAACCAGATCCAACCACTTCATGCCTGGATGTCCTCACTCATGCTCTGGCTCAGACTTTGTTTTCCGGCGTTCTTCTTGCGGAAGCGGACTGCTGTGCCGGCTTCCTCGACTTCGACGGCGTTGTGGTGACCCACGTGCGACTTCCTCGAGTAGATGAACATGTAGACGACGACGGCGGTGCCCACAACTGCCGCGATAACCACGCCGACGGTGCCGATGCCGACAAGCAGTGCCGTCAGGGCCCCAACGATGGCAGCGGCCGGGAGGGTGAAGAGCCAGCCGGTGGCGATACGCCCCACGGTTCCCCAACGCACTGTTGTGCCTTTACGTCCGAGTCCCGAGCCGATGACCGAGCCGGAGGCAACCTGGGTGGTCGATAGCGCGAAGCCCAGATGGGAGGAAGCGAGGATTGCCGAAGCAGTACTTGCTTCCGCAGCAAAGCCCTGGGCGGGTTTGACTTCGGTGAGGCCGGATCCCATGGTCCGGATGATGCGCCAGCCGCCGGCGTAGGTTCCCATGGCGATGGCAAGTGCGCAGGCCCCGATGACCCAGAGTTGTGGACCGCTGCCGGCCCGCTGGGTTCCGGCGGCAATGAGAACCAGGGTGATGATGCCCATGGTCTTCTGCGCGTCATTGGTGCCGTGAGCCAGCGCAACCAGGCTGGAGGTGAAGATCTGTCCGGTGCGGAATCCACCGCGCTTCTGGGTCAGCTTGTCACCGGTTTCGGGGTCGTGCCGGGATGTCAGGGCGTAGGCGAGCCTGGTGCAGAGATAGGCCACGGCGCCGGCAAGCAGGGGCGAGAAGATGGCCGGAAGAATGACCTTTTGCAGCACGGTATCGAAATTGACCGCGTGGAATCCGATTCCAACGATCGCCGCCCCGATGAGCCCACCGAAGAGTGCATGGGAAGAACTTGACGGCAGCCCCTTGAGCCAAGTGAACATGTTCCACAGAATGGCCCCCATCAACCCGGCGAAAACGATCTCCGGCGTGATGTGGATGCCGTCCGTGCCCTCGCGGATGAGGCCTCCGGAAATGGTCTTCGCCACTTCGGTCGACAGGAACGCGCCCGCGAGGTTAAGCACCGCGGCAAGGGCAACCGCCGTCTTGGGCTTGATGGCGCCGGTGGCGATAGGGGTGGCCATTGCGTTCGCAGTGTCATGGAACCCGTTGGTGAAGTCAAAAAATAAGGCCAGCGCTATGACAAGCGCGACCATGAAGGTGATTTCCACCTGGTGCCCAATCTGCAGAGTCGACGATGCGCAGTTCCACTTCCCCGGGCCTGCCGTGCACAGCACTGTTCAGCAACCGTTCATCTGACTGCACTGGCGGAATTAACAATGGCGGGCGTGAAACCTTAAGAATCCTACGTGCCAGTGCCTGCTTGGCCAAACATCGACTCAGCCGAGGAATCGCCGAACAGCCTCGATATCGCTCCGTGACAGGCCGCGCCGCGGATCGGGTGAGATCCAAAGCACACGGTCACCAAGGAATTCCGCCCAGGAGCGGGCTGCAGCCTCATGGGCCAACTGATCATCCATCCACACGAAGCGTTCGGCTCCGGACTCTTGGACGTCCTTTTGTAAAACGTCCAGCTTCCACCAATCGGCGGTCTGGTCCCAGCCGTCACTGGTCAAGACAGGCCAACGTTCACCGTGGAGACCGATTGCCGGGCACAGGAACTCCGGGGCGAGCCGCTGCCACGTGGTCAGCCAGACAAACCTCGCTGCGGGGTGTGCGGCCAGGGCGTTGAGTTCGTCAACCAGCTCGGCGGCATAAACGACGTCCAGTATTCCGGCGTCGGCGATTTTCCATTCAGTACCCCAATCGGTGAAGCCCATGGGACCAAAGGGGTTCACGACGCCGTCGACGTCCAGATACAGCGTAACGATGCTCACAGGCCCCCTCCCGGACTTGGCAATAAGCCCAGCGTAAGACACAAGAGCGCCGACTGCGCGGGCTTGATCGGGGGAACATTCGGAGAAAATTCACTATCTTGACGTCCGTCATAGAACTGATACGCTCGAGGTATGGAAAACCGCACCGGCCACTCTGCCCAAAGCATCAGGCCCATCGAGGATTCGGTCCGCACCGACTTCAGCCAGGCCATGTCCTACGGCGGGTACCTGGACCTTGACCGCCTCCTCACTGCCCAGCACCCGTTGAGTACACCGGAACACCATGACGAATTGCTGTTCATCATCCAGCACCAAACCAGCGAACTGTGGCTCAAGCTCGTCCTGCATGAACTCCTTGAAGCCCGCCGGCTTCTCGATGCGGACAACCTTGCCAAGGCCCTCAAGTGCATCGCACGCGTCAAGGCCATACAGCGGACCATGACTGAGCAGTGGTCGGTCCTGGGTACGCTGACTCCGCGTGAGTACTCCGAATTCCGGCGCTTCCTGGGCAGTTCCTCGGGCTTCCAGTCCCACCAGTACCGCGGCGTTGAGTTCATCCTGGGCAACAAGAACCGCGATATGCTCCGGGTCTTCGAAAGTGATCCGGCAACTCACAGCCAGCTCAGCGCGCTCCTTGAGCAGCCGACTCTCTACGATGCCTTTCTCGCGGTATTGGCGCGGGCCGGTTACGCCGTTCCCGCCGAAATCCTGGAACGTGACAAGAGCCAACCGTGGACGTTCCAAAAGGACCTTGTCCCGGTCTTCAAAGAGATCTACGAATCCGAAGCCACGCCATGGGGTTTCTATGAGGCGTGCGAAGACCTCGTAGACATCGAGGACAATTTCCACGCTTGGCGCTTCCGCCACTTGCGCACGGTGCACCGAACCATCGGATTCAAGGTGGGTACGGGCGGCTCCTCGGGGGTCGACTTCCTCAAGCGGGCACTCGACCTGACATTTTTCCCGGAGCTTTACGCCGTACGCACCGAGATCGGTAATTGAGCCCCCAAACAAGACATCAAGCAACACTTCCAGCAACCGCAATAGAAATTTCTTCAGGAGAGACATGAACAGCGTGCAGCAAACCCAACGGCCGACGTCGGGCGAACTCGACGCCGCCGATCCCCTCGCCGAACAGCGTGAGGCCTTTTACGCACCCGAGGAGGGGCAACTCGCGGCCTATCTCGACGGGAACTCGCTCGGGCGCCCGCTCAAGGCCACGCCGGCGAAGCTGGCTTCATTCGTCCAAGACGCGTGGGGCAGCCGCCTTATCCGGGGCTGGGACGAACAGTGGATGGACGAGCCCACCCGGGTCGGCGACCGGATAGGCGCAGTGACGCTGGGCGCGGCCGCCGGTCAGGTCACCGTGGGAGACTCCACCTCCGTCATGCTCTACAAACTCATCCGTGCCGCAATGGACGCCCAACCGGGCCGCGATGAGATCGTGGTTGATCGCGACAACTTCCCCACCGACCGTTTCATCATCGAAGGCATCGCGGCGGAAAAAGGCGCCACTATCAAGTGGGTCGCCTCCAACCCGGCCAGCGGCGTCCGGACCACAGACCTTGAGGGACTGCTCAGCGAGCGGACCGCCGTCGTCGTCCTCAGCCACGTGGCGTACCGTTCCGGCTTCCTTGCGGATGCGGAAGCGATCACCGCGTTGGTCAAGGACGCCGGTGCGCTCATGCTTTGGGACCTGTGCCACTCAGTAGGCTCGGTGCCCCTCGAACTGGACGCCTGGGGCGTCGACCTTGCAGTGGGTTGCACGTACAAGTACCTCAACGGCGGCCCGGGCTCCCCCGCGTTCGCGTATGTCAACGCGGCGCAGCAAAACCGCTTGCAGCAGCCCATTTGGGGGTGGATGGGCGCCGACAACCCTTTCGGCATGACGGAAAGCTACACGCCCGCCAAGGGGATCCGCCGCTTCATCACCGGCACCCCGCCCGTTCTCGCCATGCAGCCACTCAAGGACATGGTGGAGCTCATTGCGTCCGTCGGGATGGACGCTGTGCGGGAGAAGTCCATCAAGCTCACCGAATACGCCGTTGCCCTGGCCGAAGACTTACTGGTCCCGCTGGGCGCCGAGATTGTCAGCCCGCGCAACACCGCAGAGCGTGGCTCGCACATCACGGTGGACCATCCCCTCTTCGGCGAGGTCACCCAGAAACTCTGGGAGCGGGGGGTTATCCCCGACTTCCGTCCGCCCCACGGACTGCGCATCGGCCTCTCGCCGCTCAGCACCAGCTATGCCGAGGTTGAGCTGGGCGTGACCGCCATCCGGGACGCCCTCGCCGAGCTCCTGTGAGTGCTGTCCTTGACGACATGGACTCCCGGCCCGGGAGCACCACGTCGTTGCTGCGCACTGTCATCGGCCTGTACCTGCGCGATGCCGGCGGATGGATGTCCACCAGGCACATCATCGCCCTCATGGAGGCCCTCGGGGTCTCCGCGGCTGTGACCCGGACGGCCTTGTCGAGGTTGAAAAAGAAGGAAATCGTGTTCCCCCGGCTGTATCAGGGTGTTCCTGGGTTCGCCATCACCGACGGCGCCGCGGCCATGCTTGCCCGCGGCGACCGCCGGATCTACAACCCCCGGCTGATGTCGTCCGCGGACCGTTGGTGCCTCGTGTCCTTTTCCATCCCGGAGACCGAGCGGGAAAAGCGGCACCAATTGCGGCGCAGGCTGCACTGGATTGGCTGCGGCACGGTGGCAGCGGGGCTGTGGATCTGCCCGGATTCCCTGCGCGATGAGGTGGAGGAGATCCTGGAGGACCTCGAGTTGCGACGCATGTCCACCGTGTTCGTCACGGACGCTCCCCTGGTCGGCGGCAGCCTCCGCGATGCCGCCTCCGCTTGGTGGGATCTCGACGCAGTGGCGGAACTGCACCGCGACTTCATCGGGCATCATGGTTCCGACGGCGGCGGCAGCTCGGGTGACGGTCCCGAAGGCGGCTCAGGTGATGCTCACCAGCTGATGGAAGCCTCTCGCGAGGCGTCGGCCGAAACCTTCGCCAGCTATGTCCGATGCATCGACCGCTGGCGGATCATCCCGTACCTGGACCCAGGGCTGCCAGCTGAATTCCTGCCCGAGGATTGGCCCGGGATGGCGGGAATCGCCTTGTTCGAGCGCCTCGGGGCCGCCTATTCACGGCCAAGCGCCGACTTCGTGCGAAGGACGCTGGAGTCATAGGGGGCTGGAACCCGTGATCACCCACAACACCAGGAGTAGTCTGGAAGCATGAACTTCCCCAATGGTGGACGGTTCGCGAGGTTGCCATGACCCGCCCCTGGTTGCGTTGGTTGCCGGCCGCGATGGTTCCGGTAGCCCTTGGCGCGGCGGCCTTGGCTGGTTCCTACCAGGCGGGAGCTGCAACGAGCCTGCCGCACAAGACGGCCGCGGAAGTCATCGCCATGATCGGGCACTCCGAAGTCCGTGCCTTATCCGGTACGCTTCAGCAGAATTCCGAACTGGGACTCCCCCAACTCCCCTCCACCGGACCTACTGCCACCCAGGGTCCAGCTTCCGTGATCGAACTGTTGAGCGGTTCGCACACGGCGCGGGTCTACGTGGACGGCCCCTCCAAAGCCAGGTTCCAGGTGATGGACATGCTCGCCGAGCGGGATCTCGTCCGCAATGGCAACGATCTCTGGCTCTACAACTCGGCCGACAACAGCGCGGCGCATGTGACACTGCCTGCGCCGCCCAAGACCGGCAGCCCTGCCCCGCATGCGACACCAACTCCCGGAATGGCCACACCTGACGTCGTCGCGCAGCACTTCCTCGCCGCCGTCGAGCCCAGCACGGAAGTGGCCGTGGGCGACGGAACCACTGTGGCCGGACGCACGGCCTACCAGTTAGTGATCAAGCCACGCAGTACCGGAACTCTCGTCGACTCCGTGACGGTCGCCGTCGACTCCGCCTCCGGCCTGCCGCTCGGCGTCGACGTGCGCGCACGGGGCCAGGCCGCAGCAGCCTTTTCGGTTTCCTTCACTGACCTGAACCTGTCCGCGCCCGACGCCGGCCTGTTCAGTTTCACTCCACCTCGCGGTGCCGCCGTGGAAGAGAAAACATCTCCACAACTGCGTACCCTGCCCGGAAAGACCGGCCAGGCACCGCTTGCGAAGGCAGCAACTGGCCGGCCCGCGGTCACGGGCAGCGGCTGGGACGCGGTGATCAGCTTGCCGGCGGGCACAGTGCCCACTGATGTCCGGGCTGCCCCGATGTTCGCCCAGCTCACCCAGGCAGTGCCGGGCGGGCGCGCGCTGACTACCAGCCTGGTGTCTGTTCTGATGCTCGACGACGGCCGCGTCTTCGCGGGAATGGTGCCACTTGAGCGGCTGCAAGCTGCAGCCTCCCCGCAGTGACGGAGGCATCCCCGCCAGCTGACCTGGCGATAGAAACACGGGGCCTCAGCAAGCAGTTCGGCCACCAGGCCGCGGTCGACGCAATCGACCTGGCTGTTCCCCGCGGATCCGTCTTTGGCTTCCTCGGCCCCAATGGTTCCGGCAAGACCACCACCATCCGTTTGCTGCTTGGCCTGGCGGCCGCCACAAGTGGCAATATCCGGGTCCTTGGCGGTGAAATGCCACGCCAACTGGCAGCGGTCCTGCCCCATGTTGGCGCCTTGGTGGAAGGGCCGGCTTTCTACCCCTTCCTGTCCGGGGCCGCGAACCTTCGGCGACTGGACAGCGCCGACCCGCATGCCTCCCCGTCAACCCGGGCGGCACGGGTTGACGAAGCACTCGAGCGCGTGGGGCTGTCCCACGCCGCAGGAAAGAAAGTCCGCGCCTACTCCCTCGGGATGAAGCAGCGCCTCGGGATCGCGCATGCGCTGCTGCGGCCGAGGGAGCTCCTTGTCCTCGATGAACCCACCAATGGCCTGGATCCACAGGGCACCAGGGAGGTGCGCAGCCTGGTCCGCTCCCTCGCCGCCGGAGGCACCACGGTATTTGTTTCAAGCCATCTCCTCGCGGAGGTAGAGCAGGTGTGCACGCATGTGGGCGTCATGAGCGTGGGCAAGCTCGTGGCACAAGGAACCCTGCAGGAACTCCGGGCCGCAGGGAAGGCCACCATCCGGCTCCACACGCCTGATGTTGAGGCCGCCGTCCGTGTCCTCTCGAGGCTCGGCCTGCAGTCTGAGCTGTCAGCCCCGTCGCCCGGCTCGTCACGTCCCGATGGCCAGAGTCTTGTCAGTACCGGTTCACCGGGGCACGATGTGGCGCCCGAGGCGATCGTGGCGGCCCTCGTCGCGGACGGCGTCCGGGTCCGGGGCTTTGGCGTGGAGAACGCCAGCCTGGAGGAGCGCTTCGTCTCCCTCACCGGAGAGGGCTTCGACATTGCTGGCTGAACGCGGGACTGAACCCATGACTGCCGCGCCGAAGGGCCGGCCATCAAGCTCGTGGTCCCTCATGGCCTCGGAGCTCTCGGTACTGTTCAGGCGGCTGCGGACGTGGGCCATGCTGCTGGCGCTCGCAGCCATTCCCATTCTCATTGCCGCGGCGGTCAAACTGAGCTCACATCCGGTGGCTCCAGGCCGGGGTCCACCTTTCCTGGATCGGATCACGCAAAACGGGCTCTTCGTTGGCGTGACAGCGCTGGTGGTTTCGGTGCCATTGTTCCTGCCCCTCACAATCGGGGTGGTAGCAGGCGACACGATTGCCGGAGAAGCGAACCTGGGCACGCTCAGGTACTTGCTCGTCGCCCCCGCTGGACGCGTCCGCCTCTTGCTGATCAAATACACGGCCGCCGCCGCGTTCTGCTTGGCAGCGACCCTGACGGTCGCCGCCGCCGGCGCGCTGGCCGGCGTCGTGCTGTTCCCGGTGGGCCCCGTCACGCTGCTCTCGGGCGACACTATCGGCGTCGGCGAATCCGTAGTGCGTTCGCTGCTGATTGCTGCGTACATTGCCGTCTCTCTGCTGGGGCTGTCCGCTATCGGTCTGGCAATCTCCACCTTTACGGACATTCCAGTCGGTGCAATGGCGGCCACCGTCGTGCTGTCCGTGGTGTCGCAAGTGGCCGACAATTTGCCGCAATTGGAGTGGCTGCATCCTTGGTTGTTCAGCCACTACTGGTTGGGCTTCGCTGATCTCCTGCGCCAACCCATTTCATGGGTGAGCTTCGGAGACAACGCCTGGCTGCAAGCGGGTTACATCCTGGCAGCCGGGGCGTTGGCCTATGGCAAGTTCACGAGCAAGGATGTCCTGTCCTGAAGTACTGCCTACCCGTAAGCTCTTGGCATGGCAAGATTCTTCGATGTTCACCCGCAGGACCCCCAACCACGCGCAATTGCCCAGGTGGTGAACATCCTGAAGTCGGGCGGACTGATCGCCTACCCCACCGATTCCTGCTACGCACTCGGCGCGCAAATTGGCAACAGGGAAGCCCTCGATCGGATCCGCTCAATCCGCCAGCTGGACGGCAAACACCATTTCACCTTGGTCTGCAAGGACTTCGCGCAGCTGGGGCAGTTCGTCATGATCGACAACGATGTGTTCCGAAGCATCAAGGCCGTCACGCCGGGAAGCTACACATTCATCCTTCCTGCCACCAAGGAAGTGCCGCGCCGGCTCCTGCACCCCAAGAAAAAGACGGTAGGCGTGCGCATTCCAGACCACAACTTCGTCCAGGCGCTGCTGGCCGAACTGGGTGAACCGCTCCTTTCCAGCACCCTGTTGCTCCCCGACGAGGAGGAGCCCTTGACCCAGGGTTGGGAAATCAAGGAACGCTTGGACAACCTGGTGGAAGCCGTGATCGATTCAGGGGACACCGGCGCAGAGCCTACCACCGTGGTGGACTTCTCGAGCGGCACAGCGGAAGTGGTCAGGCGCGGCACCGGCGATCCCTCCCGTTTCGAATGAGCGTCGACGAAACCCGGATCGCCATCGACGTCGACGGCGCACCGATCTCAGGTATCTACGCCCGGCCTGCCAAACCGTTCGCGACCCTCGTGATCGCCCACGGAGCGGGAGCGGGAATGGAGCATCCCTTCCTTGGCGGCCTCGCACGCGCATTGAACGACGACGGCGTCGCCACCTTGCGCTTCAACTTCCCCTACCGGGAAGCCGGCAAGAGGTTCCCCGACCGGCCGCCTGCGGCGATCGCGGCGTGGCGGGCCGTCATGGCGGAAGCGGCGTCCCGTTCAGAGGGCGAGCCGCTGTGGGCGGCAGGTAAGTCCTTCGGTGGTCGCATGGCATCGATGGCAGTCGCCGAAGGCATGCCCGCGGCTGGACTCGTCTACCTCGGCTACCCACTGCACCCGCCGGGGAAACCGGAGAAGCTGCGTGACGAGCACCTCTACGGGCTCACCCTGCCGATGCTGTTCCTGCAGGGCACTCGAGACACCTTCGCGACGCCCGAGTTGCTCGAAGGCGTAGTGTCCCGGATTGGCCCGACGGCCACCATCGAGTGGTGGGACGGCGGCGACCATTCCTTTGATCGCGTGGGGGTCAAAAAGAGCGCGGCGGATGTAGGTGCCTCTTTGGCGGGCCCGGTATCAGCGTTCCTTCGAGGTAACGGCTGAGCCCGATGCGGGTCATCAAGACTTCGCGGCGGCAATTGCAATACCAGGAGGCAGCGGCTCATGCCGCAGGTACTCCCGGCGGAATCGGCCGCTGCCCGCGGTCAGTCCCCGCAGCACGATCGCGTACCGCAGCAATTCCTGTTCCGGAACTTCGGCGCTGATTTCAGTACTTTCCCCGCCCACCGACGTCGTACCGGTAACACGCCCGCGGCGGGAGGACAGATCACTCATGACGGCGCCCACGTGATCGTCTGCCACGAGGACGGTAACGGCCGAAATCGGCTCCAGGAGTTGAATGCTGCTGGCCGCAGCGGCCTCCCGCAATGCCAATGCGCCAGCGGCCTGGAAAGCCGCGTCCGAGGAATCGACGCTGTGCGTCTTGCCGCCCACCAGGGTCACCCTGATGTCGACCACCGGGAAGCCTGCGCGCACCCCTTTGTTCATTTGGGCCCGGACGCCTTTCTCGACCGAAACCACATAAGTTCCGGGGATGACTCCGCCGACAATCCTGTCGACGAATTCGAAACCTGTCCCGCGTTCAAGGGGTTCCACTTCGATATCGCAGATCGCGTATTGTCCGTGGCCTCCCGATTGCTTGACATAGCGGCCGTGGCCGGCGGCTTGGGCGGCGAACGTCTCCCTGAGCGGGGTGATGACGTCCACCGTTTGCAGCTTCACCCCTTGCTCGCGCAACCTGTCGAGGACCGCCTCCGAGTGTGCCTCTCCCATGCACCACAAGACCAGCTGGTGGGTTTCAGCGTTCCGCTCCACCCTCAGGGTCGGATCGCCCGCCGCGACTTTGGCCAGGCTCTTGGATAGTGCATCCTCGTCGCCGTGAGAGGCCGCTTCGATCGCGACGGGCATCAGCGGCTCCGGCATGTCCCAGGTTTCCACGAGCAACGGCGACTCGCGTGCGGAAACTGTGTCTCCCGTTTCGGCGCTCGCTACCTTCGCCAGCGCGCAAATGTCCCCGGCCACGGCGAAAGGCACCGGCCGGAGGCTGGACCCCAACGGGGAGTAGAGGTGCGTGATCCGTTCGTCGCTGTCGTGGTCGGGATGGCCCCGTTCGGCCAAGCCGTGCCCGCCCACGTGCACGGCAGAGTCCTCGCGAAGCGTCCCGGAGAAGAGCCGGACGAGGCAAACACGCCCCAGAAACGAGTCAACGGTAGTCCGCACCACTTCGCCAAGGAGCGGGCCGTCCGGATCGCACGTCAGCGGTTCGACGGGTGTCCCACCCAAGTCGGTTACCGTGGGCAGGCTACGCTCAGTAGGCGACGGAAACGCCCGCGTCAGCACCTCCAACAGTTCGGCCGTGCCGACACCGGTCACGGAGGACGTTGCCAGCACCGGGAAGAACGTCCCCCGGACGATTGCGGTCTCCAAGTCCTCCACGAGGGTGTCGACGGGGACATCTTCGCCGCCAAGGTACCGGTCCATCAGCGTCTCATCCTCGCTCTCCGAGATGATGCCCTCGATAAGCTCACCCCGGGCACCGTCCGAGCCGGCCAGTTCCTCCGCAGCGGCAGGGCGGACTGCGGGACGCGGATCCCCGGGGGTGTACTCAGACACCGAACCCGAAAGAAGCCCGAGCAATCCCGTGACAGTGTCACCGTGGCGGACCGGCAAATGGAGGGGCAGTACCGAATCACCGAAGGATCTGCGGCATTCAGCGAGGACGGCATCATAGTTCGCTCGTGGATGGTCCAGCCGGCTGATCACTACGGCCCGGGGCATGCCGACGCGCTCGCATTCGCTCCACAACGCGGCGGTCCCGGCGTCGACCCCGTCCACGGCAGACACGACGAACAACGCCGCATCCGCCGCACGCAGCCCTGCACGCAACTCGCCCATGAAATCGGCGTAGCCCGGGGTGTCGAGAAGGTTCACTTTGACGTCGTCGAACACGAGGGGTGCTGCCGAAAGTCCGATGGAACGCTGCTGGTGGATGGCCGTCGCTTCCGAGTCACTCACGGTAGTGCCTTCGACGATCGAACCCATCCGGGTAACGACGCCGGCGGCGTAGAGGAGGGACTCGAGCAGCATCGTTTTCCCGGCACCCGAGCGGCCGATCAAGACAACGTTGCGGATGTTCTCGGGCCGATCGGCTGACGTTGCCGAAGCGTCCGCGCGTCGAAGATCGGGGTTGCTCCGGTTCGACCCCTTCGTCGCACTGCCTGAGCCTTTCACCGACATGAGCACCTCCTGGAGTAGAAGCCGAATCCCCCGCGTCCCTTGCTAACCGATTCCACACCCTCGACCGGCGCACGGCAAGAGGAAAGCCAACTCACGGTCCTGAAACCGCGCCCGCAAGGCTAGTAGAGCATGCCCCAGACCAGGCGAACGGAAAAGGTGGCGCTTGCGGCAATGACTACCGCGAATGCCACAAGCCACAGCAACGACGGCACCCCGGTGGAACGGGCCAGGATGTAGGCGTCGGACGACCCCAGCCGATCCCGACGCTGGGTGTGGACCGAGGCAACCTTGAACCAATCCCGCACGGCGCCCACTTCCAAGGCTATTCCGAGCCCCAACACCACATGGCTGACCGTTGAGGGATTGGCAAACATGACAAGCAGTTGGGCAATCGCCGCGCTGAGAAGGGCAACGAAGATTCCGGTGAAATTCCGCAGGAAGACGAGGGCGACCAGCAGCACCAACGCCCCAATGGACATCGCCGCTCCCGACCGTCCTGCGAACACGGACCAGATAAGCGCTACGCCCACCACGGCCGGACTCGGATATCCCCAGAACCCGGACCAGGCCGCTCCGAACTTGCCCCGTCCACTGCTGAGGAGCTGTCCCGAGTGGTCGAGCCCAATCTTGAGCCCGTGAACAATCCGACCCGTCATGAGGGCAGCGAACGCGTGTCCCAGTTCATGCACGAACGTCACATAGAGGCCAAACCAGCGCCACGTGGCCCGGGGGATACTCAGCACGACGGCTAGCGCGAGGATGCCCAAGACAACAGGCGTCGACAGGTTGGGGACCTCCGGCGTGGTGAATCCCCGCACCACGGCTTGCCACCAGTCGTCGGCCAGGTCAGCGGGACGCAATTCCATGTTCATCACCGTGGCATCCTAGAGAAGAAGCCTGTGAATGCCTCCCAGTCGGCCTCAGCCAGGCCACTCCACCCGGGTCACATCTTCCGTTTGGTCTTCGCCGTAGCAGGCGCTGTCCAAGGGTCTTCGGGCCAGGGATGCTTTGGATAGCGGCCGCGCATCTCCGCACGGACCTGGGCGTAGGGGCCGGACCAGAAGGAAGCCAGGTCATCTGTCACGGCCAGCGGTCGCCTTGCCGGGGAAAGCAGGTGGAAGAGCACCGGCACCCGCCCGCCTGCCAAGCGGGGTGTCTCAGCCCAGCCGAAGCATTCCTGTAGCTTGACGGCCACCACCGGCCGGCCGCCGTCGTCCGCCACGTCCGGATAGTCGATCCTCACCCGCGAACCGCTCGGGACATCAAGCCATTCCGGCGCCAAATCACCGAATCGCGCCGCCTCGGGCCACGGCAACAGCCGCCGTAGCGGCTCGGCCAGGTTGATCCCGTTCGTCGCAGCTCCGCCAGCTAACGCTTCGAGCTCCGGTGCCAGCCACTTGTCCAGACTGGCCAGCAACGCCAGTTCGGAAACGTCCGGCCAGGGATCACCCAATTCCCGGTGCAGCAAGGACAGGCGCCGGCGTAGCGCATCCGCCGCAGTCGACCATCCGATCGTCCCCAAGCCGTCCTTCGCCAAGGCGCGGGCTACGGCAGCGCGTCCCTCTTCCACGGACGGCCGCACCGGCGTCGACGAAAGTACGATCGCGCCCAATCGCCGTTCGTGCCGGGCGGTGACACGACCCTGCTTGAATTCTGCTTCCACAGTGTCGCTCAGGAGATGGCTGGCGGCGGCTTGCGGCGAGTCCGCCGCCAGGGGCGCGGCGGATCGGATGACGGCGCCGGTCCCTGCCGTATCCCGGCCCTCCCCGCGGGACACTTCGGCCACCGCGAGCCATTGGTGGCCGGCCAGCGGACTGCCTGCCGGCAGCCCGGCGCGTGTCCCTGACGTGAGCAGGTAGCGCTCAGGTCCGGAGCCTGGAACGCGACGCGCCACACGATCCGGGAACGCAAGGGCGACCACGAACCCGAGCGCTTCCGCAGGGCTAGCCGGAGAGGTCAGGCTCGCCCGTGAAGACAGGGAGCGTACGACGCCGGAGCCCTCCTGGCGGGCGATCGCCTCCATGCGTCGGACATCCTCCGCCCAACGTGCGGCTGCGGGGTCCTTACCAGACCGCAGCGAAGTCAGGAGGCGGGTCAGATCAGCTCCCGGAGGGCGCTGATCCCCCGCGACGAGCGCAACGGCCTCAGCCGCCGCGCGACGCCCGACGACGGCGGCGCCATCGAGCAGTGCGCGGGCCAGGCGGGGATCGGCGGGAATCCTTGCCAGGGTCTTTCCCACGTCCGTGGCTAGTCCATCCGGGGAAATCGCGCCGAGTTCCCGCAGCACTTCCACCGCATCATCCATCGCTGCTTGGGGCGGCGTGTCTGGAAGGGCCAGTCCCTGGCCACGTGGCGATCCCCAACAGGCCAGGACGAGGGCGGCGCCTGTCAGGTCCGCGGACGAAATTTCCGGGGTGGGGTGGGCTGGTGCCGCACCAAACGCTTTTTGCTCGTAGCAGCGGACCACTCGTCCGGGCCCCTGGCGTGCCGCGCGTCCGGCACGCTGTTCCGCGGACGCACGGGAACAGGAGACGGTAACCAGGCCGGACATTCCGCGGTTGGAGTCGCGCCGCAACTCGCGGGATAGGCCCGCGTCAATGACAAGCCGGACTCCCGGAACAGTCAGGGAGGATTCGGCCAACGCGGTCGACACAATGATCCGCGGAGGTCCGCCAGGTTCCCGCCCGGACACTGCCCGGTCTTGTTCTGCCGGGCCTGCCTGTCCGTGAAGCTCCAACACCTCCGTGTCCGGTACCCTCGCACCGAGGCGGGCGCGCAGCCGGGACGCGACGTAGGACACCTCCCATGCACCGGGGACGAACACGAGGGCGTCGATGTCGGGATCGGCCGCGAGCGTTTCGGCGTACGACGCCGCAGCCGTGTCCGCCACATGGTCCAGGAAGGCGCGGGCCACGCCGCGTGCATCCAATCGCGGCACGGCCGCGGGTGCCCAGTCCACCTCCAAGGGGTGCAGCGCGGAAGGGCAGTCGACGACGGGAGCCGGCCGGGCGCCGTCGTGCTCTCCGGTTCGGCCCTCACCGACCGCCGCACCCCCGATCAGCGCGGCGAACCGTGGCGCGTCCAGGGTTGCCGACATCGCCACAAGCGCGAGGTCTTCGCGCAACTCACGGACCTCGACGAGCATTGCGAGCAGCAGGTCTGTCTCCAAGCCGCGTTCGTGAACCTCGTCGAGGATCACGGCATTGATGCTCCCAATCCCTGGATCGGCGAGCAGTCGGCGCAGGAGGATTCCAGGGGTGACGAACTCGATGAGGGTTCCCGGACCCGTCTTGCTTTCTCCCCGGACGGTGTACCCGACGCGGTCACCCAGGCGGCTACCGTCGAGGGCGGCGAGGCGTCGTGCGGCCGAGCGCGCAGCAACCCGGCGTGGCTGGGTCACCACCACGCGGGGGCGTTCATCCCCGTTGACGGAGCCGGCCACGATGTTGGCAAGCAGGGGCGGAACGAGCGTCGTCTTGCCGGTTCCTGGGGGCGCTTGCACAACGGCGGTTCCAGCCGCCCGGCTTGCACCGAGCGCTTCGGCGAGTTCTCCCAACGAGTCCGCGAAAACGAGTCCTGCCCCGATCGCGCCAAGGTCAAAGAGTCTGAAGGCAGGCGCGGCGTCCGGCGCGACGAGTGGAGAATTCACTCCTCCATTGTGCATACATGCGGAACCGAGCCGGAAAGGTGGACTGCTTGCCGAATCGGGAGGACGATTAAAGGGCAATCGCTAGAAGGAGGTCAGTGATGTGCTACGGGTACTACAAGGATTTCCAGCGGGACACCAGGAAAGATGCCCCACGGGAATCCGAGGAACGTCCTGAACCCAAGGTGGACACGAAGGACTTCACGTTCTGGGCCTTCCCACGCCGCCGCCGTGAGTTCACGAACGATCCGGAACCGGTAATCGACCGGACCCGCGAGAGGGTCTAGCCCAAGAAGTGAAAGGAATGTCCTGGATGGGGCGTTCCTTTCATTACGGCGGCATCTCGGCTCCTGTTTCAGCTGCACTGCAACTCCCCGAAGTCTCACCGCCACGAATTCAACAGCGCCTAGGAACGGAGCCTGGGGTGGCTATGACGGCGGACTCCATCACCCTTCTCATTGTGCTCATTGTCGTAGCGGTCATCTGGTTCGCGATGGCCGTCCACATCGTTACGCAATACGAACGCGGCGTCCTGTTCAGGCTGGGAAGGGTCCAGCGTGTCAGGCTGCCTGGCCTCGTCGTCATCATCCCGTTCGTTGACCGGCTGAGGAAGGTCTCCCTGCGGATCGTCACCGTGCCCATCCAGTCGCAAGGCATCATCACCCGGGACAACGTCAGCGTGGATATTTCCGCTGTTGCCTATTTCCGGGTAGTGGACGCCATCAAGTCCGTCATCGCGATTGAAAACATCCACGCGGCCATCGACCAAATAGCCCAAACCACGCTCCGAAAAGTTGTGGGGCAACACACCCTCGACGAAACGCTCGCGGAAACGGATGTGATCAACGCCAATATTCGCCAGATCCTGGACGGGCTGACCTTGGAATGGGGTGTCGAGGTGACACTGGTGGAGTTGAAGGACATCCAGCTGCCGGACAGCATGAAGCGCGCCATGGCCCGCCAAGCCGAAGCTGAGCGCGAGAAGCGCGCCAAGATCATCGCCGCCGAAGGCGAATCCCTGGCCGCAGCCGCACTGGGCCGGGCCTCCGACACCATGATGGCCCACCCCTTGGCGCTGCAGTTGCGCAACCTCCAGACCATGGTGGAACTCGGCGTAGACAAGAACACCACGGTGGTCTTCCCGGCTCCGTTGATGAGCACCATCAACGAACTCGGAGCATTCCTTGCCCGGGAAGCGGCCTCGGCGAAAGCAGTTCAACCGCCCACAACGGAAGACGCAGGAGCGTCGCCGCCCAGAACCGACGTAGCAGCGACTGGCCTGAGCCGGTAGCGTTACAAGCACAACTTCGGAAGGAGGAAGACCATGACCGACCCCTTACGGGGCCGCGCCACAGCCTTCCTCCGGCGTATTGGCCTGCTAACCGCGCTCCTGGCGATCATCGCCGGAATCCTCGGGATGCACGTGATGGGTGCCAGCCACAGCGTGCACAGCCCCGCGAGCGGGATCGACGTCGAAATGGCGGGCGCCCACGGTGGCCACATCGAGCCATCGGGTGATCCATCGCCGCCGTCCGGCGCGTCCGTCCGGCAATCGGCTCAGTTGCCCGGATCGCATTGCACCAGCTCGGGCACCTGTACGGCGATGTCGGCCATGGGTGCCGTCTGCGTGCCTGCCCCGAGCCATGACTCGCTCACGGCACCTGTGCCAGGCGTCCTGCCATATGCAGATGAACGCACCGGGGAGCCGGGCTCACTGATTGCCGGCTATTCGCACCGTCCGGGTAGTCCTTCCCCGGGCGATCTCTGCATCAGTCGGACGTAAGATTCGCGGCCGCATCGAGCCGTTCGGCCCGCTGCACAAGACTTCACCCTGACGCGCCGCCCGTTAATGGGCTTGCTGTGCGCGTCCCACGCAGCCGCACCTCTGCCGGCTGAATGATTGAAGGACCCCAAACCATGAAGAAGACTTTGACCATGACCTCGTTCGCCTTTGCCGCGGGCATCGCGCTGGCCGGCTGCTCAGCCGGAACCGGCGGCAACAACATGCCCGGCATGAACCACGGAAGCACCCCCTCGTCCTCGTCTGGTTCGGTGGTGGGCGCTGCCGGAGAGCACAACGCGGCCGACTCATCGTTTGCGCAGATGATGATCCCGCACCATGCCCAAGCCATCCAGATGAGCGATTTGGTGCTAGCCAAGAAGGACATCCCCGCTCCGGTGACCGCACTCGCTGGGAGGATCAAAGCAGCCCAAGGCCCCGAGATTGAGAAAATGACGGGCTGGCTTAAAGCCTGGAACGAACCCGCCGAGATGTCCGGCGACCACACCATGAGCGGAATGATGGGCGACGAGGACATGAAGGAACTCTCGGCCGCCCAAGGGCCTGAAGCAGCCAGGCTGTTCCTCACCCAGATGATCGCCCATCACCAAGGGGCCGTGGTCATGGCGCAGAAGGAAAGCGCTGATGGCAAGAACGCGGACGCGCTCAAGCTGGGCAGCGGCATCGTGTCGGAACAGGAGGCTGAGATCAAGGAAATGAAGGAGCTGCTGCGTAGTTTCTAGCCCGAGAGCACCGGTCCACCCGGGCTTGACCGGGTGGACCGGTGGCACTCGTTGGAGTAACGGTATCGGCGTTGGTCAGGCCGTGACGTCTACGGAAGTGTCGTCCGCTGCAAACACGGCTTCGGCTACATCTTCCCGGAGGTGGTAGTCCCTGGCTTCGACCGGATACAGGGAACCACTGACCACGTAATAGCCGCGGCCTTCCCCTGGCCCGCCGGCCGCGGAGTCTATGGCAGTTATCAGTTGTGGTTCCAAGGGCTGTTCGCTCCCGAGCTCTCGCAATCTAGCGAGGTCCTGGGCCTCCAGGCGACTGATCAAACCCGGAATATCGCACATCTAAAACACCGTCCTGTTCGGTCCTTGGGAAAGGTTCGCGCCGTCGCCCCAGCCGTAGGTGCATGCCAAGAACAGTAAGCCCGGGAATCGTGTGTGGCAAGGGTCCGACCGGGACGGGTCCACTAAATGGACACCGCTTGCTGCCACCTATGGTTTCATGCTGCGTTCTTGGCTCCGTTGCCTACTGTTCAGTAACGGTCGGCAACATCGAGGGGGTGAGTTCACCATGCAAAGCCCATTCGGGCGAAAATGTCCCCTTCTCCGCAACCCGGCGCGGTTTTCTGGCCGCCGCTTTGACAGGCGCAGCTTTGACCCTGGTGCCGGTTTCGTTCGCGGCAGCCGCCACCGGAACCAGCAAGACCAAGACGATCACCGGCCATCTGGACCCGGGCGCCGCAGACTTCGTGTATTTGCCGATCGAGGTGCCGGCAGGCGTCAACAAGATCAGCGTCTCGTACACCTACAACAAGCCCCAGGTGTCCCCTGGACTTCTCGGGAACGCGTGCGACATCGGAATTTTCGATGAGAAGGGCACGGACATCGCCGGCAAGGGCTTCCGTGGCTGGTCGGGCGGTTTCCGCACGGAATTCAGCATCAGCGTCGGCGAGACGACGCCCGGCTACCTGCCTGGACCCGTGGGTAAGGGCACCTGGAACGTTGTTCTCGGCCCGTACCAGGTGGCCGAACAGGGCCTTGACTACACCGTGAATGTCACGCTCGAGTACGGACCGGACGGCACGCCTTTCAAACCCCAGTATCCGGCGCAGCAGATCGCCGGCCGCGGCGCAGGCTGGTATCGCGGCGACGCGCACCTGCACACGGTCTACTCCGATGGAAAGCGCACCCCCGAAGAGGTGGCAGCGGGCGCCCGCGCCGCGCGGCTCGACTTCATGATCTCCACGGACCACAACACACCGGCGTCGCACGGCGTCTGGGGACCGCTCGCGGGCAATGACCTGCTCATCCTCACCGGCGAGGAAGTCACCACCCGCAACGGTCACTACCTCGCCCTCGGCCTGGAGCCAGGCGAGTGGATCGACTGGCGCTACCGGGCCCGCGACAAGGGATTCGAGAAGGAAGCCCAGCGGATCCACGCCTCCGGCGGGATTGTTGTCCCGGCGCATCCGTATTGCCCCTACGTCGCCTGCCGCTGGAAGTTCGGTTACGACGACGCCGATGCGGTCGAAGTGTGGACGGGCCCGTGGACCCTGGACGACGAGTACTCCGTCAACACGTGGGACTCGATGCTGGCCCACTCCGCGCGTACAGGCGGGCGTTGGCTCCCAGCCATGGGCAACAGCGACGCCCACAGCGTCCCGCAGGTCATCGGTTGGCCCCACAACGTGGTCAACGCCGCCGCATTGTCCCGCGATGCCCTGCTGGACGGCATCCGCAATGGCCGGAACTGGATCGCCGAGTCCGCGGACGTCTCGGTGGACTTCAAGGTGACATCCGGAGGCAAGAGCGCGACGGTCGGCGATCGTCTCGACGTCGCGGCAGACGCTCCAGTAACCGTGACGGCGAAGATCGCAGGGGTGCCGAACGGCGTCGTGCGCTTCATCACCGATGAAGGGCAGACCCAGCAGGTCACGCTTCCCGCGTCGGGCCAGGGCACCAGCACGTGGCTCACCACCCCCCAGCTCGCGGCGTACGTGCGCGTCGAAGTCCGGCACCCTAAGGCCGACGGTACGTCGGGCAGCGGTACTGAGATGGGCGCGAACCTCCCGCTCGGCCCCATGGCAGCGTTGACCAACCCCATCTTCCTGGGTAAGAGCTAGTCCCGAACAGATCCGATCCTGAGGGAGTCCCTGCCAGTACCCCTACCAGCAGGGACTCCCTCAGACCGGAAATCTCCTGTTGGATGGATAGTGCCAATCCTCCGTCCATAAACAGGAGAAACATGCTTACCGTGAATGCTTACGCCGCGCCGTCCGCGAGCGAGGCCCTCATCCCGACCACCATTGAGCGCCGCGACGTCGGCGCCCACGACGTGCTGATCGAGATCAAGTACGCAGGCATCTGCCATTCAGACATCCACACCGTCCGCGGCGACTGGGGACCACAGTCCTACCCCCTCGCTCCCGGCCATGAAATCGCCGGTATTGTCACCGAAGTCGGCGCCGAAGTCACCCGCCACAAGGTCGGCGACCGGGTAGGTGTGGGCTGCATGGTCAACTCCTGCGGCGAATGCGAGAACTGCCGCAAGGGCGAGGAGCAGTACTGCCTCAAGGGCATGACCGGGACCTATGGCGCCGTCGACCGCGACGGGACCATCACCCAGGGCGGATACTCCACCCACGTTGTGGTGACCGAGGACTTCGTCGTACGGATCCCTGAAGGAATAGAGCTCGACGCCGCCGCTCCCCTGCTGTGCGCAGGCATCACCACCTATTCGCCGCTTCGGCACTGGGGCGCCGGTCCCGGCACGAAGGTCGCCGTGGTCGGACTCGGCGGGCTGGGCCACATGGCCGTCAAGCTCGCACACGCAATGGGTGCTGACGTCACCGTGTTGTCCCAGTCATTGAAGAAGCTTGAAGACGGCCTGCGCTTGGGCGCAGACCACTACTACGCCACGAGCGACCCTGCAACGTTTGAATCGCTCGCCGGCACTTTTGACCTGATCATCAACACCGTGAGCGCCCCGATCGACATCAGCTCCTACCTGCAGTTGCTGGCCCTCGACGGCGCCTTGGTGAACGTGGGCGCACCCGCGGAGCCGCTCCCGGTCAACGTGTTCTCGCTCATTACCGGACGGCACTCCTTCGCCGGATCCGCGATCGGCGGCATCCGTGAGACCCAGGAAATGCTGGACTTCTGCGCCGAGCATGGACTCGGTGCCGAGATCGAGGTCATCCCGGCAGACAAGATCAACGACGCCTACGAGCGCGTGCTCGCGTCCGACGTGCGGTACCGCTTCGTCATCGATACGTCCACACTGGGCTAGACCTGATTCGTCCCTCCCAAAAGTCCCTGCGGGGCATTTGCACCGTCGCTCTGGCCGCGTGCTTGTGCCCCGTGGGGCTTTCCGCTGTCGGCGAGTATCGCTTTGCGACGGGAGTCCGCACCAACGATGATGTCCCCATGAAGGCAAACCGATGAACAAGAACCGGCTCGAGGCATTCAGTGACGGCGTCCTCGCCATTGTCATCACCATCATGGTCCTTGAACTGCGGGTACCCCCGGAACCCAGCTGGACTAGCCTGCTGAGTGTCCTCCCGACATTCCTTAGCTACCTGCTCAGCTTCGTCTACGTGGGGATCTATTGGAACAATCACCACCACCTGATCCACTTGGCCGATCGAGTCAACGGCGGGATCCTCTGGGCAAATCTGCACCTGTTGTTCTGGTTATCGTTGTTCCCGTTCAGCACACGTTGGATGGACGAGTCGGGCTTCATGGAGGTCCCCGTGCTGGCTTACGGGTTCAACCTGCTTTTCGCCGCCATTGCCTACTTCGTGCTGCAGCAGGCGTTGATAAGGCAGCAGGGGCGGCAGGGAGCGCTCGCCCAGGCGCTGGGCAGGGACTGGAAGGGGAAGACCTCGCCCCTCATCTACTTGGCTGGTCTTGGCCTCTGCTTCCTGCATCCATTGCTTGCCGTCGCCGCGTATACGGTGGTGGCGCTGATCTGGCTGGTTCCGGACCGTCGGGTTGAACACTTTGTGGTCCGCGCACACCAGGACCGGCTGGAGTAGCGCGAGCCAGGGGTCTCCGGGTCACCCGGAGCACTCGGCTGATGACGACAAGTGATGCGATTCTGGCGAAAATAGTCAATCGGCGCCAATGAGGGTGACCCCAAGGTCCGAGAGCTCCCTCATGGTCGGATCTTTGGCTGGTGCATCGGTGATGATGCCGGCGACGCTGGCAAAAGGCAATACCGAATAGCGTGAAGCGGCACCGATCTTCTCGGTGCTGGCGAGGACGTAGGTATCTGCCGCACGGGCGGCCAGAGTGCGTTTCATTGCGGCTTCGTCGGCGTCGGCGGTTGTCAGTCCGCGGACGGGGTGGACTCCGGTGACACCGAGGAAGAACAACTCGGCGGAAATGGCATGGGTGGCCTCGACGGCCGCAGCCCCGCAGGTCACTGCAGAGTGTTTGAACAACCGACCACCGAGGAGGAAGACCTCGATGAGGGGGTGGTCGACAAGCGCAGAGGCAATGGTTGGGCTGTGGGTAATCACAGTACAGTCGAGCTCGGCGGGCAGCGCGTGAACCACCGCGAGGGTGCTGGTGCCGCCGTCGAGGATCACGGCGGAACCCGGCTGGACGAGCGAAGCGGCGCGGGTAGCAATGCGGTCCTTGCTCTCCGGCGATACCGCAACGCGGGTGGCATAGTCGGCGATGGCAGGAGAAACCGGTAGCGCACCGCCATACACACGTTGGCAGAGCCCGGCTGCGGCAAGCTCGCGCAGATCGCGGCGCACACTGTCTTCGGATAATCCAAGCTCATGGGCGATGTCTTTGGCTATCACCTTGCCATCGGTGGCTAAGCGCGTGAGGAGGTATCCGAGTCGTTCGGCAGCAAGCATGCGCGTTCCTTCCTGATGTTGCACGATTATGCGCTATTCTATCGGGATGACTCGGAGAAACGATGCCCCTCCCACAACGTTGCGTTCTGGAATTGATGTACCAGACCACCGCGGCCGTACCGGTCTCGACCAAGCTGGCCGCGGCCTCGACCGCAATCCCGCCGTCGTTGTTCGAGACGTCGAAGTGACCTCGGACGGTTGGCACGTGCTGCGTCGCACCACCTTCGACTACCGCCGCAGCGATGGCCGATGGGTCACGGAGCAACGCGAAAGTTACGATCGAGGGAATGGCGCGACGATTCTGTTGTACGACGCCGGCCGGGGCACTGTTCTACTCACCCGGCAGTTCCGCTTCCCGGCCTACGTCAACGATCATCCGGACGGGATGCTGATCGAGACTGCGGCCGGTTTGCTGGACGACGACGATCCCGAAACGGCTATCCGTCGCGAGGCAAGCGAGGAGCTCGGCGTCGAAGTTGGAGCGCTGCGGCATGTCTTCGACGCATACATGAGTCCCGGATCGGTCACCGAACGGCTGCACTTCTACGTCGCGCCATACACCCCGGCGGACCAGACAGGCCTCGGCGGCGGAGTAGCCTCGGAGGGCGAGGACATCGAAACCATCGAGATTACCTTCGCCGATGCTCTGGCCATGATCGACGACGGTCGCATCGTGGACGGAAAGTCGATCATGCTTCTCCAATGGGCCGCCCTCAACAGCCTCTGCCACATGGTATGAGCCGCCGGGGCTGCCGGTCCCCGACTCGCGGAAGCGCTTCAGACCCGGCGGGAGCGGCGTTCAAGCAGCAGCGTATCCCGCCATTGGCCGGACAGGGGTCCCGCGCTCATCCGCGCGATGCGTTCACGCCTCCCAACGATGGTGAAGCCATTCGCTTGGTGAAGGCGGATGCTGGCCTGGTTTTCGGGGAAAATGCTGGATTGGATGGTCCAGATGCCATGCCGTTCGGTCGACTCAGCCAGGGCTTGCAGGAGCAGGCTTCCGACGCCCCGCCCGCGCGCAGACCCGGCGACATAGACGGAGTGTTCGACCACGCCGGCATAAGCCGGGCGGGCCGACACCGCGGAAACAGCCGTCCAGCCCAACACGCGGCCGGATACTTCGGCGACGAAGCGGTGATCCGGAAGGCGGCTTGCGTTGAATTGTTCCCACTCCGGGGCAGCCACCTCGAAGGTGGCCTGCCCGGTCTCGATGCCCTCAGTAAAAATCGCGCGGACCTCGGGCCAATCCTCAGGACTCATGGGCCGGATCAGGACGGCTCCGGCTTCGCTAGACATTCACCCATTATGCACTTTGGACTGACGAGCCCTTGATTGAAGCCCCCCGTCCTTGTTGCACTTGTCTATGAGCAAAGAACAGTTGGTCATCATCGGGTCCGGCCCCGCCGGCTACACTGCGGCAATCTACGCAGCCCGGGCGGGCCTGAATCCCTTGGTCCTTGCCGGATCAGTCACCGCTGGCGGCGCGCTGATGAACACCACGGAAGTGGAGAACTTCCCCGGCTTTCCTGCCGGCATCCAGGGCCCCGAACTTATGGAGGGCCTGCAGGACCAGGCCGAGCGCTTCGGTGCCAGGATAGTGTTCGACGACGTCACTGAAGTCCAGCTGGCCGGGCACCTGAAGCGCGTGGTCACCGGGTCGGGCGATTCCCACAAGGCACTGGCCGTGATCCTCGCGACCGGCTCCGCCTACAAGGAGCTTGGCTTGCCGGAGGAGAAGAGACTCAGCGGGCATGGCGTCTCCTGGTGCGCCACGTGCGATGGCTTCTTCTTCCGCGAGCAGGACATTGTGGTGGTAGGCGGCGGAGACTCGGCCATGGAAGAAGCAACGTTCTTGACCCGGTTCGCCAAGACCGTGACCGTCGTCGTCCGCAGGGAAGAGCTCCGAGCCTCGCGAATCATGGCCCAGCGTGCCAAGGACAATCCGAAAATCCGCTTCGCCTGGAACTCGGCCATCGCCGCCATCCACGGCGAGGCCAAGGTCACCGGCGTGACCCTGGCTGACACCCGCACCGGTGAAACGCGCGAACATACGGCCACGGGCCTATTCGTGGCCATTGGACATGTCCCTCGGACGGACCTTGTTGCAGGCCAGGTGGATCTCGACGCCGAAGGCTACATCAAGGTTGACTCCCCCACCACGGTCACCAATCTTTCCGGGGTCTTTGCCTGCGGTGACGCAGTGGACCACCGCTACCGCCAAGCCATTACGGCCGCCGGCACAGGCTGCGCGGCCGCCTTGGATGCCGAGCGGTATCTCGCCGCACTTGAGGATGCTGACAGCATCGCCACCGCCCTCGTCGAAGAACCGACCCACGCCTAAACTCACCCAACTAACTCACAGTTGTTGTCGTTATGAACCGCCAAAACGACTGTGGAGTCTCATGACTTAATGGACACTTATGTCTCATGACTTCGTGGACAGTGTGTCTCAGGACCTCGTAGACAGACGGGGCGGGTTTGCTCTGGTTCATGAGCAAACCCGCCCCGAAGATCAGTGTCCGTCATGCCGTTGCTACGTGGCCGGCCGATGCGCCACGCGGTGCCGTGAGCGCGTTCTGCACCGAACACGGTGTCTCGCGTGCCTGGTTCTACAAGGTCCGCACGGCGGCCGGACGCGTCGGGCCGGTGAAGGCCCTGGAGATCAAGCGCCCGGTGCCGTTGACCAGCCCGAAAGCCACGGCACCGGCGATGGTCGAACTCCTCCTGGCCACCCGGGCGGATCTTGAGGCCAAGGGGCTGGATCACGGCCCGTTGTCGGTAATCGCAAAGCTGTCCCGGCAAGGCTTCGCCCCGCCGTCCCGGGCGACGGTGGCCAGGATCTTCGACCGGGCCGGTGTCGTGGTGCCCGAGCCGCGGAAGAAGCCCCGCAGCGCCTACCAGCGGTTCGTCTACCCGCAACCGAACGCGTGCTGGCAGATCGACGCGACCGAGTGGCGGCTGGCCGACGGGAAGACCGTGGCGGTCTTCCAGCTCCTCGATGACCACTCCCGCCTGGCCCTGGCCTCCCTGGCGGCCACCGGGGAAACGAGCGAGGCCGCGATCGCCGTCGTCGCCCTGGCCATCGAACGCCACGGCGTGCCGGAGAAATTCCTCTCCGACAACGGCGCGGCCCTGAACCCGACCCGCCGCGGACGCACCGGCGCACTCGTGGAGTTCCTCAAATCCCACGGTGTGGAACCGATCACCGGCAGACCGGGCAAACCCACCACCCAGGGCAAGAACGAACGCTTCCACCGCACCCTGCACCAGTACCTGCACCGCCAGCCGGCGGCCCCGTCGATTCCCGTCCTGCAAGCCCAGATCGATACCTTCGACCACTACTACAACACCGAACGCGAACACCAGGCCCTGCCCGGGGCCCTGACCCCGCAGGAAGCCTGGGACGCGACCCCGAAAACACCCGCACCGGCCCTCCCGGAACCCGCCATGACCGTTCCGGCACCGGCACAGAGCACGCAACGGCTCGTCAGGAACGACGGCCGCGTTACCGTGCTGGGAACCGCGTTCAACATCGGCCAGGACCAGGCCGGGAGCACCGTGCACATCGTTTACGACCACGCCGAGATCATGTTCTTCGACACCCGCGGCACCGAGATCACCACCCACCCCCTGCCTGTCAAAGGCACCCGCTACGTCGGCAACGGCAAACCCTCAGGCATCGCAGCAGACCCCGCCGGAGCACGCCGGAAACGGACACGCTACCCGCGCCTCAAACCACCCACGGACGAAGTGTCCACGAAGTCATGAGACATCAACCGTCCACAAGGTCATGAGACATGAACTGTCCACGAGGTCCCGAGACATGACAAACCGCCAAAACGACACCTACTGCCAGTCAGTTGGGAGTAGCCCATTCTCAAGCCATACCTAAAAACTACTTTTCGGTATGCCTAACTTAACGGTATCCTCATCATGTTCGCATCCCCGACGTTGAGGAAACCATGGCCACCACTCTTGCGATGCAACCGGCGAGCAAGCCCCGGTGGCGGTCCCGGCTACTTTTGTTGGGACCAGCTTTCGTGGCTGCGATCGCCTACGTGGATCCGGGAAACGTCGCGGCAAATCTGACTGCCGGTGCGAACTATGGCTACTTGCTCGTGTGGGTCTTGGTTGCAGCAAACATCATGGCGGTCTTGGTGCAGTACCAGTCTGCGAAACTAGGTTTGGCCACGGGCCACAGCCTTCCCGAACTCCTCGGTAAGCGCCTGGGAACACACCGCCGCAGGCTTTTTTGGGTCCAGGCAGAAGTCGTTGCCGGGGCCACAGACATGGCTGAAGTCATCGGCGGAGCCGTAGCGCTCAACCTCCTCTTCGGGCTGCCGCTTCTCATGGGTGGTTTCATCATCGGGCTGGCATCCATGATGCTCCTAACGCTCCAGTCGTCACGGGGCCAAAAGTCCTTCGAATACGCCATTATGATGCTCTTGGCGGTCATCGCCGTCGGTTTCGTTTCGGGACTCTTCGTCAGTCCGCCGGAGACCGGAGGCGTGTTGGCAGGTTTGGTGCCGCGCTTCGAAGGCACGGACACGGTCCTCCTCGCCGCCAGCATGCTCGGTGCCACCGTCATGCCGCACGCCATCTACCTGCATTCCGCCCTGGCCCGTGACAGGCATGGCTTCTCCCAAGATCCGGCGGTGCGGACGAAACTCATCAGGGCAACCCGGGTGGATGTCGCGGGGGCGTTGATGCTGGCGGGGGTTGTGAACATTGCCATGCTCCTTTTGGCCGCCTCCAGCCTGCGGGGAGTCGAAGGGACTGACACCATCGCAGGAGCCCATGCCGCAGTCACCTCGGCTCTAGGTCCAATCATTGGCGTCGCTTTCGGCGTCGGCCTGCTGGCCTCGGGCCTGGCCTCGACGTCCGTGGGATGCTATGCCGGAGCAACAGTGATGGGTGGCCTTCTCAAGATCCGTGTGCCACTCCTGCTCCGCCGGGTCATCACGTTGATCCCGGCCTTGATCATTCTCGGAGCCGGAATAGAACCCACACTGGCACTCGTATTGAGCCAGGTCCTCCTCAGCTTCGGCATTCCTTTCGCCTTGATTCCGCTGATTCGGCTCACTGGCAAGCGCGAAGTCATGGGCATCCACACAGATTCAACAGCATTGAAGATTGCCGGGTGGACCAGCGCGGCACTCATCGTCGGCCTCAACTGTGTCCTCATCGTCCTGACAATCACGGGGCACTCCTAGCGCCCCCGGCAGTCTCGAATGCGCCGTGCACTTCGGGGCGGACCCAGGACTTAAGCTGGGTCTGAGCGCCGAAGGAGAACCCCCATGAGCAACCCCCAGGCCCTGGCCCGTCGGCTGGGTACCTTTGACGCGGTCGTGATTGGCTTGGGCTCCATGATTGGCGCCGGCGTGTTCGCGGCCTTCACCCCGGCCGCTTCCGCCGCAGGATCAGGTCTCCTGATTGGGCTTGTGGTCTCGGCAGCGGTGGCATTCTGCAACGCGACGTCTTCCGCCCAGCTCGCCGCCGCATACCCGACGTCGGGTGGAACCTACATTTACGGGCGCGAGCGGCTGGGACCGTGGTCCGGATACGTGGCCGGGTGGGGCTTCGTGATCGGGAAGACCGCTAGCGCCGCTGCCATGGCGATGACCTTCGCTGCCTATGCCGCACCCGCAGGGTGGGAGCGTCCCGTGGCGATCGCCGCCGTCGTCGTCCTTGCCGCCGTGAACTATCACGGGGTGACGCGCACGGCCGGCCTGACCCGCATTCTGGTTCTCGCCGTACTGGCGGCCCTCGCCATTGCCTTGGCAGCCTGCTGGGGCGGCTCTGCTCCCGCGCCGGCCGGCATCCTTGGGGACGGCCTGCTTGCGCACGGATGGTACGGGATCCTCCAGTCCGCCGGGCTGCTGTTCTTCGCCTTCGCGGGCTATGCGAGGATCGCGACCATGGGAGAGGAGGTCCGCGACCCCAGGCGCTCAATCCCGCGCGCCATCGGGATCGCATTGGGCATCACAGTCATTCTCTACGCCATCATTGCGGTGACCCTGCTCGCAGCCCTCGGCCCGGACGGCGTGGCAGGCACACCAACACCGCTCGCCGCTGCCGTCGAAAACGGAACCTTGTCTTGGGCCGTTCCCGTGGTCCGCGTGGGAGCCGCTGTCGCCGCCTTGGGCGCCTTGCTGGCACTCATCGCCGGATTGGGCCGGACCACGCTGGCCATGGCCAGGCACCATGATCTACCCCATTGGCTCGCCGCCGTCCATCCGCGCTATCGCGTCCCGCACAGGGCCGAAGTCACACTGGCCGCTGTGATCTGCGTGGTCGTCGCCGTCGGCGATGTGCGCGGTGCGATCGGTTTCTCCTCGTTCGGCGTGCTCATCTACTATTTGGTCGCCAATATTGCCGCGTTCACCCAGCCGACCGCAGACCGGCGATACCCCAAAGCACTCCAAGTGTTCGGGGCCTTGGCTTGCGTGGTCCTGGTAGCCACCCTCCCCCCGCTATCAGCGGGCGTGGGCGTCCTCATGTTCGCCGTAGGCATCGCCCTGCGGGCTACCAGGCTCAATCGATAGCGTCAGGACGAGCACCCGATGCTTGCCCTGCTGATGCAGCGGCGAGACGTTCCTTCGGAGGCACTCGCCTGGGCGCCCGCCCAGCCAACACAATGACAAGCAGCGCCAGGACGGTGAGGGCCGCGCAAGCCGCGAAGACGCCCTGGTAGCCGAGCGCCGTCGTCGAACCGAAAACGATGATCGGGCCGGAGACGATAGCGCCGAGGCGCCGGGTGTTCGTGTACAAGCCCGAGGCCAAGCCCGGGCGGGGAATCAGCCGCTGGAACAACGTCAAGCCCACGCCCGCCACAATCCCGAAGAACCAGGCATTCAGACCCTGGAGCGCAATCAGTGTGGCGGGGTTGGAGACAAAGGCCATAGCCGCGTAGTAGGCGATTCCGGCGACGCATCCGGAGGCAATGAGCGCCCGGCTCGAAAAGCGGCGGGCCAGCCGCCCGATCAGGAAAAGCGCAGGGATCTCGAGTGCAGCCGAGACGCCCAGCGCGATGCCCGCCCAGATGACATCGACGCCGAGCCCTTGCGTCACGAACAGACCCATGATCGACACGGCGGCGCTGTTGGTGGCCTGCAGCGCGATAAACCCCAGGACGACGGCGGCGACCCCCGTTTTTGAGAGCAGTTGCCCGTTGTCGGGGTCGTTACTCTTGGCCCGGGCTCAACGGGAGCGGCCCGCCGTCGGGAAATCATGGCGGCGGTCGTGGCGACATTGAGAACTGCCACGGCCCCGAGCGCGAGCAGGATGGCTCGATTGCCCAGCGCACCCATGACGAACGTCGCCAGGGGCGGCCCTGCCACCCAAGCGAAGGAAACGATCGCGCGGGTGTTCATGACGTCTGCGGCTCCGGCACCTGAATGTTTCAGATGTGCGAACAGGAGCGAACTGCCCACCCCGGCTGGCCCTCCGAGGACGATCAAGCCTACGACGGCGAGCGGCAGCGAAGTGCTGACCGCCAAGAGGGCTGACAAGGCCAAGGTCAGGATGCCGCAAGCCAGCAGGGGTCGCAGATAGTCCTTTGCGCGGTCTGCGTAGGCCGGCACGAGGAGGGAGGCCACGAAGCCGCCGGCATTGTAGACGGCAAGGACCCAGCCCACCTCTGCGGGGGTGGCATTGAACAGGGCCACCAGCAGGAGTGCCAGCGCGGGGTTGAGGAAGGCGAATTGGAGTCCCCACAAGAGCGCTGCCGAGGGGACGAGCAAACGCTGCTTGCTTTCATTCCGGTGATCCACGTCCTCAACCCTAGAAGCCTTCCTGCCGGCGAGGGAGGCACTGCCGGTACCTGTATCGGCAAGTCTCCCGGCTGGTCAGGGCCGATTTTGGCCATGTGCCTGATCAGATCGGGTCGGCGAAACGGCTTCGACAAAACCCGAATCAGGGGTGGACGGCGGGAGTCGCACAGAGCAGGATTGAGCCATGAGCACCCATGAGGCACTTCTGAAGCAGGCCAGCATCACCGCCACGGAAGCCACGCTCGTGGCCAAGTTCGAGATCGAGGGCAACATCCCTGGTTCCGGCGCCTATGTCGTGGGCTTGGTCGCGGCGACTCCGGACTATTCCTCTCAACGAAGATTGGGCATCGAGTTCATGAACGGGGAGGCGATCGCATTCTTCTCCTTTAACCACGACCAAAGCGCCGAAGAGAACTACGACCTCAAGGGCGTTGAGCACTCCGGGAATACCATCACGGGACATTTCCCGCTCTCTGCAATCAATGGTCTTGGCAAGGGACACGTCATGACCGCCTTCAGTGAAGCGGACGGCCGCGAGTTCCAGTCCGGCGTCGCCGTCGAAGAGTCACTTTAGGACCCGACAGCTACGGTCCTACGGAACCGCGCGTCGATTTCATCTCTTCGGGCGGGCGCTTGCGATGCGTCGCGCCGTTTCTATGTTGTGAACACTTAACAGCCAGGTCACAGTCTGAGCCGGCCCCCTCGTTTGCGTGTCATGTGACACATGCCCGCGGAGGAATAGTGCCCGCCGGGTTACCGTTGACGCGAGTAGTTCCAACAAAAGACGACAGGAGAAATCCGTGGACTTCACCCCCGAATCCGGCACCATCACCATGTTCTCGACCACTTGGTGCGGCTATTGCAACCGCCTCAAGAGGCAGCTGGACGCCAAGGGCATCGGCTACAACGAGATCAACATCGAAGAGGTCGAGGGCACTGCCGAACTCGTGGAGAAGCTGAATGGCGGAAATCAAACGGTCCCCACCGTCCTGTTCCCGGACGGCACTGCGGCAACCAACCCCTCGGCAGCCGAGGTCGAGGCCCGGCTCGCCGCCTGAGTTGCCCCGTCTTCGCGCGAACTGGCAGCAGATACCCCCAAAAACGACTGGGACGGTCATCTGCTGCCAGTTCGCGGCAGGCTCACCTCCGGCTCTCTGGGTTCGTAGCGCACTACGCAACATGCCGCGTAAAGCGCAACAACCCTAGTCACGGATCCAGCCCCTGTGATAGACAGTTTGAGATCAGACTCGGACACGACGTCCGCGGTCCACGAACCTCACAGGGGAGTTTTCCATGGTCCACGCAGTCAAAGGGGCAATTGTCCGCTCGAAGGGCGCGCCCGTAACCCTCGAAACAATCCTCGTCCCGGACCCGGGCCCGGGCGAAGCGTTGGTGGACATCCTGACCAGCGGCGTGTGCCACACAGACCTGCATTACAAGTTGGGCGGCATCAGCGACGATTTCCCCTTCCTCCTCGGCCATGAAGCAACCGGCGTTGTGAGCGCCGTGGGTCCGGATGTCACGGACATCGCTCCCGGTGATCGTGTGATCCTGAACTGGCGGGCAGTCTGTGGCAATTGCCGCGCCTGCAACCGTGGCCAGGCACAATACTGTTTCAACACGCACAACGCCACCCAGAAAATGACGCTCGAGGACGGCACCGTGCTCTCCCCGGCACTCGGCATCGGCGCCTTCGCCGAGAAGACCCTCGTCGCCGCCGGGCAATGCACCAAAGTCGACCCCGACGCCGATGCTGCCGCCGTCGGACTGCTCGGCTGCGGCGTGATGGCCGGGCTGGGTTCCGCGATCAACACCGGAGGCGTGAAGCGCGGCGATTCGGTGGCCGTTATCGGCTGCGGCGGCGTGGGCGTGGCCGCCATCGCGGGGTCTGCCCTGGCCGGCGCCACCACCATCATTGCCGTGGACATTGACGCCAAGAAGCTGGACCGGGCACGCGAACTCGGCGCCACGCACGCGGTGGACTCCTCGCAGGGAGACCCCGTTGAACAGATCCGCGAACTCACCGGCGGTTTTGGCGCGGACGTGGTGATCGACGCCGTCGGCCGCCCCGAAACGTACAAGCAAGCGTTCTATGCGCGCGACCTCGCAGGCACGGTGGTGCTGGTGGGAGTTCCGACGCCGGAAATGATGCTCGAACTCCCGCTGCTGGACGTCTTCGGCCGAGGCGGTTCCCTGAAATCCTCGTGGTACGGCGACTGCCTGCCTTCCCGCGATTTCCCCATGCTCGTCAGCCTCTACCGTCAGGGCAAGCTCGATCTCGACGCCTTCGTCACGGAACGGATCGGCATCGCTGACATTGAAGAAGCTTTCGACAAGATGCACTCGGGATCCGTCCTTCGATCGGTGGTCGAACTGTGACGAATGAATCGCTGACCAACCAAACCAAGACTGTCCGCGTTGAGCGTGTAGTCACGTCCGGCACCTTCTCTCTGGACGGCGGCACGTGGGATGTGGACAACAACGTGTGGATCGTCGGAGACGACTCCGAGTGCGTCGTGATCGACCCGGCGCACGAACCGGCGGCCATCACCGAGGCGATCGGCGGCCGCACAGTTAAAGCCATCCTCCTCACACACGGCCACGACGACCACATCCGTTCCGCGGGAGCTTTCCGGGACATCGTCCGTGCGCCGATCCACTTGCACCGTGAGGACTGGATGCTATGGGAGGCGGTTTACCTTGACGCCGATCCCGACGCCGACATCACCGACGGCGAGATCTTTGAGGTCGCTGGGACCCGGCTAAGGGCCATTCACACACCAGGTCACTCCCCCGGTTCCGTATCCTTCCATCTGGAAAGCGAAGGAACCCTTTTCAGTGGCGACACCCTGTTCCAGGGCGGGCCGGGAGCCACCGGGCGTTCCTATAGCGATTTCCCCACGATCATCGACTCCATCCGCTCAAGAATCCTGACGTTGCCGGAAAGCACCCTCGTCCTGACCGGCCACGGCAGTTCCACTACCGTTGGAGCCGAGGCGCCCCAGCTTGAGGAATGGATCGCGCGGGGGCACTAGGCGCGTCGCCCCTTTTGGGGAACGCTAGTGGGCACTGGCGCTGAAGTCCGGTGGTGCGGCTGGTTCCAGGCGCACCACCACAGACTTGGACGCCGGCGTGTTGCTGCCTTCCGCGGTTGAATCCAGCGGGACCAGGACATTCGCCTCCGGGTAGTACGCCGTCACGCATCCACGGGCTGTGGGGTACGCGATCAACCGCAGCTGGCGCAGGACCCTGTCCACGCCGTCGTCGGCCTCGCTGTGGACGTCCACATAGCCGCCGTCGGCGAGACCAAGATCGGCCAGGTCGTCGCGGTGCGCAAAAAGCACCAGGCGGCCCTTCTTCACGCCCCGGTAGCGGTCGTTCATGCTGTAGGTGGTCGTGTTGAATTGGTCGTGGGAGCGGACTGTCTGGAGCAGCAGGCGCCCCGGCGGGACCTGGATGGTCTCAAGGTCATTGACGGTGAAAATTGCCTTTCCGGTGGCGGTGGGGAACTTCCGTTCGTCCCTTGGACCATGCGGTAGGACGAAACCGTCGCGGCTCCGCGCCTTCTGGTTGAAGTTCTCGAAGCCCGGCACTACATGGGAAATGTGTTCGCGAATGGAATCGTAATTTCCTTCGAAACCTGGCCAGTCAACAGGGACTTTGTCGCCGAGTACCGCTCGGGCCAGGCGGCAGACGATCGCGACTTCGGACAGGACCTTGTCGGAGATCGGCTCCAGCCTGCCCGCCGAACGGTGGACGGCGCAGACTGTGTCTTCCACGGTCACAAACTGCTCACCGCTGGCCTGGCGGTCAATTTCCGTCCGGCCCATCGTCGGCAGGATCAGTGCCTGATCTCCCACCACGGTGTGGGAACGGTTGAGCTTCGTGGAAATCTGGACGGACAACCTGGTCTTCCGGACCGCGGCTTCAGCCGCGGTGGTGTCCGACATCGCGTGGACCAGGTTTCCACCGAGCGCGACGAGTACCTTGATCCGCCCGTCCCGCATGCCCCGGATGCTGTCCACGGAATCGGCGCCGGGCAGCCGCGGCGGGTCGAATCCGAATTCCCGCTGCAACGCGTTGAGGAACGGCTCGGGCATCTTCTCCCAAATACCCATGGTGCGGTCGCCTTGGACGTTGCTGTGTCCCCGGATGGGTGACGGGCCGGCGCCGGGTTTGCCGATGTTCCCGCGGAGCAGGAGCAGATTGGCAATTTCTTTGATGGTTGCCACGGCCTTCTTGTGCTGCGTCAAGCCCATGGCCCAGGTAATGATGACCTTTTCGGCACGCAGGTAGCGGGAGGCAAACTCGTCGATTTCCTCGGTCTTGAGGCCCGTTGCGGCAAGGACGTCCTGCTCATCGAGGTTTTCGATGTGGGCTTTGAATTGTTCGAGGCCTTGGCAATGCTCCTCGATGAACGCATGGTCCAGCACTGCCCCCGGTGCTGCCTTCTCCGCTTCCAGGACCCGCTTGGACACGGCTTGAAGCAGCGCCATGTCCCCTGCGAGGCGGATCTGCAGGAACTGGTCCGCCAAGTCCGTTCCTTTGCCTGCCAGGCCGCGGGGACGTTGCGGGTTCTTGAAGTTGATGAGCCCGGCCTCCGGAAGCGGGTTCACGGCGACAATGCTGGCACCCGCGAGCTTGGCCTCTTCCAAGGCCGTGAGCATCCTGGGATGGCAGGTCCCTGGATTCTGGCCCATGATGATGATCAAATCCGCCTTGGCGAAGTCGGTATACGTGACGGCGGACTTGCCCACGCCCAGCGTCTCGCCGAGGGCCAGTCCAGTGGACTCATGGCACATGTTGGAGCAATCGGGCAGGTTGTTGGTCCCGAAGGCGCGCACGAAGAGCTGGTAGACAAACGCGGCTTCGTTGCTCGTGCGGCCGCTCGTGTAGAAGGTGGCTTCGTCCGGCGAATCCAGCGCGTTCAGTTCACGGGCCACAATCCGGAACGCATTGTCCCAGCTGATGGGACGGTAGTGGCCAGCACCGGCCGGCTTGTAGACGGGTTCCACGAGCCGGCCCTGCTGTCCCAGCCAGTATTCCGAGCGTTGGGCGAGGGATTCGACGTCGTTCTCGTCCCAGAAAGTAGACGGAATTTTGAGCGGATCCGCCTCCCACCCGACGGCCTTGGCACCGTTTTCGCAGAACTCGGCCAGCTTCCGTTCTGGAGGATCGGGCCACGCGCAACTCATGCAGTCGAAGCCGTCTTTCTGGTTCAACGCGCGCAGGGACTTCCACATGCGGGACGGGCCCATTTGGCCCAAAGAATGCGGCAACGATTCAACCAGGCTGGGCAGGCCCGCGGCCGATCGTTTGGGCGGACCGACTGTGAGGTCCGCGTCGGAATCGTGGACAACAGGCGGCTTCTTGTCCATTGCTCTACCTCGCTTCAGGAGGGCGGCACATCCCGGGTCCGGTGGAAGGCGACGCCCGGGACCACGTGGTTGTGGCCTCAAGCGTAGTCCTGGCGGTATCCGTCTACAACGGCGTACTGGTGCTCGTGACAGGGAGCAGGCTCTGGAAATCGCCGTCGATCAGTTCCGCGTATTCTGCGTAAGCCTTGACGACGGCGTCTTCCACCGTCGGTACGTCCAGCTGCGGCAAGAGGTCATTGGCGGCGCCGGCGGTGGCTGGGTCCCATTCCAAGCCGAGGGCTTCATAGCTCGCTGTCAGGACTTCACGGATGGGAGTCGAGTTCTCGACGATTATCACCGAGCTGAACAGCCACCCCCCGGAGACCACCCTCTGGGCGGTGCCGATGAGCTTGATCTGGTGTGCTGGAAAATCCGGGTCCAAGCCGTGGACGCTGAACTCCCCCGGGCAGTACTCGCCGGGGATCTCCCCGACGGCGGCTTGGACGCCCACGCGACGGAGTGCACCCGCGAGGAGCTCGCCAAAGAATGAAAAACGGGCCTTCGCTCCGGCAATGGCGTCGGCGTGCGGCTCAACGTGGTCTATCACCAAGGTGCCGCGATGGTACGCCGCAGCCCGCCCCCCTGCCTTGCGGATCAGTGGTTCGAACCCCAGGTCCCGGCAGGCCTCGGATGCGGCTTGGAACCCGGGTAGTTTGGCGTCGCGTTGCCCGAACGCCACCGTGGGGCGGGGCCGGTACAAGCGGAGTGTTGGCGCCAACTGCCCTCTGCGGGCCCGGTTCAGGAGTTCGATCCCGAAATCCAGGTCGTCAGCGACGCCGAGCGATTCTTCCTGTCTCACCACCGTCAGCGTGCGGCGGGTTCCGGCCGGGTCTCCGGCCATCAGTTCTTCCTCAGCGTGAGGATCTGCTCCGCCCGGCCGAAGGGGCCGCTGATGTCGTGGAGCACTGTGGAGGTGAGGCCGATGCCGTCATTGCCGAAGGAGACCATGTTGTCCAAGCCCAGCCATTCGCCTGCGGGTTCACGATACATGTGGACCTGGAGGTCGAGGTTGGGGAAGATATAGCTGTTCTTGCCGGGCGAAACCCGGGCGGCGATGCCGTTGGCAGTGTCCACGAGTCCCACGAGCCTGGCGAGATCGCGGCTGTCGGCCGCATCAGTCAGCGGGTGCTCGGTTCGGATCCAGACTTTGCCTGAGCCTGCCCGGTGTCCTTCCGCGATGCGCATTTCCAGGGACCGGATGTAGCCGCCCGGCCACACGTTCGAGCCGTCCCAGGGTTTGCATTCATCCGGGGCCGGCATGGCCACGTCTTCTATCGCGGCCACTGCACTCGTGTCGCTGGTTGCCATCCGCCAGGCGGTGGCCCGGATAGCCACGCGGCCTGCCGCCGAGAGTTCCGCCTGGATCAGTTCAATCGTCCTGCCGGGGCGGAGCGTGCTGGTGGTCATCTCGAACTCCCCGCCCGGGATTAGTCCCAGGATTTCGTAGCTGAGGCGCGCCAGACGGACGTCGTCACGCGGCTCATGGCGGAGCAGGGCATCAGCCAGGATCCCCGAGGCCGGCGCCATGTGCTGCTCATGCGGATTCCAGGCGCCCTGGGCGTGAATGGTGGAGCGAAAACGCCCATCGCCGAGCGATTCGTAATAGAAGTCGCCTTCCGCAAGGTCCGGAAGTTCAATACTCAACGCCTGCCCTTTCGCCGGTCCGGTAATGGAACTCAGACCACTGTATCTTCTGGCGCCACAGCCGTCCGACGTCGACCGCAAATGACCGATCAGACAGCAAGCCCGGCAAAGGGCGAGGACCAAGAGGACCGCCGCCAAAGGCGGAAGCCTTACCTATCTCACCTGTGAAGACGGACGATCCGGGGGTCAGGTCGCCCTTCTTGTGCGGTCGACGGTGAAGTCGCCGCCCGGATACAGAATGGTCTCGTGCCCGTCGTCAAAGCGCACGAAGTACGGCGGCGCACCATTGGCACCGCGGACTTCGATAATCTCGCCGTGCCGGTCAGATGCCCCGACAGTTCTGCCATGAATGATGATCCGATCTCCCTGGGCTGCTTCCACAGGAACCACCTCCCAGGATCAGATTACGAGTGTTGGGCTGCCGTGGGAACAGCTTGCAGGTGGCCCATCCAATTGGCTGACCGGTGGTGCGTCGCAGCTCCGGCAACAGCGGCGTCGTTCGCGGCTCCGCCGGCGCTTCGCTACATGAAGACTTTCGCGCAAGCTTGGCCGGAGTTCCCAATGTTGCAAGCGCCGCTTGCAACATTGCCCTGGTACCACCAGATCGCACTACTTGAGAAGCTCGACGACGCCGCGACCCACCTCTGGTACGCAGCGGCCGCAGTCATGACTGACCGCCGCGGCGAGCGGGAACTGGAGCTCAACTGGTACAGCATGTGGAGAAGTTCCTCCTGGAACTGGGCCAAGGCCTTCGTCGGCGAGCAAGTTCGCTTGGAGATCAACGGCGATGAGTTCTTCGCCGACCTCCTCTTCTATCACTTGAAGCTCCGCTATGCGTGCGGTCCGTGCTTTTTCCCTGCGGGATCGCGACCCCCGCCGCCTTTAATCGTGTGGACGAGGGTGTGGATATCGGCTGCATCCGCTCGCACGGGCCGTGCACCTTCAGGAACACGTACTCGGAGTCCGAGTGCGGCCTGGCGTTGCGCAGGTAGTCGATGACTGCTTCGCCAACGTCGCTGAGCAGGGGAAGGGCCACGACCCGGCCGGTCTTCTGGTGGATGATCTCGATGGCGTCTTGCTCCCACCTGAGGTTTGCACACTGCGCAGGACGCACACCGTGTTGTAAATCGTCGCGGCTCATAGACCGCCAAGTTCTCGACGAAGCCATGAACATGAACCGGCTCCAGCCCTGAGATATCCGCCAGGCCGGCGTGATCCAAGAACGCCGCCAGCCTCTCCAAGTAGATGCTCGAGTTGCGGAGGTGCGCCGATGACATGCCGTTCGCCGTCATGCTGTCCATATACGCCTGGAACGGAGCGGCGGCGCCCATGAACACAAATTCCCGTCGGGGCCTGCGCAGCGTCAGGACACCGGTCCGCTTGAAGTCGCTCAGCAGGTAGATCGCCTTCATCCACCGATACGAGGTAGCCTCGCTCAGCGGGTGCGAGCGGATGTGGAGCGCGTCCTCTAAGAACTCCATGCCGTGCTCGATACTGAAAGCACCCACAGGCATCGCGCCCGAGTGTCCGCACAGCTTGTCCCACACGATGCCGTATTGCGTGATGACGGACGGCTTATCCAAAGTCTTCGCAACCAGAGTAGCCGCAGCCACGGAACCCCTGATCCGCAAGTTACACCATCAATCAGGATCTGGAGGCTCCCGCTGTGAATCGCTCACTTCGACGCCTCATCGGTCAATTGTGCAGTCTGGTCATGGTCACGCGAATCTTGCGACGCCCAATATCCGAGCCATCCTGCGACATCGTCCGACAACCCGAAGGCGTCCCGTTCGGGCGGCTTATGGGACGATTTCAACGCGTCTGCAGGCAGAAACCTCTAACACAGAGAATCAGAGTCAGTCCCGAACGGACCGGCGATCGGAGTACGGGTGTTGTCCTCAAGGCTTTCAAGCATGAGCTTGAAAAAGAAAGCCGAACCCTCCCACTACAAAAAATACGCCCATGAGCATGTACATAAACCCCATGCCTTTAATCGTCGGCACGTCGGCAAACGTAAAACCTTCAGGTCTGATTCCACGGCTCTCCTTGTATATCTTGGACCACATGCTTGCTGTGCCGTTGATGTCCCGGAAGACGTGCAATCCAAACAGGAACAAGAACACGCCCGCTCCGCTGATTCCCAGGACAACCCAATTCATCCGGGTCACTGCGCCGAGAGGAAAGGTCACTAAGAAAAGAGCGATAAAGCACCAGTAGAAAGTCCTGGCTGGTTGCGGCAGTTCGATAAAGAGCCGCTTGATCGCCCGGAGGGTTTTCACGACGCTCCTTCCAATGACTGGTCGAACCAAAGAGGCTTGGGGCCCCATCGACCAAAGCGACCCGACAATGGTCAAAGCCTAGTCACAAAGGAACCCCTCAGGTGTAAGTTCTCCAGAAACAGTGCTCAGGACGAGGAACAAAATATGGAACCAGCAGGGCTGAGGCATTGAGAGTGAGCCAGCCCTGCTTTCCCGTTCAAGGTTCCCAAATCGAACACATTGGAGACGTGTAGCCGTCGCCCTAGCGATTCTCGCCGGGTCAGACGACTGATGAGGGGAATTGCAGCTCAGGCCGGCGCTTGGAAACTTCAACCAGCACGGTGGAAACCGCCTCCCTGATAATCTCCGCTTCACCGCCCATCTCCCGAGCGGCGTCGAGCCCGGCCGCGGCGTGGCGTACAAAAGCGTCCCAGTCGCCTCCACCGGCACGGAGCTCCCTCAGCGGCGACAACAAGGCGGCGCGGCACAGCCACTCGTCATGCTCCCGTACCCAACGATCAAGAACGCTGCCCGCCCGCGCCCTGACCTGCCCTTCCAGCCCGGCAATCAAGGGTCCGATCACGTCAACCGCTAGCGGATCGACCAGTTCGCGCAGCCTTCCTTCACGGACAAAACCCTCAAGGCGTGTCAGGTCGGTATTCGTCAGCAGATGGACGTTGGACTGCAGCAGGACGATTGCCGCGAACCGGCGTTCAAAAACGGGAGGCTCCCACAATTCCGAGCTCAAGGCGGTGACCGCGTCATGCGTGAGTTGCGGGTAGCGGCGGAGGGTGTCACGGACCGTTCCACGGATGGCACCGATCGAGGATCCGTAGTAGCGGAGCCCTTTTCCCAGGCGCGTCTGCGCGTCTTCTGCACGGATCCAGGAGCTCTCACGGCGTAGCGCCTCATCGATGAACTCACCCGGGTCACTCATGCGGACATTCTTTCGCATAGTGGCTGGTCAGACGTACTCTCCGAACCACGAAAGCGTGTCCTGCCAGGCGGCAGCGGCCTGGGCTTGGTTGTAACGCTCGCTCGTGTCGTTGTGGAAGGCGTGGTCGACGCGGGGATAGACAGTGAGCTTGTGGCGCACCTCACTGGCTGCGAGCGCATCCCGAAGTGCAGGCATTGCGCCGGTGATGCGCTGGTCGAGTTCGGCATAGACGCCAAAGACGGCCGGTTTGATGGACGGAACCTTGTCGAGGTCGGGTGCGGGGCCATAGAAGGCCGCAGTGGCTTTCAGTCGGGGTATCTCGGCGGCGGCCTGCCAGGTGATGCCGCCGCCGAAGCAGTAGCCGTTCATCGCGATCCGCTCGCCGTCGACGAAATCCAACGACCGGAGGTAGCCGAAGCCCGCGGAAAAGTCGGAAACGTGTCGCTCGGCTCCTGCCCGCGTCAGGGCTCGGGGGATGGCATCGGCATCCAGGCTCCGCGTGCCTCCCTCCCGGCTCAGGAGATCCGGCGCCAAGGCGACGTATCCGGCCTTGGCAAAACGCCTCGCGACGTCCTGGATATGCGGTGTGAGTCCGCGGTTCTCATGGCAGACGAGCACCGCCGGTCCCGGATCGGCCCCCTCAGGCCTGGCGAGGTACGCGCTGCTCTCGGTTCCAGCCGCGGGGAACCGTACGGTGGCCGTCACCAGGCCGGACGCGCCCTCAGGTACGGAAAGGGGACTCTTCGCCCCCGGAACTGGCCTTCCCGCCATCGCGCCCCGAGCAGCATCCCTTGGCAACCGCGCCGACGAAGCCATTGGGCTCGGCATCGGATCGGTGCTCCGCGGGACTTCATCGGTGGTACAGCCGAGCTGGAGCATCGCTGCTGAAGCCGCGGCCATGCTCCCGGTAATGAAGGCCACCCGACGAATGAACGCCCCGTGGGACATCTCTCCAGCACGGTAGTCGTCGAAGAATTCCTCGACGAGGTACTTCTCAAATTTGCCGAGCTGGGTCACGAAAGGCCTCCTGAGTTTGCCGCATATCTTCCTCCCAAGACCGTGACCCGGCAAGGGCGCTGCGGGGCGCGCAAGATGATGGGCGTGGCCGCCAAGTAATGAGACACTCAGTTCCATGCGTGAATTCGTGGTTCTCGGCACCGCCTCCCAGGTCCCGACCAGGACCCGCAACCACAACGGATATGTGCTCCATTGGGATGGCGAGGGCCTGCTCTTCGACCCCGGAGAGGGTACCCAGCGGCAGATGATCCAGGCTGGTGTCTCTGCCAGCCAGATCACGCGTATCTGTATCACCCATGTCCACGGCGACCACTGTTTCGGGCTGCCGGGCGTGCTTTCGCGCATGGCCCTGGACCGAGTTGAGCATCCAATCCACGTGCACTATCCCGCGTCCGGCGAGGACATGATCCGCGCCCTCGTGGCCGTTGCGTCTCCCGGGATCGACCTTCGGCTTCATCCGCACGGGGGCGCCGGTCCTATTGCCGCAGGAGTAGAGGTGCGCCCGCTGCTCCATCGAATCGAGACATACGGCTATAGGGTTGTCGAGCCTGACGGCCGCAGCCTCCTGCCGGAGCGGCTTGCGGCGGCCGGGATTACGGGATCGTACGTCAGCCTCCTGCAGCAGGACGGGAGTCTGGGCGGCGTGCGCTTGGAAGACGTGAGCGTGCCCAGGCCCGGACAGCGCTTCGCCTTCGTGATGGACACGGCGCCATGCGCCGGCGCTGAGGAACTCGCCGAGGGTGCCGACCTTCTCGTGGCTGAGTCGACTTTCAGCGACGACGACGGCGGCCTCGCCGCGCAGTACCGCCACCTCACCGCCGGGCAGGCAGGGGCATTGGCTGCCACCGCCGAAGCGGGCATGCTCATCCTTACCCACTTCTCGTCACGTTACACAGACGTCAGCCTGCTTGAGGAGCAAGCACGGACGCGGTCCGGCGGGGCCGCCGTCGTAGCCGCAAACGACCTGGACCGGATCCCGTTCCCGAAGCGGCAGCGGTGGCTGTGAAGATGCGGAAGAAGCGTCCGGCACCCCTGAGGGCGCCGGGCTGCGACGTACGGCGGCTCGCGACGGCGTCGGAAGTACAGGGCAATTTTGTGATGCTTTCGGGTCGGTTCCCGGATAATCTGTCCGTGGGGAGGGCCACACCGGCACACCCAGGCGTCCGCGGATGTGGGCGGGCTTGTCATCCATTCAGCTCTGGGGGCCGAAATGACAAACGGAATGCGACCATTGGACCACGTCGGCTCTTATGTGGGCCTCGTTGAGGCAGTACCCGACGCATTGCTGGTGATCGACCAGGACGGGCAGATCACGTTCGGCAATGCCTGCACAGAGCGGCTCTTCGGCTATTCGCGCAGCCAGCTGCTTGGCAAGCACTATGAAATGCTGCTTCCGGCGCGGTTCAAGGGCCACGGTGGCACCATCCGAGACCTCTTTGCCAGCGATCCTGGAATACGCCGGGCGGGCACTGACCTGAAACTGTTCGGCCGTAACCGTGACGGCACCGAGTTTCCCATTGAGATCAGCTTCGCTCCCCTCGGCGTCGGACCCGGTATGCAGCTCGTCGCCTCCATCCGCGAAGTAAGTGACCGCAGCCGCGTTAACGCGGAACTCCGTGATGCCCTCTCCCTTCTCAGTGCCACCCTGGAGTCCACTGCGGACGGCATCCTGGTTGTCGCGGCAGACGGGACGATTGCGGGGGCGAACGAACGGTTCGCCGCACTGTGGGGCATCTCCGCGGATCTTATGGAGTCCCACGACGACGGCCGGCTGTTGGCTTTCGTCCTGGATCAACTCACGGATCCCGACGGCTTCATAGGCAAGGTCCAGGAACTGTACGCCGATCCGGGCGCGGAGAGCTTGGACATGTTGGAATTCCGTGACGGGCGGACGTTTGAGCGTTATTCCCGGCCCCAACTGGTCGGGGATGAGATCGTGGGACGGGTCTGGAGTTTCCGAGACGTTACTTCCCGCCAGCTCGCACGGGACCAGGCGCGGGCGGCGCTCGCCCAAGTGGAGGGTCTGGCCGCCATCGTTGAATCCTCGGCCGACGCAATCATTGGTATGACGCCCGAGGGCCTCATCACCAGCTGGAACCTTGGGGCCGAAAAGCTGTACGGATACACTGCCGCTGAAGCGATCGGGCAGAACGTCCGGCTCCTCATTCCGGACCACCTCCAGGCGGAGGACGAGGTACTGGCCGCTGTCCTGAATGGCGGACAGGCCCGCAGCTTTGAGACAGACAGGGTGCGAAAGAACGGGTCCATTGTGCCCGTGTCCTTGACGGTCTCCCCGATCCGCGGCGAACACGGAGTTATCGGAATTGCGACCATCGGGCAGGACATCACCGCTCGGCGTGCCGCTGAAGCCGAGCTGCGGGCTGCCCGGGAGGCGGCCCTGGAATCGAGCAGGTTGAAGTCCGAGTTCCTGGCGACGATGAGCCATGAGATCCGTACCCCCATGAACGGAGTCATTGGCCTGACTACGCTTCTACTGGACACGCCGTTGGATGAAGCGCAACGCAAATACGCCGAAGGGGTTCAGACCGCTGCCGGAGCTTTGTTGACCCTGATTAACGACATCCTCGATTTCTCAAAGTTGGAGGCTGGGAAAATCGACCTGGACATCACCTCCTTCGATCCGCAGTACCTGATGGATGACGTTGCCGGGCTCCTGGCCGAAGCCGCCCAAGGCAAGGGCTTGGAACTCATCGCGTACTGCCATCCCGATGTTCCCGCACAGCTAGCCGGTGATGCCGGCCGGATCCGGCAGATCCTGCTGAACCTGGCCTCGAACGCCGTCAAGTTCACCGCGTCCGGTGAGGTCGCCATCCGGGTGAACGTCGCGGACCAGGACGCAAGAACCGCGCTAGTGCGGTTCGAGGTCAGTGATACCGGTATCGGTATCGATACCGCGGATCATTTGCGCTTGTTCGATTCGTTCTCCCAAGCGGACGCATCCACCACCCGTCGGTACGGTGGAACAGGGCTGGGACTGGCCATATGCCGGCGTCTGACGGAGGTGATGGGCGGGGAAATCGGTGTGACAAGTACCCCGGGTGAGGGAAGCACGTTCTGGTTCTCTATCCGATTGCCTCTGGCTAAGGAACGCGGGCGCCTTGCCACCACTCCGGTCCCGGGCCTGCTGACGGGCCTGCGGGTTCTGGTGGTCGACGACAATGCCACCAATAGGTTCGTGTTGGAATCGCAGTTGAAGACGTGGGGACTGCGGCCGGACGCGGTGGCCGACGCGCGCACGGCCCTCGAACGATCCCGGACGGCAGTCGCCGCCGGGCAACCCTTCGACGTCGCAGTGCTCGACATGTGCATGCCGGACATGGACGGCCTCGAGCTTGCCCACGAGCTCCACAGGGACCCCGCCTTACGGGGCGTGCGCCTCATGATGCTGACGTCCGCGTCCCAGGTATCCAAGGCCGATATGACTGAGGCGGGAATCAGCGAATGGCTCACGAAACCCGTACGCGGCTCCGAACTCTACGACCGCCTTATGCGGCTGGTGGCGGGCAGCCCGACGATCGAGCCAGCGTCCTCACTGGCGCGGCCTCCGATGCCGGACAGGCCTTCCCGGGGCAAAATCCTTGTGGTGGAGGACAACGCGGTGAACCAGCTCGTCGCCTGCGAAATGGTTGCCAAACTGGGCTACCAACCAGAGGTGGTTGCCGATGGTGCCGAGGCTGTTTCCGCTATCGCCGCCCACTCCTATGCGGCTGTGCTCATGGATTGCCACATGCCCGTCATGGACGGCTTCGAAGCCACCAGGAGCATTCGGGCACAGGAAAGCCGCGCTGAGCACCTGCCCATCATCGCCATGACTGCCGGAGCCCAGGACGAAGATCGGGAGCGCTGCCTCTCCGCTGGCATGGACGACTACCTCAGCAAACCAGTCGATCTGGTTGCCTTGGATGAAGCCCTCAAGCGGTGGGTTCCCCGCGGGGTAACTCCCGAAGCTGAAGCGCCGGCTGTTGATCCGGAACGCCTCGCGGTTCTTCGTGAATTGGGTCCGGCGGACGGGCGTGGTCTCTTGCCGTCAGCTGCCGGAGCCTTCCGGCGCGGCGTCCCCACCAGCGTCGCCGCCCTTCATCAGGCATTGGACGATGGTGGCGGAGGCGCACTCGAACAAGCCGCCCACACACTCAAGGGCTCCGCCGCCAGTATCGGGGCCACCGGTGCTGCATCCCTATGCCAGGAATTGGAGGATCTGGGGCGCAACGGCGGTGGCCAATCGGGTACCGAGCTGCTGACCCGGCTTCTCGCCGAGCTGGTTCGGGTGGACGAAGAGTTGGAGAACGCGTTGCATACGTAGGCTGCCCGCGTGTTTGGCGGCTCTACCTGGAAAACGAGTAGGCGGCACTCGTGCCTCAGGGCCGGAAAAGATGTTGAATTAATACAGGAAAATATCGCGGCTTGAAACAGACCGGCCGACCCTCCGGGACCGGCATTGGACGGGGCCGACGGCGGGAGGGCCCCTGGAGCCCGGGGCTCGGGGTCCTCTACCCCAGACGCCGCCGGCCCCCCATTTTGTGGAAGTCGCCTGCTGACCTACCGCGGAGCGGTCTATGGACATGGTTACTTTGCCGATGACCTGAGCGAAACCGCCGTTGCTTTCGCCCGGAACGCGATGCCTGGGCATTGCCGGTGCAGGGCGCGGGTTCTGCAAAGCCAGGCACATCCATCGGCAACCGTCACCGTCGGAGGAGCGCGGGACTGCCCAACCCCTCTCCGGGGGCGGCACTCTCCTCGGCGCCAGTCCGTGTCTGCGAGAGGTGCACACCAACCCAAGCGGCGGCACTAAATTGTCAGTGCCTCCTGCGATGCTGTGGGTATGGATGGAAGGACAGCCTGGACTGCGGACAGCAGGGCCGCCGTGGAGGCCATTGCCGTGTCCGTTGCTGTGCTTGCTGGCTTGAGCGGCGCCGGCGCGGTGCGCTCCGGGACGCCCGGCCTCGATTCCCCGCAAGACACCGTTTTCCCGCGGCACGCCGAGTCCCCGCCGGGCGCCGATCCGCTGCGGCGCCTGGCGGATGATTGCCTGGACGGCCTCGCCGAGGTGGCCCGGCTGGAAGCCAGGACCGCCGCGCTGAAAGCGACGCTCGCCGCGGACTACGTCCACGCGGCCAGGCTCCTGGCGTCACCGGCGGCATCACCGCAGGAATCCACCGCCCAGGAGCTGGCCCTGCTCGCCGAGGTCGCCTGCGTCCTGACCGTCAGCGAACGAACCGCCGGCGCGCTCCTGTCCGAAAGCCAGGCACTGACCACGGTGCTGCCGCGGACCCTGGCGGCCCTTGAGTCCGGGACGATCTCCTGGCAGCACGCCCGGATCATGGTCGAGGAAACCGGCGGCCTGGACCCCGCCGGGGCAGCCGCCCTGGAAGCGCACTTCCTGGACCCCGACGCGCCCAACCCTGCCCGGGGGTGCCCGGCCGGGGACCTCGTCCCGTCCCGGTTCCGGGCCAAGGCCCGCACCTGGCGGGAACGCCACCACCCCGTCGGCCTCGAGGAACGCCACGCCGCACGAGCCCGGGACCGGCGCGTCGAATACCTCCCGGACCGTGACGGCATGGCATGGATCTCCGCCCACCTCCCGGCAGATACCGCCGCCGGGATCTGGGAACGGACCACCGCCGCCGCCCGCGCCCTCCAAGGCCCCCACGAGGCCCGCACCCTCGCCCAGCTCCGCGCCGACATCACCGCCACCTGGCTCCTCACCAACCACACCACCGGCGGGACAGTCACCGGCAGGACGGTCACCGGCGGCACGCGAGCGGGCGGGGCCGGACCAGGGCGGCAGGGAACGGGCGGGGCGGGGTGCGTCCCGTCCCCGAGGGCGCAGGTCCTGGTCACCGTCCCGGTCCTGTCCCTCCTGGGCGCCACCGAGGAACCGGCCATGCTGGACGGGTACGGGCCGATCCCGCCCTCCATGGCACGCCGCCTGATCACCGACGGCGCCGACTCCTTCCACCGCGTCCTGACCGACCCCCGCGACGGCGCGCCGCTGGAAATCGGACGGACCAGCTACCGCCTCACCAAGGCCCAGCGCCAATGGCTGAGGCTCCGCGACGGCAAATGCCCCTTCCCCGGCTGCAACAACCACTCCCTGGACAACGACGCCGACCACCTCCTGGCCTGGGCCGAGGGAGGCACCACCGGCATCTCCAACCTGGGCCAGCCCTGCCCCAAACACCACCGCCTCAAACACCGGACCGCATGGACACCCACCACCGCCAGCAAGAACCACCCGCCCGGGTGGACCTCACCCTCACAACGGCACTACCCCAGCGAACACCAGGACTGGGAACCACCCCGCTGGCCACACCATGTCCCGATCACGGAGACGGACACGGACTCGGACACACGCCCGGACCAAGAAGTGCCCGCACATCCCGAACCGGAACTGCCCCCGGATCCCCTACCGGACTGGCACTCCTTCACAGCCGCACACCCATGGCCCCACGCCGACGCCGACGCCGACGCCCACGACACGCACGATCCCGGCCGGCCCGCGCCCCCGAACGACCCCCTCACTGAAGGTGCCGTGTTCCAAGGCACCTGATCGCCAACACCTTCAACGGGAGGCAGATTTAGAACCAAGTGAGCCCACAGTCACAGCGGACGAGAACAACAGTCAGACGTGATTCTCAGGGCTCCTCGACTGGGGCGGCACAAGAAAGCTGGCCGGCTTGTCCGCATGTACGAGCGGACAAACCGGCCAGCTTGACTTCAATCTGATCAGGGACGTGTCACGGCCGCCTTAGAACTCCCAGTCCTCATCCTCAGTATTTACAGCCTTCCCAATCACATAAGAAGACCCAGACCCCGAGAAGAAGTCGTGGTTCTCATCGGCATTAGGTGACAGTGCCGACAGGATGGCCGGGTTCACGTCGGTGACGGAAGCCGGGAACATGGCCTCGTAGCCGAGGTTCATGAGGGCCTTGTTGGCGTTGTAGTGCAGGAACTTCTTGACGTCCTCAGCCAGGCCGACGCCGTCGTAGAGGTCGTGCGTGTACTGGACTTCGTTTTCGTACAGCTCGAAGAGCAGCTCGAAGGTGTAGTCCTTGATTTCCTGGCGCCGTTCCTCGGAGACCTTTTCCAGGCCCTTCTGGAACTTGTAGCCGATGTAGTAACCGTGCACGGCTTCGTCGCGGATGATCAGGCGGATGAGGTCTGCCGTGTTCGTGAGCTTTGCACGGGAGGACCAGTACATCGGAAGGTAGAACCCGGAGTAGAACAGGAACGATTCCAGCAGCGTGGAAGCGACCTTGCGCTTCAGGGGATCGTCGCCCTGGTAGTAATCCATGACGATCTGGGCCTTCTTCTGGAGGTTCTCGTTTTCGAGGGACCAGCGGAAGGCGTCATCGATCTCCTTGGTGGAGCACAGGGTCGAGAAAATCGACGAATACGACTTCGCGTGCACCGACTCCATGAAGGCGATGTTGGTGTACACAGCCTCTTCATGGGGGGTGATGGCATCCGGAATCAAGGAAACGGCGCCTACGGTGCCCTGGATGGTGTCCAGCAGGGTCAGGCCCGTGAAGACGCGCATGGTGAGCTGCTGCTCGTCCGGTGTCAGGGTGTGCCAGGACTGGACGTCGTTGGACAGCGGCACCTTCTCCGGCAGCCAGAAGTTGTTGACCAGGCGGTTCCAGACCTCCACGTCCTTGTCATCCTGGATGCGGTTCCAGTTGATTGCTTCGACGTGGCTAAGCAGCTTGACCTTCTCGGTCATTTCGTCCCCTTAACGTATGTGTTCTTTAAGGTAAGCGTACGACGCCGGGCGCTCACCCGGCGTCGTACTCTTCAGTTTTGAGGCGCGGCGGCTGCCGCAAATAAACAACCGTTATCGGTTACAGCATGCAGGAAACGCAGCCCTCAACCTCGGTCCCTTCCAGCGCGAGCTGGCGGAGGCGGATGTAGTAGAGCGTCTTGATGCCCTTGCGCCATGCGTAGATCTGCGCCTTGTTGATATCACGCGTAGTGGCGGTGTCCTTGAAGAACAGGGTCAGGGAGAGGCCCTGGTCCACGTGCTGCGTGGCAGCGGCGTAGGTGTCGATGATCTTCTCGTAGCCGATCTCGTACGCGTCTTGGTAGTACTCCAGGTTGTCGTTGTCGAGGTACGGAGCCGGGTAGTAGACGCGGCCGATCTTGCCTTCCTTGCGGATTTCGATCTTGGCGGCCACCGGGTGGATCGACGATGTCGAGTTGTTGATGTAGCTGATGGAACCCGTGGGCGGCACGGCCTGCAGGTTCTGGTTGTAGATGCCGTGCTCCATGACCGAGGCCTTCAGCTCACGCCAGTCATCCTGGGTGGGGATGTGGATGCCGGCAAAGAGCTCGCGGACGCGCTCGGTCTCAGGAGCCCATTCCTGCTCGGTGTACTTGTTGAAGAACTCGCCGCTTGCGTAGGTGGAGTTCTCGAAGCCGCCGAAGGACTGGCCGGTCTCGATGGCCAACCTGTTCGAGGCACGCAGTGCGTGGAAGAGCACCGTGTAGAAGTAGATGTTGGTGAAGTCCAGGCCCTCTTCGGAACCGTAGTGGACGTGCTCACGGGCAAGGTAGCCGTGCAGGTTCATCTGGCCAAGGCCGATTGCGTGGCTCTGGGCGTTGCCCTGCGCAATGGACGGCACCGAGTTGATGTAGGACATGTCCGACACCGCGCTGAGGGCACGGATGGACGTCTCGATCGACAGGCCGAAGTCCGGGGAATCCATGGTCTTGGCGATGTTCATCGAACCAAGGTTGCAGGAGATGTCCTTGCCGACCGTCTCGTAGCTGAGGTCCTCGGCGTAGATGGACGGCGTGGAAACCTGCAGGATCTCAGAGCACAGGTTGCTCATGGTGATCTTGCCGGCGATCGGGTTGGCCCTGTTCACGGTGTCCTCGAACATGATGTACGGGTAGCCGGACTCGAACTGGATCTCCGCGAGGGTCTGGAAGAACTCGCGGGCGCTGATCTTGGTCTTCTTGATCCGGGAGTCGTCCACCATCTCGTAGTACTTCTCGGTGACCGAGATGTCGGAGAACGGGACGCCGTAGACGCGTTCGACGTCGTACGGGGAGAAGAGGTACATGTCCTCGTTCTTCTTGGCCAGCTCGAACGTGATGTCCGGGACCACGACGCCGAGGGACAGCGTCTTGATGCGGATCTTCTCGTCGGCGTTTTCACGCTTGGTGTCCAGGAAGCGGTAGATGTCCGGGTGGTGGGCGTGCAGGTACACGGCGCCCGCACCCTGGCGGGCACCGAGCTGGTTGGCGTAGGAGAAGCTGTCTTCGAGGAGCTTCATGACCGGGATGACTCCCGAGGACTGGTTCTCGATCTGCTTGATCGGAGCGCCGTGCTCACGGATGTTGGTCAGCGAGAGGGCCACACCGCCGCCGCGCTTGGACAGCTGCAGCGCGGAGTTGATGCCGCGGGCGATCGACTCCATGTTGTCTTCGATGCGCAGCAGGAAGCAGGAGACCAGCTCGCCGCGCTGGGCCTTGCCGGCGTTGAGGAAGGTAGGCGTGGCGGGCTGGAAACGGCCGTCGATGATTTCATCGACAAGGCGGCTGGCAAGTTCTTCGTTGCCGCGGGCAAGGTGCAAGGCAACCATGCAGACGCGGTCCTCGTAGCGCTCCAGGAAACGCTTGCCGTCGAAGGTCTTCAGCGTGTAGGAGGTGTAGAACTTGAAGGCGCCAAGGAAAGTCTCGAAGCGGAACTTCTTCTTGTAGGCGCGGTTGAACAGGTCACGGATGAAGTTCATCGTGTACTGATCGAGCGTCTCGCGCTCGTAGTACTGGTTCTTGACCAGGTAGTCCAGCTTCTCTTCCAGGTCATGGAAGAAAACGGTGTTGTTGTTCACGTGCTGCAGGAAGTACTGGTGCGCGGCCTCGCGGTCGGCGTCGAACTGGATTTCCCCGTTCGGACCGTAAAGGTTCAACATGGCGTTGAGCTCATGGTAGCCAAGGCCTTTGTAGGCCTCCGGCAATGGCTTCTTGACCTTGGCGGTATCCATAGCGCCCTTGGTTACTTCTGTGTCTGCGACAGTCGTGTCCAAAACTTTTCCAATCCTTGATTGACCCGGTCAACATCTTCCGGAGTCCCCATGAGTTCGAATCGATAAAGAAGCGGAACCCGGCATTTGGTGGCGATGATGTCTCCCGCCATGCAGTAGTTTTCCGCGAAGTTGGTGTTTCCTGCTCCGATGACGCCGCGGATCAGTTCCCTGTTCTGCGGGTTGTTCAGAAACCTGATGACTTGCTTGGGCACCGATCCTTCGCCATTCGTACCGCCATAGGTGGGCAGCACAAGGACAAACGGTTCCAGTGCGAGCAGCGGCGCGTCCTTGGCATGGAGCGGGATGCGTGCCGCGTCGACGCCGAGCTTCTGGACGAAGCGCTTGGTGTTCTCAGATGTGGAGGAAAAGTAGATCAGGTGACTCCGCGTGCTGACAGCCTCAGCCGTTGCTTGAGCAGGTGCTGTTGCCGGCGCTGCCATGGGAGTCACCTCGACTACATTGGAATACTTTGTTGTTGTGGCGAAGTCCTGAAAAACTAGGCCACAGAAGCGGCAGCCAGTGCCAGCTCTTCGATCTTGTCCGGACGGAATCCTGACCAGTGGTCCTGCTCGGTCACCACGACGGGAGCCTGCATGTATCCAAGGGCCTTCAGGCGCTCCAGGGCCTCGGCATCCTGGGAGATGTCAACGCTCTGGTAGGCGATGCCCTTCTTGTCGAGTGCACGGTACGTTGCGTTGCACTGAACACAGGCCGGCTTCGTGTAAACCGTAACAGTCATGATCCCTGTCCCCTTTGTTGAAGTCTTTGCTCTTCGTATTGGCAGGCCCTGACCGGAACTGGTTCCGACTCCGATGCTGGCCCGCTGGCCGCTAAGGCAGCCAAACGCTCTATTCATGTCTTGTGCTGGTTTCCCGCTCAATCCGTAAATCGATACTACATGTAGTGCAAGCGCCTCAGCGGAACCCCAAGATGATGTATTACAAGTATGTCATTTTGCGCACCGGTAGTCCACAGGCAAAGGGGGTAAAAATGTCCGTGAATCCGCCAAATCCGGAGACGTAATCCACACCCTGTGGACTACTTAGCCACAATTAATCGTCAGCGTGTCGCTTGGATCCCGGCGTGTCGCGGCATCCTGCAAACACCGTTTCGTGAGTCGCCCGCCACACTCCAACGGGCTGAAGAGGCACAGCAACAGCAGGCGCGGAGACGGAATTCACACAGCTATGCTGGCTTCCACGGTCTTTCGACCGGCATCGAGCCTAAGGATCACTGATGGTCAACCTTCTCCACCTGCGGACGCTGCTTGAGGTCACGCGGCTCGGCTCCTTCGCGGCGGCCGCCACGCGGCTCGGCTATACCGCGTCGGCCGTATCCCAACAGATGGCAGCCCTGGAACGGGACACCGGCGTCGAACTGTTCCACCGTTCCGCACGCAGTGTGGTTCCCACCGAAGCCGCCCTCACCATGGTGCGCCATGCGTCCAAGGTGCTCACCGACGTCGAGACCCTGTTGGCAGCCGCCTCGCGGAGCACCGACTCCCCCGCGCAGGAGCTGCGGCTTGGCATCTTCCCGAGCCTGGCGACGTACGTATTGCCGGACATCCTGCGGAACCCGCGCTGGAAGAAACTGGGGATTGAACTGCGCGTGTGGGTGGCCGAACCTGCCCAGACCATCCAAGGCCTCCGCACCGGCGGCGAACTGGATCTGGCGCTCGTGTACCAGGTGGGGCAGTCCGGGCTCGCGTGGCCACACACGTTGGAACGGCAGTGGATCGGCGACGACGACTTCCGGGTGGTGCTCCCCGCGTCCTGGGGTATCCGGGAAGACGCCGAAATGCAGGCCTCGCAACTCTCCGACATGCCATGGATCATCCACCACCCGGGCACCAGCGACGCCGTCGTGATCGAACGGCTGTTTGCCAGCTGCAATCTGCACCCGCGCGTCGTCGCCTACAGCGACGACTTCCACGCCAGCCTCGAGATGGCTGCCGCGGGGCTCGGCGCCGCGCTGGTACCGGAACTGGCACTGCGGCACCGGCCTCCCGGCGTCGTGGTTCTGGACGTGCCGGACATCCGGCTGGCCCGCAACGTGTTCGCCCTGCTCATCAACGAAAAGCGCACCGCGCAAGTGCAGCTCTTCACGGAACTGCTGGCGGACACGCTTCGCGGGAGCGCTGCGGCAGTCCGGGCCGGCGCTACCGCGACCACGCCCAAAGTGACCCAAAAGTCAACGCCCAAACCACGCGCCTGAATTCTTCCAAGATGCTGGAACACGCCGCTTGTTTGGGACTATCTTGAAGACATGAGCAAGGTAGCGAGCAAACATTTTGGGGAAATCGAGCTCAACCACGGGCGGGAGCACTGTTACGTGGCTTCGCACGAGCTCGCCGGAAATCCCCTCGAACTGGACCTGAACGTCACGGCACATGACCACTTCGACGAGAGGGCACTCCACAAGGTGGACTACCGCCTGAGCTACCTCCCCGAGTTGGTGGACCAGGTCCGGGACATGATTGCCGAGGAGCTGGACCAGGACGGCACCAACTCCCAGCAGTTCCTCCACTTCCACTCCACGCAGCTCAAGGAAGAGCAGCTGGAGGCGGTGTTCGGCGTCCGAGACAAGGCGCAGCTCACCAAAGACGTCTTCCTCAAGGCCCTCAAGCTTGGCCACGTGGCGATCTACCCGGGCCAGCCGGAGCGCTACTTCGTCCTCGATTTCACCCTGGGCTCACACTTCACCGACGAGCTCCTGGTGGTCGCGGCGGATGAGGACGGCGTGGTGGACGACGAAATCCTCTGGGAGTCCTGAAGAAGGACTGAAGGTCCTGACGCAGAACTAAAAGAGTACGACGGCGGCCGGTCACCTTTCGAGGTGACCGGCCGCCGTCGTTTGTCCTACTTGGGCGTTACTTGGCTGCTTCCAGCAGTCCGGCGCGGACCGTCTTGGTGGCCTTGACCAGGTTGCGCAGGGACTCTTCGGTCTCGGCGTAGCCACGGGTCTTCAGGCCGCAGTCCGGGTTGACCCAGAGCTGGCGGGACGGAACGTGCTTGACGGCGGTTGCCAGGAGCTCGGTGACTTCGGCCTCACCCGGGACGCGCGGCGAGTGGATGTCGTAGACGCCCGGACCAACGCCACGGCCGAAGTGGTGTGCCTCGAGGTCGTGGACAACCTCCATGCGGGAGCGGGCTGCCTCGATGGAAGTGACGTCGGCGTCAAGGCCGTCGATCGCGTCGATGATCACGCCGAACTCCGAGTAGCAGAGGTGGGTGTGGATCTGGGTTGCGTCGGCCGCACCGGCGGTGGCCAGGCGGAAGGAGTCAACCGACCACTTCAGGTAGGCGGCGTGGTCGGCCTTGCGCAGCGGAAGAAGCTCGCGCAGGGCGGGCTCGTCCACCTGGATGACCTTGATACCGGCAGCTTCGAGGTCGGCGATTTCGTCACGCAGTGCCAGGCCTACCTGGTTGGCGGTCTCGCCCAGCGGCTGGTCGTCGCGGACGAAGGACCAGGCCAGGATGGTGACCGGACCGGTGAGCATGCCCTTCATCGGCTTGCTGGTCAGGGACTGTGCGTATTCGGCCCAGGCAACCGTGATGGGAGCCGAGCGGGTGACATCGCCCCAAAGGATGGACGGACGGGTGCAGCGGGAGCCGTAGGACTGGACCCAGCCGTGGACCGTGACGTCGAAGCCTTCGAGGTTCTCGGCGAAGTACTGGACCATGTCGTTGCGCTCGGGCTCGCCGTGCACCAGGACGTCGTAGCCGAGTTCTTCCTGCAGGTCGACGACGCGCTTGATCTCGTCCTTCATCAGCTGCTCGTACTGCTCGTTGCTCAGCTCGCCCTTGTTGTTGCGGGCGCGGGCCGAGCGGATTTCCGAGGTCTGCGGGAAGGAGCCGATGGTGGTGGTGGGCAGCGGGGGCAGGTGCAGCGCTGCTTCCTGGGCGGCTTCGCGGACCGAGTACTCCGAGCGGTTGAAGTCGGCCTCGGTGAGGGCTGCGGTGCGGGCACGGACGTCGGCACGCTGGACGCCTTCGGCGGTGGCGCGGGAGGCGATCACGGCGGAAGCTTCGTCGATGGCGGCCTTCGCGGAAGCGGGGTTGGCCAGGTAGTCCGCAAGGGTCTTGACCTCGACGGCCTTCTGGTCAGCGAACGCAAGCCAGCTGCGCAGTTGCTCGGAGAGCTTGGTCTCCTCGGCGGTGTCGTGCGGAACGTGCTGGGTGGAGGTGGAGGTGCTGACGGCGAGCTTGCCGGCTGCGGCCTTCAGTTCGTCCAGCTTTGCGGCCGAGACGGCGAGGTCGTTGCGCCAGATGTTGTGGCCGTCGACGACGCCAGCAACCAGGGTCTTGTTGCCCAGGCCGGCCAGGGCTGCTGCGGACGGGACCGCGCCCTTGAAGACGTCGATGTGCAGGGCATCGATGTTGGTGGCGGCAAGAGTGCCGAGCTGGCCATCGAGGGACCCGTACGGGGTGGAGACGAAGAGCTGCGGGCGCGCTGCGGCACCCGAGAGGACCTCGTAGGCACGGGCAACGGCAGCCTGGATTTCCGAGGCCGGGGTGTCCTGGTCAACAACCAGGGCGGGCTCGTCCAACTGGATCCAGCTGGCGCCGGCGGCGGCGAGCTTGCCGAGCAGTTCAACGTAGACCGGGAGGATGTCCTCAAGGCGGGACAGCGGAGCGAAGCCTGCGGGGGCGTCGTCCGAAGCCTTGGACAGGAGCAGGTACGTCACCGGGCCGACGATGTACGGACGGGTCTCGATGCCGTTGGCCAGGGCGAACTCGAATTCCTCGACGATGCGGTTGGAGGCGAGCTTGAAGTCAGTCTCGGGGCCGATTTCCGGGACGAGGTAGTGGTAGTTGGTGTCGAACCACTTGGTCATTTCCAGCGGCTGCTGTTCCTTGTTGCCGCGGGCCAGGGTGAAGTAGCCATCGATATCGAGCTGGCCTTCGGCATTGAGCAGCTGGCCGAAACGGGCCGGGACGGCGCCCAGGTGTGCGGTGGCGTCGAGCACCTGGTCGTAGAAGGAGAAGGTGCCAGGAACGGCGGCGGCTTCGTTGAGGCCCAGTTCCTGGAGTCGCTTGGCAATTGTCAGCTGGATGTCCTTGGCAGCGGCGTCAAGGGCGGCAGCGTCGATCTTGCCTGCCCAGTAGGCTTCAACGGCCTTCTTCAGTTCGCGGCGGCGCCCGATGCGCGGGTAGCCGAGGAGGGAGGCTGCGGGGAATTGGGTGGTGTTCTGCTCAGTCATTCGAATTTCCTTCAAGAAGTTGGTGGAAAAGGTTTGTTGTCTTTGGGGCTGCGTTGTAGCCAGGTTCAGCTGACGAGTTCCTGACGCCGGGCGATGGCGCTGAGCCGGCTGGCAGGGCGGGCCGGCCGGGGCAGGGCAAGCTTGTCCAGCACGTCCAGGGCACAGGTGTGCTCGTTGAACGTATAGAGGTGGATGCCCGGAGCGCCTGCGTGGAGGGCTGCGTTGGCCAGGTCCACCGTGGCGCGGACCCCGATCTTGCGCCGTTCGGCGTCAGTGTCCGCGGCGGCAAGGCGTTCGATGAGTTCCGGTGCCGGTTCGACGCCGGTGAGCTCGCCGAGGCGCTTGAGCCGGCGAAGGCTCGTCAACGGCATGACGCCCGGAATGATCGGGATGGTGACTCCTGCGCGCCGGGCACGCGAGATCAGGTCGGCATATTGCTCGGTGTGGAAGAAGACCTGCGTGATGGCGAAGTCGGCTCCCGAGCGCTGCTTCGCGAGCAGTACCTCGACGTCGTGCTCGATGCTCGGGGACTCGGGATGGCGGGTGGGGTAGGCGGCCACCCCGACCGCGATCTTGCCTGCGCACAGCAGGGCCGAGCGTCGCTGTTCCACGCGGCGGATCAGTTCGATCAGATCCTGGGCGTAACGCAACGAGCCGCTGACCGGCTTGCCGCTGTCCTTGGGCAGGTCACCGCGCAAGGCAAGGATGCCGCGCACGCCGTTATCCAGGAGTTCGCCAATGATCTCGGCCAGCTCCTGCGGGGTGTTTCCGACGCAGGTCAAGTGGGCCAGCGGCCGGAGGGTGGTTTCAAGCAGCAGCCGGTTGATGAGCTCGACGGCGGTGTCGCGGTTGGAGCCGCTGGCGCCATAGGTGACGGAGACGAAGTCGGGATCCGTGGCCTCAAGCTCGCCGATGGTGGTCCACAGGGATTCCGCAGCCGCTGGAGAGCGGGGCGGGAAGAGTTCGTAGGACAAGGCGACGGGAGCGGCCCCGGTCAAGTTTGGATGGGTGTCGATAAGGCTTGGTGGTGACATTTGCGTCCTTGGCTGTGTGTCAGCGGGCCCGCGTCCAGGGACTTGAAAACCAAGGCCGTGGACTGCAGAATCGGTGAATTGAGTTTGGGGATACACGCAACGAACTCCAGCAGGGCGCAGCCGCGACTGTTACGCCTGTAATGAAGTTGTCCGTGTGCAAATGTCAGGCCCACATGGGGGCACCCACACCCTCCTGCCTGCCTTCGAGAGGCAGATCCGGCGGAGGATCGCTGACACGTTACCGCGGTAACTTGACTATGACTCTAGATCGGGGCCCCGGGCGCCACAAATCGTCCACCGAATTAAGACGCAGTTTTACGCTACGTTTCGCCCGATTTCTGAAGATTGTTCGTTTGAACTGCGGCGAGGCTTGACCGGCAAGGAGTAGGCCCCGGAGAACCCCGTCCGGAAGCCCTCCCCATGCCGGTCCGGCAGGACTATTCTTTTGCCATGATTCAGCTTCCAGCCAGTTATCAGGAATACCTCGAAGGCAAGGATGAGAGGTTCATCCAGACCATCCGCCCCATCCTGATGCAATCCGCCGCGGACAAGCTTCACGGTGTCCGTGTCCTCTATAACCCAGGGCTGACCGGCCACCAGGCCCACCTCGACGATTCCATTCCGTACGGCACCATCGTGGAGGACATCGACTGAGTCCTGGCTGCCTGCTGCTCAGCCCTTCATCGCCCCGGAGAGCGCAAACGCGCTGCCCGAGCCCCGTGCCACCACGGTGTAAAGGACGAGCACGGGGACCGAATACAGGATGGAGAACGCGGCGAGTTCCCCGTAGGCGATGGCTCCATGCTGGCCGAAGAAGCTGAAAACGGAGACCGCGGCCGGCTGCTTGGCGGTGGACAGCAGCAGGATGAACGGGACGAAGAAGTTCCCCCAGGCCTGGATGAAGACGAAGATGAACACCACGCCCAGCCCTTGCCCCATCAAGGGCAGGACGATTCTCCGCAAGGTGGCCAGTCCCGAGGCGCCGTCCATCCAGGCCGCCTCCTCCAATTCCAGGGGCACGGAGTCCATGAAGTTCTTGGTCATCCAGATGGCCATGGGCAAGGTGGTGGTTGCCATGAAGAAAATCGTCGCCGGCATTGAATCCAGCAATTGCAACTGCACGAACAAGCCATAGACCGGCACCATGATTGCCGTGACCGGGAGCGACGTGCCGAACAGGATCGCATACAAGAACGGCTTGTTGAATCGCGACTGGTACCGGGACAGCGGATAGGCCGCGAGTACCGCAGCCGCCAGGTTCACGACGGCGGTACCAGCAGACAGCAGGAGGCTGTTCACGAGCGGCAGGAACAACAGCTCAGGAGTCAGCACAGCGGCAAAGTTGGCGAACGACGGCGATTGCGGCCACCGCGTCTGGTATCCGGCGTGCGGATCAACGGAGGCAAGAAGCAGCCACGCAAGCGGCAGCACAAAGCACAAGCCAATCACGGCCAAAGCTGCATTGGCAGCTAACCGGACGCGGGGTCGTCTCCCCGCCACCGCCGTCGGGCGCCTTTCGGTAAACCGCGGGTCACGACGCAGGGATGTCACTGGTTCGCCCTGCGGAGGAGCCTGACGTACACCGTTCCGAAGACCATGCCGATCAGGATCAACACCGAAGCGATCGCGGTGCCGTACCCGATATCTCCGAGCTTGAAGGCTTCCTGGTACGCGAGCACCGGCAAGGTGGTGCTCGCGTTGGAGGGGCCGCCAGCCGTCATCACCCAGATGAGGGTGAAGACTGCGAGCGTCTGGAGAGTGACCAGCATGAGATTCGTGGCGATGCTCCCACGGATGATCGGCAGGGTGATGAAGGCGAGCCGCTGCCACCCCCGGGCGCCGTCCATGAGGGCGGCTTCGGAAATGTCGCGCGGGACCTGGGCGAGGGCCGCCCGGTAGACCAGCATGGAAAACGCGGTGCCCCTCCAGACATTCGCCAGGATGACGGCGGCCATGGGGAACGCGTACAGCCAGTTGGCGCCGTGAACGCCGAGCAGTCCCAGGAGCTGGTTGAGCGTGCCGTCCTGGCTGAAGTACGCATACGCCGCGAAGGCAGCAACGATCTCCGGCAACACCCACGAGGCGATCACTGCGGTGCCCACGAACGACTCTGTGGCACCCCCGGATTTGGTCATCAGAAGGGCGATGAGCAGGCCCAGGGCGTTCTGTCCGAGTATCGCGGACACAGCCACGAAGACCACTGTCAGCCAGGCAGAGAGCGGGAAGACGGAATCCGTCAGCATCCGGGCGTAATTGTCCAGGCCGATCCATTGAGGGTTCAAGGCGGCCTTGCCGGACAACGCGACGTCGGTGAAGGAGGCGTAGAAGGACCACGCCACGGGTGCCAGCATGAAGAGGAGCAACAGCAGGATTGACGGCGCTACCGGCAGCAAGCGGAACCTGCGACGCAAAGAGCCGCGATATGGGGAATCAGGGACTGGCATGCGTCATTTCTGCATGACCTTGGCGTCACCGACCAGTTTCTTGACCGAAGCGTCGTATTCTGCTGCGGCCTCCGCTGGGGCTTGTTTGCCGGTGATGACGGCCTCGGTGGCCTGCTGGACTGCGAGGGAGATCTTCGGGTAGTCAGCGGTCGCCGGGCGATAGTGTGTCACGCCCACAAGATCGGAAACGTCCTTCACAAACGGGTTGGCCGCTTGGTAACCGGGATCTGAAGCGACATCGGCGCGGACGGCGATCTGCGAATTGTTGACATCGAAGGCGAGCGCGTTTTTCTTGTTCACGGCAGTGGCCAGGAACTTGAAAGCCAAGTCCGGGCTCTTGGTCTTCGCGCCAACGGCGAGCGTCCACCCGCCGGACATGCTCACACCGCCGGGATCCTTCCCGAACTGGGTGGGGAACTTGGCTACGGCCATATCCTGCGCATAGCCGGCCCATTCGAAGGAACCGCCTTTTTGCCAGAACGACGGCGCGTACGAGCCTTCCACGGTGGCGCCCATTTTGCCCTGGGGCAGCCACTCACCAAAGACTTTCTTCCACACATTCGAATCGAGCGCGTCCGCCGGTGTCACGGCGAGTTTCTCGTCGTACAGGGTCTTCAGGAACTGGAGCGAATCGGTGAAGCCCTTGGATCCCACCACCCACTTCTTGTCGCGTTCCGAATACAGCGAGTTTCCCGTGCCATAAAGCAGTTCGTAGAAGCTCTGCATGACCGTTCCCTCACCGGTTCCTTTTCCGGCGTACATGTTGAAAGGCACCAGGCTCGGATCCGCGGCCTTCATTTTGCGGGCCGTAGCCAGGATGTCATCCCAGGTTTTTGGCTGCCAGGGCAACGGTATGCCGGCCTTCTGGAGGACTGTCTTGTTGTACCAGATCGCCCTGGTGTCCGTGCCGAGCGGGACGGCATAGATACTGCCGTCGTCACCGCGTCCCGCGGCCTTGGCACCCTCGTTGAATTTGGACCACTCGTCCCAGTTGGCCAGTTGCGAGTCGAGTTTCAACAGGTATCCGGCGTCGACGTCCGAACGGACCTTGAAGGTGTCCTCGTAGAAGACGTCCGGTGCTGTGTCCTGAGACCGCTGGGCCAGCGCGAGCTTGGTGCCGTAGTCGTCGTCGTTTGCTTGGATAGGCTGCAGGTCCACGGTGACGCCTGAGTTGGCGGCTTCGAATTCCTGTTTGGCGTCTTTAAAGACCTTGTCCAGGGCGGTGAACGAGTCCGTCTTTTGATAGACGATCTTGATGGTCTGTTTTTCATTGGTTTGCGGTTGGGTGGAACAGGCGGCCGAGGCCAAAAGGCCCACTAAGCCGAGCAGTGCTGCTCCGATCCGGGCTGGGCGACGCATGACGCTCCGATCTTTTCAAGCGGCTGCAGCCCCCACACTTCAGCTGGCCCAGCCTGTTGCCGATATTAATAAACACTGCCCTGCGACGCAGGGCAGTGAAAGGCTTAGCCTTCCAACAGGAGCCGCTGGGCGCGCGGCGCAAGGGTGTGTTCCAGTACCAGGCAGGCCGCCCCAATCGCCCCGACGTCTTCGCCCACCCCGGTCCCGACAACCTCAATGCCGTGAATACTGTTCGCGGCGCTGTTGGCGGCTAGAAGGGGAGGAATTCGATCCAGATATCGCTCGGACATGCGGCCCCAGAACGGGCCTCCAAAGACGACGCGTTCGACGTCGAGGGTGTTGGTCACCACCGCGACGGCCCGGGCAACCAGCACCGCCGACTTGTCGATAATGGCGATGGCGCGTTCGTCGCCTGAATCCGCGGCATCGCAGAGCCTTGCAAAGCCTTCCTGGACTTCGGGCCCCTCTGTACCCTTACGGCCACCGTCCAGGACGCCCTGCTCTTCGGCCTCGGCCACGAGGACCTGCGGGATGCAGGAGGACTTGACGCACCCGCGCAGACCGCAATCGCATGGGGGGCCGTCCGGGTCGACAATGATATGGCCGATTTCACCGGCGTTCCCTGATGTTCCGCGGACCACTTCGTCGTTCAGGACGATGCCGCAGCCGATGCCGGTACCCATGTACATGAAAATGAAGCTACCCGTACCGCTTGGTCCGCCAGCCCACGTTTCCGCGACGGCTGCGCTAGTCACGTCCTTATCCACGAGGGTCTCCAGCCCCGTGGCTTCGGCGAGGGCGTCCCTCAAGTGCACCCGGTCCCACCCCACCATCAGGGGCGGGTCGACCACGGTACCTTCATCGAGGTCTATGGGTCCCGGCGCCGCGACACCAAGTCCCGCGATCTTTCCCTGATCAACACCGGAGTCTTCGATCAGCGCCTTGATTTCCTCCGCGATTGCGGCGATGACGCGCTGCGGATTGCCGCCGGCAGGAGTAGGAATCCGGGAATGCTTCACGACGTCGCCCACCAGGTCCAGGACCACGGACGTAATGACTGCAGGATCAAGGTGGACGCCCAGCGCATACATTCCGGCGGGGTTCAGGCGCAAGATGGTGCGCGGTTTCCCCGGACCGCTGCCTTCCTTGCCTGCCTCGACAATGAGCCGTTGATCCAGCAGGCGGCGGGAGATGTTCGAGATTGTCTGCGGTGAAAGTCCAACGATCTGGGCCAGTTCCACCCGGCTCAGTCCGCCCGATGAACGCCTGATTGCGTCGAGGATGACGGTCAGGTTGAAGTCCCCCATGCGTGGCAGATTGGTTCCGCGCCTCGGAGTCGGCTGGCGGATCTCAGTCACGGATTCCCCTAAAATCATTCGAATAATGCTGTTGCATTTGCATCGTACGGCACGTGTGCGTGTCCCGGTATGCCCACACGCTTGTCGGGTGGAACGGACGCGGATATTGCAGACAGGAGGCCCCAGGACATGGCACTCATGCCGCAGGCCGAGCTGGACATCACCGCGGGACTCGTGCGGAGCTTGCTCGAGGAGCAACTGCCCGCTTTCTCTCACCTTCCGTTGGAGCTAGTGGCCAACGGTTGGGACAACGTCATCTACCGTCTTGGCAAGGATTGGGCCGTTCGTTTGCCCCGTCGGGAGGCGGCAGCATTGTTGGTACTCCATGAACAGCAGTACCTTCCGATGTATGCCCGGCGTTCCCCCATTCCCCTCCCCCGTCCTGTCTATTCAGGACGTCCATCCGCCGTTTATCCATGGCACTGGAGCGTGACCCCTTGGTTGGAGGGAGTCTCCGCGGCGCTTGTGCCCCAGGCAACCCGGAATGCGGCGGCCGAGGACATGGCCGCGTTCCTCATCGCCATACATGTGCCCGCGGCACCGGACGCCCCAGTCAACCCCTTCCGCGGGGTTCCCCTCGGGACGAGGTCTGTCGCGGTACTGGACCGGCTCACTGATTCCGGCCGCTATCCGGAAGCCCCGCGCTTGCGGGAGCTTTGGTCCGAAGCCTGTCTGGTTCCGCCGTGGGACGGGCCCAGCCTGTGGCTGCACGGAGATCTTCACCCCGCGAACGTCCTCCTGCGCCCTGACGGGCGGCTAGCGGCTGTCCTCGACTTCGGGGACCTTGGGGCTGGCGACCCGGCGGCTGATCTTGCCGTCGCCTGGTTGATGTTCGACGCCGGTGCGCGGCACCGTTTCATCGCCGCCTTCGGGCCCGCAGTTGATGCGGGCACCTGGGATCGGGCCCGAGGCTGGGCCGTCTTGTTCGCGACGGCCATGCTCAGTTTTTCGGATGACAACCCGCAGATGTCAGGGATCGGGCACTTCGCGCTGGACCAGTTGCTGTCTCAGCCACACTGACCGAGCCGTGCTCACCAACCCCACTGACACCTAACGTTTGATGCTGCGTGTCACAGTGAATTTCGGGTTCCTTCCCATTTCAGTGGTGGGACCAATCAGGCGTTCCAGCCCGGCGCGGTACTGCAAGTGGCTGTTGTAGACAGTCCAGAGTTCACCTCCGGAAGCCAGGACCCGTGCTGCGGACTCAAACATCTTCGTTGCCGCGCCGGCATGGACGCTGGCACCAAGGTGGAATGGGGGGTTGAGCAAGATGAGGTCTGCACTGCCTGGTTCGAAGGCGGACATGGCGTCGTCCTGAACTACGGTGACTCGGTCTCCCACCCCATTGGCCGCCGCGGTGGCCCGCGTGGACGCGACGGCTGCGGCTGATTGGTCTGTCGCAGTAACGCGCGCATCGGGCCGGTTACGTGCGTACATCGTGGCGAGGATTCCTGTTCCGCAGCCGAGGTCCACAGCATGGCGCGCATTGGGAATCCTGTCCAGGAAGCCCAAAAGGAATCGGGTGCCGATGTCCAGCTTCGTACCCGAGAACGCAGCCCCGTGGGCACACACCGTAATCCCTAGCTCGGTGTTCTGTTCCGAAACGGGGAAGGGTGGCGCACCTGCCGGGCGCTTGGGGCTGCTGGCAAGCAGGACACGCGACTTCCGCTGCGCGAGCTGCGGCTGTACGGACTCAAAGCTGCGCTCCAGGACGGCGTTCATGCCGACGGACATGTGCTTGACGCGTCCACCGGCCAGCAGGACTGCGCCCGGCGCTGCAAAGCGCGCTACGGCGTCGGCGATCTCCTCCAGTTCGGCGAGCGCTTTGGGTAACTGCATGATCACCAGTTCGGCGCCATCGAGCAGCGCGGCTCCCAACTCGAACTGTTCGAAGCGACCGGACAGCCCTGCCGCCTCGGCGTTCCGTTGGAGTGCGAGCCTGCTCACGTAGAGGTCTTGGGACACACGGATGTGCTCGACGCCGAGGGCCGCCAAAGCGCCCAGGGTCAGGGCTCCGTAGCGGTCGCCAATCACCGCAACGCGGGTCTTCGGGCTGTGCACGTGCCCTGCCGCAGTCTCGAGGAGAAGATGATCGGTGGCGTCGTGCGCTTGCAGGTTATCGGCCTCGACGTCGGGGAACCGGCGCAGACCGCCAAACAATGCATCAAGGCCCACTGCGCGAGGGTCGTTAGGATCCGTTGGGGTCACGCTGAACTCGAGCCTTCTTTCGCTTCTCGGCTTGCTGGAATGTCCGGCGGCCTCCAGCAATCTATCCCCCGCTGAAAGTCTCGACAACACGGGGGCGGCGGAGGATGGTAGAGATTGCAAGTAACCGACCGTCTGCCCGCTGCTGAAGGGCACGGCACGCGCCGCAAGCAGCTCAGGCACAGCAGGGTCCGCTGCGGATAGCGAGCCACGTTGCGGACCTGGAAAATCAGGCTCCCACTCCCCTTGTGAGCAGACCATGACTGTCAACCTCGTCACGCAGCTTCAAGTAAAGTCGCACAATTCCCCTGATGAAACCCGCCGTCCGGACAAAACTTTGGTGGAAAACGTCACTGTCGGTGACTACACCATCGGCCGCCTCAGCTTCGAGCCGGGCTGGAGTTGGGCGGATTGCATCAAACCGGTGGTCCAAACCGATTCCTGCCAGCTCAACCACGTGGGGTACTGCATTGCCGGCTCCCTAGAAGTCGAGACGAACGACGGCAAGAAGATCAGCATTTCCACAGGAGATTCCTACACCATCCCGCCAGGACACAACGCCTGGGTCGTAGGCGACGAGACCTACTCGGCCATCGAGTTTGTCAGCGCCGCAGAATATGGAGTCAAGACCGAGTAGCAGCCCTGCCTCCCTTGAAACCCGCCTGCCGGTGTCCCGGATCCTTAGCCCGGACACCGGCAGCAGCACACCCGCACCCAGCCATCAAGGAGTCCGCATGCGCAAGGCCCTACTCATCGTCAGTTCGCTCTTGTTCCTCGACACTATCGTCCAGCTGTACCTCGCCGGATTCGGAACATTCGGCGGGAAGCTCCTCGGGGACGCATCATTCGACCCGCACACGATCAACGGACAGATCGTCATGCGTTCGCTCGCGCTCCTCGCGATCCTCTTCGCCTTCCTTGCCAAGTCCGGGAAGTCGACCATCTGGCTCACCGTGGGCATATTCGCGCTCACGTATGTCCAGCTCGCGGTCTTCATTGTCGGGGGCATCCTGACCGGAGGGAGCCGAGAGAATCCCAACCTGCCCGGCGCATGGGCCGTCTCCGTGCACGCCGTCAGCGGGCTGCTGATCATCTTCTCGACATACTGGCTCTTCCTCCGAGCGCGGCGCCTGAACCGAACTGGGAGTGCCGTGAAGGCCAAGACCCAGGAGCCCCTCCCCGCGTCGTCCTGACCGCGGGAAGACTCCAGCGATGCCCCCGTCGGCCGTCCTTGGGATCGACTTGATCCTTGCCGCGTTGTGCGCGGCTTCGTGGATCGGCGGGCTCGCCGCGTGGTTCGTACGGGCGCGGCCGGCGTCCCCCGTCTGGCTTCCGGCATGGACCGTCACGGCGGGTGCGTTACTCGGATTGGTGCTCGCCGCTGGCCGAATGGCGGTTCTTCTCACGGGACGGCCAGAGCTCGTCGGCGATCGGGTTCTCGGATGCCTCGCCTTCACTGTGCCTGGCGCGGCGATCGGCGCCGTGGCACTGACGCTCACGAGGCGGGCAAGCGCCGTCGTCCTCCCCGCGCTGGCAGCCGCAGCGGCGCTCACGACGGCGGGACTCCTGTCCGTCTTCACGTTTGGGACCCCGGCGGGCTGGCTCCCTCTGGCTGTCCTGGCGGTGCTCGCGCTCCTCGGAATTGCGTCCGGGACCCTTGGGGCCACGCACGGCTGGCGGAATCGGGGGACGATCGCCGCCGGTTCCCTGGGAGTGGTTGTGCTCTTTGGGGCCCTCGCCGTTTCATGGCTGGACAGCCAGGCAGCGCCACCGTCGTCGTTCCACACCGCGGGTCACCACTCCAGTACAAGCCCCGTTGCGGAGACTACCCGTAGCGTGGACACCCTGCGCGGCCCCGCACCGCTTGGACGGGTGCGCGAGTACACACTTCATGCGCGCAGCGAACGCGTCACGCTCGACGACGGCACGAACGCCGACGCGCTCACGTTCGGCTCGTTGCCGGGACCCGAACTGCGGGCCAGCCAGGGCGAGACCGTGCGGGTGACACTCGTGAACGACAATGTGCCGGACGGCGTGACACTCCACTGGCACGGCTACGACGTGCCCAACGCGATGGACGGCGTCCCGGGTGTCACCCAGGACGCGGTCATGCCGGGCCAGAGCTTCATCTACGAGTTCCCGGCCGCGCTGGCCGGAACGTATTGGTACCACACCCACCAAAACGCATCCGCCGACGAACCGAAGGGCCTCTATGGAGCGCTCGTCGTCGACCCTCCGGACGGCCCCGCTCCTGATATCCAGGACATCACGGTGCCGGTGCACACTCTCGGCGGCTCCACGCTCTTCGGCGGGCACGCTGCGGTCTGGACGGAACAGAAAGCCCCCGGATCACGCGTGAGGCTACGGATCATCAACACAGACCAGCTCACCCAGCGATTCAGTCTGTCCGGGGTCGCGTTCAGGCTCACGGCGATCGACGGCGGCGACCTCGCCATGGGCGACGGACCGGCCGCAGGGCAAATGACCGGGGCGGTCCTGCCGCTCGCCGCCGGAGGACGCTACGACGTCGAATTCACCATGCCCGATCAGCTGGTCCAGCTTGCCCTCGAAGGCGCGCGCACTAGTGGGCTCTCGCTCGTTCCACGGGCGATTTCGTCGGCCTCCCCCGTGCCTCCGGGACCTGCACCGCGCTTCGTGCCGGGCCCCGAGTTGGATCTGGCCACCTATGGTGTGCCCGCCTCGCTCCGGGCCCCCGCCGCCAATGTGTCGGTTACGTACGCTCTCGACCACCTGATCCGCTTTGTCGACGGGGTGCCCCGCTTCGCGTTCACCGTCAACGGTGCGGTGTATCCCAACATCCCGCCCCTCGTGGTCCAGGGCGGCGATCGCGTGCTCGTCACGGTGGTGAACCGCAGCGACGACGTCCACCCCATGCACCCCCATGGGCACCACGTGCGCGTGCTATCAATCGACGGGCGTCCGGTCAGCACGGATCTCAACATGGACAGCATGGAGGTGCGGCCTGGACAGATGTGGACCATGCTGCTCACCGCGGACAATCCCGGCATCTGGATGGACCACTGTCACAACCTCGCCCATGCGAGGGACGGAATGATGTTCCACCTTGCCTACGACGGCATCTCGTCGCCCTTTAACCACAACGGCGCCTCGCAGAACCGTCCGGAATGGGGACTGGACGCAAAAAGGGAACCACCCGTTCGGGTGATTCCCTTTCCGTGCTGCGGACTTACTCGATGTTCCGAATACGTCGAATGTTGTGGAGCTGAGGGGACTCGAACCCCTGACCCCCTGCATGCCATGCAGGTGCGCTACCAGCTGCGCCACAGCCCCAAACTTTGCTTGCCGGGAACTTCCATCCCCGCCGGAGCAACTCGTCAATACTAAACCACAAGGATGTGAGATAGGAAATCGAACGCCGTCCGCTGCGGACAGCAAAGGTGCGGTCGATTACTCGGCCGCACCTCCCCCCATTACTGTCCTTCAGCTGGTTGCCGCAAACACAACGAGCCACCGCCTTGAAGTGTAGAGCCAGAATGGTCATTAAACAAACCGTTCAACCGGTTTACGATGTGCCGGGCGTCGGGAAACTTCATAGGAAGCGGAAAATTAAGCGCGTGCGCCGCGAACTCTGCGCCGGCCAGGAATAGGATCGGGCTCCCGGAGGCCGAAATATCGGCGGTCACAATGGTAGCCTTATGGTTTCGAAGCCCGGTGTCGGGCTTTCGTGAGAGCGCCCCCACGTGTGCCCCTCCGGATCCGGTTGACCTCGCCGGTCCCCGGGCTCAGTCGGATTCGCGCACTCAAGTATCCCGGATGTAGAAACCGGAGAGGTCTCAAGGCTGATCATGCAACAACGTGCCAAAGCCACCCGAACAGCGGTGATTGAAGGGGCAGCGTCGATCTTTGAAGAGGTCGGATACGGGAATGCGAGCCTCAGCGACGTCACGGAGCGGGCCGCCGTTACAAAAGGCGCGTTGTATTTCCATTTCAAGTCGAAGGAAGACCTGGCGCTGGCTGTCATCGCCGAACAGCACAACATTGTGCGTGTCGCGGGAGAGAGGGTTGCCGCGGCCGGGTTGCCGGCGCTGGAGACCATGATCTCGATGTGCAGAACCTTCGGCCAGCAGTTGCTCGATGAGCCAATTGTGCGGGCCGGCATCCGGCTGACGTTCGAGGCCTCGGCCTTCAACGCAGATGTGAAAGGCCCCTACCAGGACTGGGTCGCCACCATGGAGATACTGACCCGCCAGGCTCAACAAGAGGGTGACGTGCGGCCCGATATTGATGCCGCAGACTTCGCACGGTACCTGGTTGCGTCCTTCACGGGCGTCCAAATGGTGTCCAACGTGCTGACAGAACGACGTGACGTTCTCAAGCGGATTGACGACATGTGGCGTTTCATGCTCCCTGCCATCGCGCCTCCCAGTTGACATACCTACCAGTCGGTTTGTAGTTTCGTTCTATGGAGATTGGCGACACCGGCAGCACACCCAAGGGCGCGGCCACGCGCAGCGAGATCCTCAGGGTTGCCGCTGATGTCTTTGCGCGAAAGGGTTTCGAGCAGACCCGGATGGACGACATCATCCGCGAAGTCGGGCTCACGAAGGGAGCCATCTACTTTCATTTCTCTTCGAAAGTGCTCTTGGCCCAGGCCGTCGTCGACGAGCAAAAGGCACGTTGGCTACGCCGCGTCCAAGAGGAAATTCTCAGCAAGGACAATCCACTTGAGGAATTGCGCACTCTCGGGGAGTTCATGGTCAGAACCGTCCTGAGCGACTCTTCGGCGTGGGGAGTGGTGCGCCTTGCCAATCAACTGGCCTCCGTGAAGGGGCATCCCGGCGGCGCCTCTCCCCTCGCCGCATGGGTGGACCTCGTAGCAGGAATCCTTCAACGAGGCCGCGCAAGTGGCGTCTTGACGTTTCCAGGAGATCCCAACGACTCCGCAACGGTCATCGTGGCCGCATTCGATGGACTGAAGGCTGTCACCGACGCCCTCGATCCCCGAGATCTCGACGCCTTCGAGCGACGTGCCGGGCTTCTCTTGCAACTCCTCGAACGGCAGTTCATTTCCAGCTAGCAACGCACCAAACCCAACAGCCAAAAACCCCATATCACCAAAAAACAAACCGCACAGTCAGTTTATTAGGAGTAGAAATGAACATCTCAGCCAAAACAGCCCTTATCACTGGAGCGTCTACAGGCATCGGTTCAGTCTTTGCCCGAAGGCTAGCCGCCGAGGGCGCACGCCTGATATTGGTTGCCCGCAGCGAGGACAAGCTTGACGAGCTTGCGCGCGAACTCCGCGAAGACGGAACCGAAGTGACTGTCCTGGCGATGGACCTGAGCCTCCCGGACTCCGCGAAGGAACTCCATCTCGCTACCGAAGCCCTTGGACTCACCGTGGACATCTTGGTCAACAACGCGGGCTTTGGGACGCACGGACAAGTTCTCCATGCCGACGCCGACCGCTTCAGCGAACAGATCCAGCTGAACTGCTCCACTTTGGTCGGGACGACGACGCGATACCTGCCCGGCATGGTGGAGCGCGGCACTGGCGCCGTCATCAACATCGCGAGTACAGCCGCCTTCCAGCCAATACCCCACATGGCCGTTTACGGCGCGACAAAGGCGTTCGTGCTCTCTTTCACCCAGGCACTCTGGGCCGAAACACAAGGCACGGGCGTGAAAGTCCTCGCGGTTTGCCCGGGCGCCACGGACACGCCCTTCTTCGAAATCGCCGGCGAGGCGGCAGCAGCTGGATCCATGCGGACTCCGGGTCAAGTAGTGGACACCGCCCTGTCCGCGATCCGTGCGAACAAGCCGAGCGTTGTGGATGGCCGACTCAACTCCTTCGTTGCCCGGGTGGCCGTCAAGCTACTCCCGGAGAAGTTGGTGATCGCAGCGGCGGGACGAGCAGTGCGCCCCGCAAGATAAGCCCCGTAGCTCACGCGGACGAGCTATCCAACCTGGCCCGGTAGCAGTGAACCGCGGGCCGCACCCACCATGCCTTCCACAGCGCGGGCAAGGTGCGTACCGCGGTCGCTGACACCATCCCAACGCACCAATGCCTGGGCATTCAGGCCGTCCACCATGCCCAGGATCTGCCAAGCAACGGATGGAGCGTCGAACGTGTCGAACTCGCCGTCCGCGATCCCGTCTTCGACGATACGTTGCACCACCGCTTGCCAAGCATCCATCTGCTCACGAACGCAGGCAGCGAGCGCCTCGTTCCGACGCCCCAGGGTCCACGCCTCCACCCAGATGGCAGTGACGTCCAGACGACTGCCATCCATGAGCGTTTCGAGGAGCATCCCGAGCCGTTCCAAGGGAGTCGGCAGCCGATCCAGAAGGCCCGAAACCTCCTCGGTCTCAGCCGCCACGATGGTCGCAAAGATGCCCGCAACGAGGGCGTCAACGTTGGGCTCGTAATGCGCAACGAGGCCCGAGGCCACTCCCACCCGCGCTGCAACGTTGCGCAGCGTAATGGCGGAAAGCCCCTGTTCAAGCGCTATTTCCTTGGCGGCCTCGGTTATTTCGGCCGCGCGTTCGG